>CALYPF010000088.1 GCA_945271245.1 uncultured Enterobacteriaceae bacterium | reverse complement strand
TAGACCGTTGGTGGTGACGGTAAGTGGATCACTTTTTACCCGTTGTTGACAGAAGACGGCCGAGCTACCTTCCGGGTGGTATCCGGCAATGTGCGATGACGAAATATCTATCTTGCCATTTTCGTATAACGCTGACGCGCTTGCGGTAGATACATCAATAATACGCGCATTCACACCCGCGGCGTGCAGCCGGGTTTTCAGCCAGACTAGCTCATCCAGCTTGGTATCCGCAGTCCCTATGACATACACAAACTTGGCCATACAACTCACTCCGTGATGAGGGCTGAAATATTGATTGATATCGTGCAATACGAAATTAGGCTAATATTTTATATCATTCAAGCTATTTTTATCACTTGTGATATTTTTTATTAACCGGGCCAAAAAATGCAGCTTTTCGACGAAAATAACTTGTCCCCCGTGCGACGCCGAACCCTTGAACGGTTGGTTAACGCGGCACTTAAACTTTATAAGGAAGATAAATTTCCTTCCCCGGAAGAGATAACCCGCGAAGCCGAGTATGCGAAAGTCACCCTGCGAAGCTACTTTTCGACTCACAGCGAGTTCGTTGAATATGTTGTCAAACGGGTAATCGGGTCTATTGAAAGGCCTGCCATGGGCGATAATGCTGAAGAAAATATCACCCGATTACTAAGCTGGGGATACGGGGAACTTTACTCCCATGAAGGGCTAATGCGTGATGCAATGCGTATTTCACAGCAACGCTGGCAGGCCCGACATGAAGAAAAGGAGTGTGAAGAGCACGAGATTTTGCTCAAAAAGAGTAACCGCCGGGAAGCGCTTACTGACGCCCTGGCACCGCTGGAATCCCAGCTCCCTGCCGAGAAAATACAAAAATTGATTATGCTGATGTCAGTGCTCTACGGTACCGAGGCGATGACGGTGCTCAAAGATACCTTCGGGCTGGATCAGGATGAAATTGTCGCGCTGACAACGTGGGGCGCCAAACTCATGCTACGACAGGCAAAACTGGAGTAAACGTATATCATCATCTTCGCCTTACTGGCACATTAACATCCGAGAGTATTCATCTGCAGATAGCGCTATCCAGCACAGCAATAGTAGGTTGATTTTACAGTCTGCAGCGCCCAAAGCAGGCGCGAAACGGAGACTAACCCAGAAATATTTGCCACGGTGAACAAAAACGATGTGCCGATGAAGGGTTTAATCTTTATCGGCGTATTAATATCCGTGGGATTGACGATCGCCGCTTAATTCATGCCGGCAGCACAGTTGCAGGCTATTATCCTGATATCGATATTCGCCTCTTTGCTGCCGTGTATTTATACGCTCGTTACCCTGCTGGCGGCATGCCAAAGCTCTGAACCAGGGCGGGGATTATTTTCTATTGCCTCCTGGCGATAATAGGAGTTCTCTTCAGTTTATCTGCGCTTTTTGGACCAAGCCGTAACACCATGCCAGGAGGAGCCTTAATGATGATACTCACCGCCCTGTTATACGCGACGGTGGCCGCATAGCGCAGCAAAAGGGGAACAAACGCTGTATCCAGACAGTGAGCAATACAAAAAAATAGCCTGCAAATTTATTACTTATTCATAATACCCGGTGGAGAATCAGCCGCTGCCTCGCTCAATAAGCAATAATAGACATTAATCCGACTGGCCAAGTTTGCCAGTTTTCACGACAAAGCCGACAGCCTTACCTCAAACATCAGCCATAGCGCGCATCCTCTGCCCTCATTAGGGTAGCCAGCTACCCTAATGAGGTATTCATTATAAAACCGTCAGCGCCAGTAATATTACACAATAGGTATTCCTTGAAGCTTTCTACGCAATAATGCTTAACGTTTAATACTCAAGAGCGCCGATCTTGCCGCTGCGGGCAGGAGTGAATTATGGACTGAAGTTATTCAGCGTGCATTTTCGTGTGGCAATAATAGAGATGAAAAATACATAATGAAGTTTAATTAACTGTAACTATTCAATCTCCTCCGCAGTAGCCAATATTATTAATTGAAAATAATACCAATTTATATCACGCCAACCCGTCTGATTAAGTTAACTCAAAATAAAGTACCAATACGGCCTGCTCCATTGGGCATCGCCATTAAGTTCCTTTAAAGCCTAGGCCGTACGGCACGGTCAATGCCGTTGGTGAATATCAAAAGACCAGCCACGGTTTGCTTCCTATCGGGAGCATCAAAAGCTAGCTAATTCGATTGCGCAGGGTGCCTACTCTTTTCCATAATTCTGACAGGACCCGATCGCCAATACTCCCTGCCAGTGCGCAGATTGAAAGCGTACTCATTGCAGCAATAGATTCCGCCTGACAAAAAACAAAAAAAATAAAACCTACAAAGCACGACGTCATGATTTGGCAAATAAATAACAAGAGTAAAGGCTGGCGCCCTTTTCTCTTCATCATTTGTAAAAACTTGACGCCGCCGCCCCACGCAGATGCCAGTAAACAATAGCCCAGCAATTGGGTATTCACTATATTAATCATATAATTTCCCTGAACTTACATGGCGATTTTGAAGCCTGTGAAAAGTTAAAATAAAATAATCAGAAAATAGCATTTAAAACTGTTCTATTATTTCAGGCATTGAGTACGAATATACTCCTGTAATGCTTTTATCTGGATTGTCGCCGCTGTAATGCCGCCTCTGAGGGCAAAATAATCCTGTTCAGCGGCATGAGTAAGTCGCGGGGTGGCACCATCATCCACGCCGGAGGCGGGAGCGGCTGGCGGCACTCGCGGGCAGGTTGCCGCGAGCTGCAGCCGCTGACGGCCAGTAGCAACATTAAGCTCCAACTCTTCAATTGTTGTTTTTGCATTGTCCAGCTCCCTGATATAGCGGGCATCGGCTTCCGCTAATGCTTTATTTCGTAGATGCAGCGCTTCAAGGGTGTGTTTTACCTCGACCAATTCAGCACCAAGAAGCTGGTTATGTTTTTTCTCCTGCAAATACTGTGCGCGATAATATTTTGCGCTGGTAAATAGAAGAGACGCTGCAGCGATAACCAGCCCGGTTATTACAAGCCTCCCACGCAAATTCATCATGACTGAAACAGCTCGCTTTCTGCTTTCCGTCGCCGCGTTAATCCCGGCAATGGCACACCTTTAACCTTATTCCAGTTTAAAAATTGTTCCGCTGCGCCCCAGTAATCACCGGCATTTAACTTTTCAAGCAGAGTCGATTTTCTAAATGCATCTATACCTACGTTGTAGCTAAAGCTGGTTAATGCATCGAACTGATTCTGATTGATGCTGACTGTTACCAGCCTGGTTACTTCTCGTTCATAGTTAACTAACCCCCCTCGAAGTAATTCTTCAGCTTTATCCCGGTCGATACGCATTCCTCTGCCAACGGGAACCCCGTCGACGGATTGCGTCCAGCCGTATCCAATAGTCCAGATACCACCATAATCCTGATAGGCATCAAGCCGGCATCCTTCAAACATTTTAATTAACGATATACCGCGGTCGCTAATAACCATAACTCCTCCTTAATTAGTCATAAAATTAATTACCCATGGCAAGCTTTTAAAAAGTAGAACATGTTTTTTTAAATTTCGGGAGTAAAGAACTAACAATATGATTTACTATGATAAGTCATTATTCACTTGCATACTGTTGATATCATCAAAGACGCTCTCTTATCATTACACTCAGATCTATATTTTCCAAGCAAACAACTAAAGGCTATTTATGTGGGAAAATAGTCTGATAAAATTATGCATATCCTTCTGAAATATCCCGGGCATTATTTTGCTGAAATGGGTTAATCATTAACAAAGGATTTGTTTCGGGCATTCACTTTACCCACTAATATTTATACTACTAAAAAGTATAAGCAGGAAAACTGATAAGAGTGATGCAAAAATGCACATTGCCAGCGCAATTATATGCTTAATTTTTTTCAGAACCTATGCGCGAGAAATCATCCATGTTTAATTTTTAAGTATTCACCCGCGCCGGGAAGCATCATATTTAATGCATTAGAGCCACAGTGGTATTACAACAGAGAGTTTCAATAATTGATGAAAAGTGAATTCCTGCAATATTAGCAATAGATAAAAAAGGCCATTAATAACACCAATATTAATATGATAACCATTGATGTAATTGCTTTAAAATTACAATGATATATGTTGCCCGGTAGTAACGACCTCTTTCTGCGTTCTATAGGCTCAGAATCATTCCCCTGGTTCTTTTTCCTGACTAAAGCTGGTGGAGTATTCAAACGATATCCATAGCGTGGATTAGATACCAAATACTCTTTCAAACCCAACGGCTCAAGATCTTTCCGGAGTAAATAGATTTGTTGAGTCAGTGACGCATTATATATCGTTAAGTCATCTTTCCCCCATACTGCTTTAATAATATCGCAGCGACTGACGTACTTACCTTTATTTTCGACGAGGGATTTAAATACCTCTTGACGAATACCTTTGATGGCAATTGCTTCGCCATTCTCTCTATAAATGTTGCCATCCTCAAGTGAAAATGAGCATCCCAACCCTATATCTACAGGCACAATATCCTCCTTCTTATGATGGAGAGCATCCTTTAAAATGCAATTATTAACCAACGCAATCATATATACCACATGAGATAATCCATAAAAAGAATAAGCTCACAAAATGATTACTTTTTCATTCCCTTAATTTTTATAACCTATCGTTTCTATTAAATTGATCGATAATATCTTTTTAAGAGTTATAATACATAAAGAGAAATATTACTCTTAAATCAAATAGTTTTTGCAACAGAAAAAATGTAAGAAAGACTTTATATTGACTACAATGAAAATTAAAACCATCTTATTTTCAATATTTAATACATATAAAACAACAAGTTATAACAATAATGATAACCTTATGACAGTCCTCCGGGGAAAATGGAAAATGAGCCAATCAGAGCCATATAACTTAACAGCGCCTGCTCTTAAATAACAAGCAGGATATAACTATAAGATTACCACTATTGGTAATAACTTAAGAAGGGATTATCTTGTTGCCAGGCATAATTTTATCTATCTTTAAAATAATAGATGTAATCACTAATATAAAATGATATCTATCAATATCAATCATTATCTTTCCCTATCATTTTTAGTACCAATTCAAAATTTTGTCGGGACGAAGCACTACACTTTTTGATATATATACCTATAGATTTTATAGTAATTAGCCATTAGCATGGACTAAGAATTCATGCGCTAATGATATAATGCTATAAAATGCATCTTGATAAAAATACAGTTTTAATCTTTATTTAAAAATATATGTTGTATCCATTTTATTTATTGTTACAACCAGTGGAGGATTTATGGAAATTGCTATGGGACTGCTTTATGAAAATACTGACAGTAACCTGAACAGACTGATTGAGCGTCAGCATAATGCGTTTCTACAGCTAGGAAACCCATTCTTACTCATTCCCTTTAACAGGCAATGGCGCGAGCCAGGACAGAGTACATTTAACGGGCTACACGATGAGACTCTTTTTGTTCTGGAAAAATTATATACGTTTACAGCATCTCCACTTTTCGGGGTTATGGACGTATCATTAGATGAAAAATGTCTTCCCGCAGCGAGTGAACTCTCCAGACTCAATGATTGCCTAATTTATGAGGGCCTAATTATTATCAATCGCGCTTATTATCCTGAAATGATGCGCGTAAAACGTAATCAATAATTATCAGCGGCTGAGTTTTCCATAATATTAGAAAGCGCCTGCAATAAAATGAGATCAATGACTTAAAGACGATCCACCAGGCGTTATTGATGAAACCGGTTTGACGTTGGGCAGCGCGTATAAATCGGTTATAACACACTCCAGGAGAGAGTTTTATACACCGCCAACGTCGAAATGACGAATCTGACCGGCTCAAATTACAGGTTCCCGCGAATTATAATTAGCAATATAACTGCGGTTTCTAACACCAAACCGGATATGGTATCCGGTATAAAAAACCCGAGGCACAGACCTCGGGTAATAAATAAATAGTTAACTTCACATTGTAAATATTTACTGAGGAGCTTTTTGCAGCGTTTTTTTCTGCCGGGATAATAATTTTGTCGCAAGTAAGCCTGAAATCATCGAGCCGTTAACGTTCAGCGCAGTACGCGCCATATCAACAATAGGCTCAATTGCAATAAAAATCCCTACCAGCGCAACTGGGAAGTGAAGCGTCGATAAAACGATAAGTGCAGCGAATGTGCCGCCACCGCCGACGCCGGCCACGCCAATAGAGCCCAGCGCAATCGCTGGTAACAGCGCGAATAAGAACTGCGGGGATAACGGATCAATACCCAGTGTCGGCGCAATCATCGCCACCATAATTGCCGGATAGATTCCCGCACACCCATTCTGCCCCATATTTGAACCAAAAGAGGCCGCCATATTCGCAATGGTATCAGGTACCCCTAATCTCTCCTGGGAGGTTATTGCCAAAGGGATTGAGGCTGCACTGCTGCGGGAAACAAAAGCAAAAGTTAAGGCCGGCCAAACCGTTTTAAAATAGCCTATCGGGTTGCCGCCGGTGAGGGCAATAATAAGACCATGCACCACAAACATCGCCAGCACCGCCAGATAACACGCCACAATAAATCCAAGCAGGCTAACAAATTGCGCCAAATGGTAGGAGAGGAAAACCTTCGCCATTAGCGCCATCACGCCATAGGGCGTAAGCGCAATAACAATCCTGACCATTTTCATAACCCAAATCTGAACGGCATCGATTCCTACATTCAGCGTTCTGCCGGCTTCCGGTGCGTCATGCTTTACTTTCAGGAGCGCAACGCCGGCCAATAGCGCGAAGATAACTACGCCGATCACGGAAACGCTGCGCGCTCCGGTTAAATCGAGAAAGATATTAGAGGGAACTAAAGATGCTATCAGAGCCGGAAGAGAAACACCTGAGGTTTTCGCCACATCGGCATCGGTCAGCGTTGATTGAAGATGGCTAAAAGCACTGGCATCCAGGTGAAGCATCCGCGCCGTGACAACCCCCACCAAGCCGGCCATCATTACCAGCCCCATCATGCAGGCAACAAGGGTGAGCGACATTTTGCCAACCCCGGCGGCATTTTCTAATTTATTAATGGCAGAAAGGATGGAAATAAAAATAAGCGGCATGGCAACAACTTTTAACAAACTAATATAGCCACTGCCGACCACTGCCAGCCAACTGATAATAGTATTCCCGTGGGCTTCGGGAATAAAATGTAGCGTAATGCCAAGCCCCGCCCCCATCACTATTGCGCTAAAGACGCTTTTCGATATAGAAGTTGTTTTTTTGTTTATTTTGTAGATTAAGAAACAAAACAGCGCGAACGCGCAGAGATATATTGCATAGAAAAGCATCAAATGACTCCTTGCCTCATTCAGCACCTGAAATGCCGGAAAGGGTTGACTAGCTCGAATAATGGATTGATGGAAAAGCTTTTTCCGCGGCCATTATAAAGCTGCTCACGGCTTATCGCTATAAAAACAAAACAGATTTTTAAAACCAATTTAGTTTCATATATAAAATTAAATGCAGCGATGCGTCATTCCAAATACAAATATTGCTGGCTCAGCGCCGCTGAGTAATTAACGCAGGGTAGCGGTACTGTTAATCGCTATCACCGGGGGAAATAAAAGGCATTTACCGCACCGCCGCTCAATTGCTAAATGCACCTCAATGGCTTAGGCTCGCGCGGATGTCCTTAATAAATCAGGAGTGATGATGAACCAAACTTTCACGCTACACGGCAGCCGCATTCACGATATTTCCTCATTTTACCAAGAGGTCAATCGCGAATTTATGGCCGACGAAAGCTGGCAATTAGCGGAAAGTCTCGATGCGTTAAATGACATGCTATACGGCGGCTACGGCGCGCTGCGCGGAAATGAACCCGCAACGCTAATTTGGCGTGATATTGCCCATTCACGGGCAGCGCTGGGCCTGGATACTACGCGCCGTTTTTTACAGAACAAAATCGCGCAGCCGGAGCGTTACAACACCCGGTATATTCAGCAACAATTAGACGCCCTGGAAAGCGGCCAGGGTGCCACCTATTTTGAAATAGTCATGGAAATCATTGCCGATCATCCAAATATCACGCTACAAGAAGCCTGACCCTGCATCGGCCTCTACCAGGCTATCTGCTACACTTTATTAACATAAATGCTTATCCACTTCACGCTCACGAGCAAGGAGACAGGCACCATGTTACAGCAGGATTATCAACCGCCGGAAGTCTGGCGCTGGAACCAGCAAAATGGCGGCAAATGGACCGCAATTAATCGCCCAATCGCGGGCGCCACCCACGATGCAGAACTCCCGCAAGGAAAACATCCGCTACAGCTTTACTCCCTCGCCACACCCAACGGACAAAAAGTTACCATCATGCTAGAAGAGCTGCTGGCGCAAGGTATTGAAGGCGCAGAATACGATGCGTGGCTGATTCGTATCAGTGAAGGGGAGCAATTTTCCAGCGGCTTTGTCGCCGTTAATCCCAACTCAAAAATCCCGGCGCTGCTCGATAAAACCCATGCGCCCCCGGTGCGCGTGTTTGAATCCGGCGCCATTTTGCTCTACCTGGCGCAAAAGTTCGGGCAGTTTCTTCCTGAAGAAATAGCGGAACGCACTGAGGCGCTGAACTGGCTCTTTTGGCTGCAGGGCTCGGCCCCTTACCTTGGCGGCGGTTTTGGACATTTTTACGCCTACGCGCCGGTGAAAATCGAATATGCTATCGATCGCTTCACAATGGAAACTAAACGTCTGCTTGACGTACTGGACAGACAGCTTGCCCGTCATCGCTATATTGCCGGGGAGAGTTACACTATCGCCGATATCGCCGCATGGCCCTGGTTTGGGAACCTGGTATTGGGCGGCGTTTACGGCGCGGCAGAGTTCCTGGATGCCGCAACGTATCAGAACGTTATACGCTGGGCACAGGATATTGCTGAGCGCCCGGCGGTACAGCGGGGCCGCATGGTCAATCGCCTCACCGGGCCGCTATCAGAACAGCTGCACGAACGCCATGACGCCAGCGATTTTACTTCCCGCACGGAAGATAAACGCCACGACCTCCCCTGATAAGACCGCAGGGAGTCGGCCCCCGCGCTCCCTGCGTCGCTTGCTTTAATGAGCAAGCCTTTCCCCTTTTCATTCACGAAAGTGCGTACCGCCCGGCTGACAGTACCTGGGGTTACCCTTACTATAGAAATCCGGCAACAGAACAAAAATAAAGGAGACGACATGCTCTGGACCCCTAACCCTGAACGCTATTCCCGCATGCAGTATCGCCGCTGCGGGCGTAGCGGCCTGCAGCTTCCTGCCCTGTCTCTCGGCCTGTGGCACAACTTCGGCCACCAGCACACCCTCGATTCTCAGCGCGCGCTGCTGCGTCGCGCCTTCGACTTAGGGATCACCCACTTCGACCTGGCCAACAACTATGGGCCACCGCCGGGCAGCGCCGAAGAAAATTTTGGACGTCTATTGAAAGCAGATTTCCCCGGACTGCGCGACGAGCTTATTATTTCTACCAAAGCCGGGTATGAGATGTGGCCCGGCCCTTACGGCAGCGGAAGCTCTCGTAAATATCTGCTGGCCAGCCTTGACCAAAGCCTCGCGCGTATGGGAATTGATTACGTCGATATTTTTTATTCGCATCGGGTCGATGAAACCACGCCGATGGAAGAAACCGCTGGCGCGCTGGCGCATGCCGTACACAGCGGCAAAGCGCTTTATGTTGGGATCTCATCCTATTCGCCTTCACGCACCCGCGAAATGGCGAAATTATTGCGCGAACGCAGGGTTCCGCTGTTAATCCATCAACCATCTTATAATTTGATTAATCGATGGGTCGATCAAAGCGGGCTGTTGGATGTGCTGGATGAGGCCGGAGCTGGCTGTATCGCATTTACACCGCTGGCGCAAGGACTACTGACCGGCAAATATCTCACCGGCGTACCCAGCGGATCACGTATGCAGCATGATGCCAATAAAATGCGCGGACTAAATGAAAAGATGTTAACCGACGCTAACCTGCACAGCCTGCATCTCCTTAACCAGATGGCGCAGCGCCGGGGGCAAAGTATGGCGCAAATGGCGCTAAGCTGGCTGCTTAAAGATACGCGCGTAACCTCTGTGCTAATCGGTGCCAGCCGCCCGGAGCAGCTCGAAGAGAATGTTCGGGCACTGGAGAATTTAACTTTCAGCGCGCAGGAGCTGCGGGAGATAGATACCCACGTCGTCGACGGGAATATCAATCTGTGGCAGGCGTCCTCGGACAGTTAGTAAGAACATACCTCTCCGCCCGCAGCCTGAACCTGCGGGCGGAGAGGCATTCTTAGCGCTGGCAGAGTGAAGCCACACAATATGCATTCAGCCGCTACACAGTAGCGAAAATAACCCGGCTTACGTTTGCGGGAATATCACCGTAGCGATTATTTTCTCTCCTGCAACACGCATTCACCGGCCGGTAAGATATTGCCCTAAGCTTGCCGCCTGCAGTAGCGTTATGAGATAGCGCGTCTTTGCGCTGAGAAGCCAGTGCGCTTCGCCAGTCCATGGGCGTTTCCGGGGCGTTATTGCGTATCTGCTCTGCAACGGGAGGCTATACAATTACTCCCGATTTTCTATCATCAGACTTTCATCTTCATCTATCAGCGCCGCAAGCTGGCTAACATGGCCGATACAAACATCGCCTGTGCGCCCGCACTTGCTTTTATCCACCAATAGCAGCGCCTGCGTCGCACGGGATAATAGCAACTTTTTATAGTGCGCATCCTTAACGTCGGCTTCCCAAATATCCCCATTTGCCGCAAGGCCCAGGCAAGAGAATATAAACATATCGATATCAATATGACGCAGCAGCGCCAGCAGTGCGGGATTGTCATAACTGCCCTGCTCGCGATCCAGCCAGCCACCGCTGTGAAGTACCCGAACGTGGCGATGTTTTGCCAGCGTGCAACAGATACGATAGCTATTGGTAAACACCGTTAACGGAATATCCGGAAGCTGGCGCGCAAGGTGCCAACCGGTAGTGCTGGCATCCAGCGCCAGCGTCATTTCTTCATCAACCCATGCCAGCGCGCGACCAGCCGCCGCGGCTTTACGCACGTGATGGCTTTTTACACGCTGATGGGTATATGCACCGCACCGTCGTGCGTACTGCACGCCCCACCGTGAGTGCGTAAAATCGCCCCCTGCTGCTGTAATGCGCGCAGATCGCGCCGCAGAGTCTCGCGGCTGACAGATAAAGCCAGCGCAAGGTCATCAGTGGTCATTTGATGATGTTTATCAAGTAATTGAACTATTCGACGCTGGCGCACTTCCTTCATGCATGCCTTCCCCTGATGGTGTCCACATTTGAACATTCATTTGTAGCGGCCCTGATGGTTAAAAGCCAGTTGTAACAGCTGGCAGCCGAAATCTCCCCGGCTCGCAATCAGCGCAAATTTCGGCTCACATAAACTGCAAATGAAAAACACCACCGGCTCGCATTAAGTGATAACGGGCGGTTTATCCCCGCTTACGCGGGGAACACGCCAGCCGGCTACCCTTAATCGCCTGGCTAAACGGTTTATCCCCGCTTACGCGGGGAACACCCGCTTAGCGCCGTTCTGAGCCGTTAGACCAGCGGTTTATCCCCGCTTACGCGGGGAACACCTCAGGCGTGACGTCCTCTATCTGCCGAGCGTCGGTTTATCCCCGCTTACGCGGGGAACACCTCGTCGCGGTCCAGCCATAACTGGATGTGTGCGGTTTATCCCCGCTTACGCGGGGAACACAGGCCGATTCGTTCAGGGCGACCCCAATCGCCCGGTTTATCCCCGCTTACGCGGGGAACACATCCAGTCTGTGTTGTTGAAGTCGATCACCGGCGGTTTATCCCCGCTTACGCGGGGAACACTTTAGAACAACTCAAAACGGCTCTGTCGGGTCACGGTTTATCCCCGCTTACGCGGGGAACACATCGGCAACCTGCCAGCCGTGCGTGTACCGTACGGTTTATCCCCGCTTACGCGGGGAACACTTAATTTCGGCAAAACCGTCATCGTAGACAGCCGGTTTATCCCCGCTTACGCGGGGAACACGATGAGGCATGGAAAGCGGTTAACGAAATTGACCGGTTTATCCCCGCTTACGCGGGGAACACGTTATCGTCCAGTTCCCACTGTCGATCGTGGACGGTTTATCCCCGCTTACGCGGGGAACACCCAGGGACATCTTTACCAGACTCAAGAAGATGCGGTTTATCCCCGCTTACGCGGGGAACACAGGCAAATAATATTCTTTTTCATGCGTTGTCTCGGTTTATCCCCGCTTACGCGGGGAACACTCTTAACGTAACCTATTGTTTATATTTATATTTTTTGGCATTATTATTTCCACCAAAAAAATGCTTATAAAACAAACAATATAAATTTTACTAACCCACTGATTTTAAAGAAATGACAAAAACAAAAAGCCATCGATATCACATTTCACCAACTCAACTTTATTAATTCAAAGAGTTATATACAGTCATATTTATATTCTTCGGCACATTCTCTCATTAACCCCAGGCAACCATAGATGGCTCACTTTTAAAAAACGGCCTGAGTTATCTAACATGGACACATCAAATAATTTCACAGAGCCTTGCGAATTCAACGCTAGCGTGCCGGCCATAAAAAAACGCGGCTCTAAATAGAACCGCGTTTTCACAGATATCGCTGTCGCTTATCCGATATTAATGCGACGTTTTACTAACTTCCTGACCAACAAGACCTATTTTCAGATACCCGGCCTGATGCAGTGCATCCATCACATCCATCATCGTTTCATAATCCACGGTTTTATCCGCCCGGAAAAAAATGGTCGTTTCTTTTTTTCCTTCCGTCACCCGCTCTATTGCATCTATCATATTTTCCCGCGTCACGGCTTCGTTCCCGAGAAACATGGTCTTATCGGCTTTTACAGAAAGATAAACCGGTTTTTCCGGGCGCGGCTGAGGCTGGCTGGAAGACGCGGGGAGATTAACTTTTACATCAACCGTTGCCAGCGGCGCTGCCACCATAAAAATAATCAGCAACACTAACATTACGTCGATAAACGGCGTGACGTTAATTTCATGCATCTCACCGTGGTCATCGAGATTTTCATTAAAACGCATTGCCATAGCGCATTATCCTACGCGCAGTTTATGCGCAGCCTGCGATACCGGACGCGCCTGCGCGCTGGCGGCCAGATCGAGATCCCGGCTCTGCAGCAGCAGTACCTGCGCTGCGCTGTCCCCAAGAGTAGCCTTATAACTACCAATGGCGCGCGCGAAAACATTATAAATTACTACGGCTGGAATCGCCGCGACCAAGCCAATAGCAGTCGCCAACAGCGCTTCAGCAATCCCCGGAGCTACCACGGCAAGGTTGGTAGTTTGCGTTTTCGCAATACCGATAAAGCTATTCATAATTCCCCATACCGTGCCAAAAAGTCCGATAAACGGAGAAATAGCGCCAATGGTTGCAAGGTAGCCGTTACCGCGCCCCATATAACGCCCAATCGCGGCCACGCGCCGCTCCAGCCGGAAACCAGTACGCTCTTTAATACCTTCGTTATCATCACTGCCTTCAGAGAGCGCCAGCTCGTCCTGCGCTTCTCGGATCAGCGCCGCCGTCACACTTTTATCACTAAATGTCGCCGCTTTTTCGCAGGCCTCATTAAGCGAACGCACATCGCTCAGCTGGCGTTGCTCCTGCTTCAGCCTGCGTCTACGGCCCAGCAGCTCGGCCCCTTTGCTGAAAAAGAGCGCCCAGGTAATAACGGAAGCCAGAATCAGGCCGATCATCACCGCTTTAACCACCATATCGGCATGATGATACATTCCCCAGACGGAAAGATCCGTCTGCATTAAGTTCTCTGTCACGTTTGTACTCCAGGACTGAATTTATGAAACACTGCGCGTAATAATAACAAAAAGCGCTCGAATTGATAGTAGTTCTCATTACTATTTAATCAGCCACATCCACTATTCATAATTTAAATGGCGTTAAAAATCGTAAAGCTAACCTTCCAGTTAATGCTTTTTTATTGCTAACCCGTCCGTCCTGGCCTACTTTGGACATCCAGACGTTCAAACGGGGAAAGCCATGAGCTCCAAAAAACTCGAAACAGCCCTTGTTCAGGCCGGGCGTAGCCGGCGCTACACTCAGGGATCGGTCAACAGCGTTATCCAGCGCGCATCATCGATTATTTTTGATACCGTCGCGGATAAACAGCGCGCGACGGCTAATCGCACCAGCGGCGCATTATTTTACGGCCGGCGCGGCACGCTAACCCATTTTGCGCTGCAGGAAGCCATGAGCGAGCTTGAAGGCGGCGCTGGCTGCGTGCTGTTCCCCTGCGGCGCCGCGGCGGTAGCGAATACTATCCTGGCGTTTGTCGAGCAGGGCGATCATATCCTGGTCACTAACACCGCCTATGAGCCCACGCAGGCGCTATGTACCAAAATATTGACGAAATTAGGCGTGACGACGGAATGGTTCGATCCGCTCATTGGTGCGGGCATCGCTGATAAAGTTCGCCCGGATACACGGCTGGTATTTCTGGAATCACCGGGGTCATTAACAATGGAAGTGCATGATGTTCCTGCCATTGTTAGCGCCGTGCGCGGTAAAGCGCCGAATGCCATCATTGCCATTGATAACACCTGGTCCGCAGGCGTGCTTTTTCGGGCGCTGGAACATGGCGTGGATATTTCTATTCAGGCGGGTACCAAATATTTGATTGGCCATTCCGACGCCCTTATTGGCACCGCCGTTGCCAACGCGCGCTGCCTGGAGCAGCTTCGTGAAAATGCCTACCTGATGGGGCAAATGGTAGATGCCGATACGGCATACCTTGCCAGCCGCGGGCTGCGCACCCTGGCCGTGCGCCTGCGCCAGCATGAAGAAAGCAGTATTACGCTGGCAAACTGGCTGGCTCAGCAACCGCAAATTGAGCATGTTTTTCACCCTGCGCTGGAACAATGCCCTGGTCATACTTTTTGGAAAAGGGATTTCCTCGGCAGCAGCGGTCTTTTTTCTTTTACACTGCGTAAGCGGCTGAATGACGCAGAGATGGCTCATTTTCTGGATAACTTTGCGTATTTTTCCATGGCGTGGTCATGGGGTGGTTTCGAATCACTGATCGTGGCGACTCAGCCAGAAGCGTTGGCGAACATGCGCCCGGAAGGCCACGTTAGCTTCAGCGGAACGCTTATACGAGTACATATTGGTTTAGAAAATGTTGAAGATCTCAGGGCAGATTTAGCAGCAGGATTGCAGCGTATCGCGTAAAGTTGACGGTCATGGAGCGTTAAATAGAGGCCTTATGCCGAAAACGCGCAATTTCTACGTTTCCGAACAAGGTTTCCCAATGTTTTCCGGGTACAATAGAGCGGCACACGCAGTCGTTTGTTCCATAGGGTAATCCATGGCCGTCATTCAACACATCATTGCTGCACTCTGGCAGCATGACTTTTCCGCGCTGGCGGACCCCCACGTCGTTGGGATCGTTTATGCCGTAATGTTTCTGACGCTGCTGTTGGAAAACGGCCTGCTACCCGCGTCTTTTCTGCCTGGTGACAGCCTGCTGGTGCTGGCCGGTGCGCTTATCGCTCGCGGCGTGATGGAATTTATCCCCACGATGCTCATACTGACCGTCGCCGCCAGCCTGGGCTGCTGGTTTAGTTATCTTCAGGGACGCTGGCTTGGCAATACGCAGACGGTTCGCGGCTGGCTGCAGCAGTTGCCCGAGCAATATCACCACCGGGCTTCCGGCATGTTCGATCGCCACGGTTTGCTGGCGCTGCTGGCCGGGCGTTTCCTGGCGTTTGTTCGTACGCTATTGCCAACTATCGCCGGCATTTCCGGGCTATCAAATCGTCGCTTTCAGTTTTTTAACTGGCTAAGCGCACTGGTATGGGTCGGCGTAGTGACCAGCTTTGGCTATGCGCTCAGCATGATTCCCTTCGTTAAGCGCCACGAAGATCTGGTGATGACGTTTTTAATGGTGCTGCCGATTGTGCTTCTGGCCGCAGGATTAGTTGGTGCACTGATTGTCGTGTTGCGCAAACGCCGCCCCGGCGCGCACTAATACCTGCGCGCACGCCTTTTTCAGGAAATCCCCTAAGCGAAAATAAGCTGCTGATGCACACCTCGCCGGCAGGCAATTTATCCCCGCTTGTGTGGGGAACACGCAGCCAGCAGAAACCGATACTCGGTGTTTTTCGGTTTATCCCCGCTCACGCGGGGAACACACCCCTTATCCATATGATTTAGCTAAATAAATCGGTTTATCCCCGCTCACGCGGGGAACACTCACTGCATCACTGGCGAACTGCATCAGGTCACGGTTTATCCCCGCTCACGCGGGGAACACTGGCGCCAGCCCGTTTTTGAGGTCAGCAAGCGCGGTTTATCCCCGCTCACGCGGGGAACACGATGTCAATATGATGCTACCCTCTTTTTATTCACGGTTTATCCCCGCTCACGCGGGGAACACTCGGTGATTTCATAGTTCAGACGGATGCGCAGCGGTTTATCCCCGCTCACGCGGAGAACACGATCAAGCGAGAATGCACTGTTGCAATGATAGCGGTTTATCCCCGCTCACGCGGGGAACACTCTTATTATAACCTATTGTTTATAAAAAACTTTATCAGCATCACGATTTCTACCAAATAATTGGTCATAAAATCAACATAGCGAAGATTTATAACCAACTGATTTTAAAAGAATCATGAAATACGGGATCTATTGAGGTTTCATTCTACCAACATGAACGCTTGGGTTACCGACAAACATCATGTAATAATCTTCCATCCATTTGAATTTAAAATACTTTCTAAGAATGATTTAACCTAATCTCTACATCATCCCCTTTCAATAAATGTTAAACCTGCATTGTTTTACAGCCTAAGAGCAGGCAATTTAACACAGGCCACCATAGGAATTTACGTAACTCAGCGCGTGAGAAAAGCCATACTAAGATGGCGGTTATCAGCTTCATGTTTTCCGGCGGGCAATCCGATTTCGGCATTCTGCACCTTCCCTTTTTCTCATGCGGCACGCGGGGGGAGATATGAGGCACTCTGTGCCATTCCCGGCTATCTAAACTTTCGTTTTTCATAATATCGTCCAGACTTTAGCTACACCGCAAAACCGTTATGATGGTTTTAACGTTTCATCCCTAAAGGAGGCACAGATGACAGATGCAACGCTCATAAAACTTAAGGACGGTAACCTTATGCCACAGCTCGGGCTGGGCGTATGGAAAGCCACCCCCGATGAGGCGGCCTCTGCCGTGCGCAAAGCACTGGAAGTCGGCTATCGTTCTATCGATACCGCAAGCGCCTATAAAAATGAGGAAGGCGTGGGGAAGGCGCTGGCGGAAGCCAGTCTCCCCCGCAGCGATTTGTTTATCACCACTAAGTTATGGAACGACGCGCAAAAGCAGCCGCGTCAGGCGCTGGAAGCAAGCCTGGAAAAGCTCCGGCTCGATTATCTTGACCTGTATCTTATGCACTGGCCGGTTCCGGAGCAGGATTGTTACGTCGAGGCCTGGCAGGGCATGATAGCTCTCCAGCAAGAGGGGCTTATCAAGAGTATTGGCGTGTGTAATTTCAATATCGAACACTTACAGCGTCTGATAGATGAAACCGGCGTCGCTCCGGTGATAAATCAAATTGAGCTGCATCCTTTACTCCAGCAGCGCCAACTTCATGCCTGGAACGCAACGCATAATATACAGACAGAATCATGGAGCCCGCTGGCCCAGGGCGGAGAAGGCGTTTTTGATCGTCCGGAAATCCGCAGTCTGGCGGAAAAATACGGCAAAACGTCGGCGCAAATTGTCATTCGCTGGCATCTGGACTCCGGCCTTGTGGTGATCCCTAAATCAATAACCCCCTCCCGCATTCAGGAAAACTTTGACGTATGGGACTTCCGGCTTGATAAAGAAGAGCTGGCAAGTATTGCCAAACTGGATAGCAGCAAGCGTCTGGGGCCAGATCCCAGCACCTTCAGCGGTTAAATACCGCTATTTGGCGGCTCGCTTTATCGGGCCGCCGCTGGCAGCGCGCAGGCTCTCTGCGCCCTTCTGGCGATATCTATTTTCAAGAATGCCGGCACCAAAGCGGAAAGGTTTGCTGGATTTAAATGGCGACGAGTGTCTGATTACAGTGCAATGGCTGGCTGCAGAAAATACCCACCGGCGCGGCAATCCGCGCTGGTGGGGAATGGACTTGAATTCAAAGGATAAATATTAAGATCAGCGTGGACGTTTACGCACCGCGCTGGGGCGCTGCTGCTTCATCGGCGTATGGCGGGTTAGCGCCGTCTTATTTCCGGCGTTTTGCCGCCGCGCTTCGCGCATTTCTGCCGGCGTTGCCGCAGGCACCAGGCACTCGCGCCGCGCGCCAATCAGGTGTTTTTTCCCCATCGACTCCAGCGCGGTGCGGATTAGCGGCCAATTTGCCGAGTCGTGATAACGCAACAGCGCCTTATGCAGGCGGCGCTGGCGCTCACCGCGCGCAACCACCACTTCTTCACTCTTATAGTCAATTTTCGCCAGCGGGTTACGCCCGGTGTAATACATTGTGGTTGAGTTCGCGAGCGGCGATGGATAGAAATTCTGCACCTGATCGAGGCGAAAGCGGTGACGCTTAAGCCAAAGCGCCAGGTTCACCATATCTTCATCCGCCGTGCCGGGATGCGCGGAGATAAAATAGGGAATCAGATACTGTTCTTTCCCTGCCTGCTTCGACCAGGTATCAAACAGCTCTTTAAAGCGGTAATAGCTGTCCATTCCGGGCTTCATCATTTTCGATAGCGGCCCTTTTTCAGTATGTTCCGGCGCTATCTTTAAGTAACCGCCAACGTGATGCGTCGCCAGTTCTTTGATATAGCGCGGATCGGCAACCGCCAGGTCATAGCGCACGCCCGAGGCGATCAGGATCTTTTTCACGCCCTTCAGCGCCCGCGCCCGGCGATATAAGTCGATGGTTGGCTGGTGATCCGTATTCATGTGCGAACAAATTTCCGGATACACGCAGGAAAGTCGCCGACAGGTTTGTTCCGCCCGCGGCGAAGTACAGCGCAGCATGTACATATTCGCGGTCGGGCCGCCAAGATCGGAGATAATGCCGGTAAATCCAGGAACTGAGTCGCGGATCGCTTCGATCTCGTTAATAATCGAATCCTGCGAGCGGCTCTGAATAATACGCCCTTCGTGCTCGGTAATTGAGCAAAAACTGCAGCCACCAAAACAGCCGCGCATAATATTCACGGAAAAACGAATCATCTCATAGGCGGGAATGCGCCGCTTCCCATAGGCGGGGTGCGGAACGCGCTGATAAGGGAGTGCAAAAACGGCGTCCATTTCATCCGTCGATAGCGGTATTGCCGGCGGGTTTATCCAGATATAGCGATCGCCGTGCTTTTGCATTAATGCTCTGGCGCAGCCGGGGTTAGTTTCATGGTGCAGGATCCGTGACGCATGCGCATAGAGCACCTTATCGCCTTTGACTTTCTCATAAGAGGGCAGCAGCACGTAAGTTTTCTCCCACGGTTTAGGGCGCGGCGCCTGCACCGTCACGGGCTTTGCCTTAACCTCAGGCTGCGCGTCTTCGCACGGTAAATCCTCACCGTAGGGATGCGGAATAGGATCGATGCGGCCAGGTGCGTCGAGCCGCGTGGAATCCACGCCGCTCCAGCCAACCAGCGCCTCCTTACGGATAATCGCCGTATTACGCACATCCACAATATCCGCAATCGCTTCGCCTCTCGCCAGGCGATGCGCAACTTCCACCAGCGGCCGTTCGCCGTTGCCAAAAATCAGCATATCCGCTTTCGCATCGATCAGCACAGAACGCCGCACGGTGTCAGACCAGTAATCATAGTGCGCGGTGCGCCGCAGGCTGGCTTCAATGCCGCCAAGAATCACCGGGACATCGCTCCAGGCTTCTTTACAGCGCTGCGTGTAAACCAGCGTTGTGCGATCGGGCCGCGCCCCGCCGACGTTATCAGGCGTGTAAGCGTCGTCGTGGCGCAGCTTTTTATCCGCGGTATAGCGGTTAATCATTGAGTCCATGTTGCCCGCAGTGACGCCAAAAAAGAGGTTGGGCTTGCCCAGCCGCATAAATGCGCTTTTATCGCGCCAGTCGGGCTGGGCGATAATCCCGACGCGAAACCCCTGCGCTTCCAGCATGCGCCCGACAATCGCCATCCCGAAACTCGGATGATCGACATACGCATCGCCGGTAACCAGAATAACGTCGCAACTGTCTCTGTTACCAACGGTGCAAAACTGATCCACCCCAGCGGTTGAAAACTGATCCAGG
>CALYPF010000087.1 GCA_945271245.1 uncultured Enterobacteriaceae bacterium | reverse complement strand
TAGACCGTTGGTGGTGACGGTAAGTGGATCACTTTTTACCCGTTGTTGACAATTATTGAGAAATTTTGCGAACCGCAGGTGGCTATCGTTTCATTGACTATCACAGAAAAAGGCTATTGTATCGATGCGGCTACCGGCCAGCTGGATCTTACTCACCCGCTAATTGTGCACGATCTTCAGCAGCCCGAGGCGCCGCATTCTGCGCCCGGAATTCTGGTTGAAGCGCTGGCGCGCCGCCGCGCCCGCGGGCTGGCGCCGTTTACCGTCCTTTCCTGCGATAATATCCCGGATAACGGCGCCATCGTCAGGCGCGCCATCCTGGATTTGGCAAAGCACCGGAGCGCAGACCTGACTGACTGGATCCATGACAATGCGTCGTTTCCGGCTACCATGGTCGATCGCATCGTCCCGGCTACAACGCCTGACACGCTGGCGGAGATAGCGTCTATTTGTGGCGTTAACGATCCCTGCGCCGTAAGTACCGAACCGTATATACAGTGGGTGATTGAGGATAATTTCGTGGCCGGACGTCCCGCCTGGGAACTGGCCGGAGCGCAAATGGTGGCCGATGTAGCGCCCTGGGAGCAGATGAAACTGCGTATGCTTAACGGCAGCCACTCTTTTCTGGCCTGGCTGGGCGGCCTGGCGGGCTACCAAACTATCGCCGACTGTATGGAGGACGCTTTATTTCGGCAGGCTATGCTGCGCCTGATGATGAATGAGCAAGCCCCCACGCTGAGCATCGCCGACGTTAATCTCAGTGACTATAGTCAATCCTTAGCGGCGCGCTTTAGTAACCCCACGCTGCAACACCTTACGCAGAAAATAGCCACCGATGGCAGTCAGAAATTGCCGCAGCGAATGCTAAACAGTATCCGCTGGCATTTGCGCCACGGCGGAGAATGGCACTACCTTGCTCTGGGCGTGGCCGGATGGATGCGCTATATAAGCGGCAGTGACGACGACGGTAATCCGCTTGAACTCCGCGATCCTCTGAAGGAAAAAATCAGCGCGCTGGTAGCGGAAAGCTCCCCGGAAAACCGCGTAAGCGCTCTGCTAACGCTGTGCGAAATCTTCGGTGATGACCTCCCCGAAAACGCTGGGTTTGTCCGGGAAGTCACGCACGCCTGGCGCGCGCTGTGCCAGTACGGCGCGCGTGGAGCAATAGCCAGGCTGATTAATGGATAAGCCTGCCTATTGACGCGTTATTTGCGCGCGCCTCTTCTCTTTTCAGCGCTTTTTCGCCAGGATAGTCGCTCCTGTCTATCCTGGCGTTTCCGGAGCCGACGTGACAAAAACCAATCTGATTACCGGCTTTCTCGGCAGCGGTAAAACCACCACCATTCGCCATTTATTAGCGCATAAGCCGGCAGATGAACGCTGGGCGGTACTGGTTAATGAGTTCGGTGAAGTGGGCGTAGACGGCGCGCTATTAGCGGCAAGCGGCGCGCTGTTAAAAGAAATTCCCGGCGGTTGCATGTGCTGCGTCAATGGATTGCCCATGCAAATTGGCCTGAACGCGCTGCTGCGTCAGGGGAAACCAGACCGGCTTTTAATTGAACCCACCGGGCTTGGCCATCCTAAACAAATTTTGGATATGCTCACCGCTGATGTTTATCAGCCATGGATTGATTTACGTGCGACGCTTGCGCTGCTCGACGCGCGCCAGCTTCTGGAAGCGCGCTACTACCAGGACAGTAATTTTCAGGATCAGCTCGCCGCTGCGGATATCATCGTCGCAAATAAAATAGATAAGCTGGATGCGCCCGCAGAACTGGCGCTGAGCGCATGGCGACAGGAAAGCCTGGGCGAGCGCACGCTGATCGCCGTCAGCCAGGGCGGCGTTGCCCCCTCTTTGCTGGATACGCCGCGACAAAACCTGCGCGACCTTCCCGCCCACCCTTCTCACACCCATAGCCAGGCACCTGCTTCCGTGCTGGCCGCCTTAAGCCTGCCGGAACACCAGCGCTGGCGGCGGCATCTGAATCAGGGGCAGGGTTATTATGGCTGCGGCTGGGTGTTCGATGCCCAGACGTGTTTCGATACCATCGGCCTTCTTGAATGGGCGCGGCTTGCGCCGGTGGAGCGCGTAAAAGGCGTTTTGCGTATCCCTGAAGGCCTGGTGCTAATTAACCGCCAGGACGCCGATTTACATATCGAGACACAGAGTGCTGCGCCGCCGGACAGCCGCATCGAGCTTATTCATTATGCGGATAGCGACTGGAATGCGCTGCAGCGGGATCTGTTGAGGCTTCGTTTACCCGAGCGCAACTAACGTATTTATCTTAAATTATCTTCTCTCCAGGAACACTATGCTACGTCACGCTTCTTTTCCGCTTATCGTGCTGCTTAACGCCCTCGGTCTGGCGCTATTTTTCTCCTGGTATCTTCCGGTAAATCACGGTTTTTGGTTTCCCATTGATTCGGCGCTGTTTCATTTTTTTAACGCCGCGCTGAGCACCAATCGTACTTTTTTATGGTTTGTCGCCATCACGAATAACCGCGCATTTGACGCCTGTTCACTGCTGTGTATGGGGCTATTAATGCTGTGGTTCTGGCGAAAAGCATCGCCTCACGAACGTCGCCATATTTTCATCATGGGGGTAGTTATGCTGCTCAGCGCTGTGATCCTAAACCAAATCGGTCAGGCGCTCCCGGTGAAGCGCCCCAGCCCGACGCTCACATTTACGCATATTAATCGCGTGCGCGACCTGCTGCATTTCCCCACGAAAGATGCATCTGGCGACAGCTTCCCGGGCGATCACGGAATGATGCTACTAATATTTTGCGGCTTTATGCTGCGCTACTTCGGCAAAACCGCGTTTATTATCGCCGTGATGATATTTCTGTTATTCGCGCTGCCGCGCATTATGATTGGCGCCCACTGGTTTACCGATGTTTTCGTCGGATCTCTTGCCGTAGTGCTTGTAGGGTTACCCTGGATTCTAATGACGCCATTGAGCGATCGATTAATTAATTCGCTTAATCGCTGTCTTCCGGGAAGGAATAAATAATAAAACCCGAATCAGGATCAATTTTAATTAAACAAACTATTACACCGGCGACCGTTTTCGCCGGTGTTTAACTCGGTTTTCACGGTGGCCTTAATTCTGAAATTAAATACTTTCACATTCATTTAAAGAAACGTTAATAAACCGATAAAACCTTGCGATACCTGCCCTCAAAGGCTGAAACATTTTGTTATATCACCACACAAAAATATAGATAATCTGGGTATGAAAATGCTCGCCATGGCTAAATGAATCGGGTAATCTTTCACCCGTTTTGCGCTATAAGGTCGAATTCCCCGCAAAAGTAAAGTGTGCGTTATCCCACACTTTATGATTTACAGAATTGTCTCATTATACGCAGGTCATTACTCTCATCACGTTTGGTTAATAACATAACGATTTTTATCGTTAAGGACATCAAGGGATAATAAACAAAATGGTCAAATCTCAGCCAGTTTTGAGATATATTCTGCGGGCGCTCCCCGCGGTTGCAATGGCAGTAGCGCTTTCGGCCTGTAGTTCTACAAATACCGCACAAAATACACGTACTGATACGCATGCAGCAGATAATAACGGTGGCTTTTTGCTGCAAGCTTCTCAGGATGAATTCGAGCAAATGGTCCATAATCTGGACATTAAATCTCGTCTAATGGATCAATATACCAGCTGGAAAGGCGTTCGCTATCGCCTGGGCGGAACCTCACGCAAAGGTATTGATTGTTCAGCCTTCGTTCAACGAACATTTCGCGAACAGTTTGGTCTGGAATTACCGCGTTCCACCAGCGAACAGCAATCCAGCGGCCAGTTTGTTTCCCGCGGGAAATTACGCACCGGCGATTTGATACTTTTCCATACCGGTTCTACGGGTCGCCATATCGGTATTTATATCGGTAACGACAGCTTCGTACACGCATCCACCAGTAGCGGCGTGATGATTTCCAGGCTCAGCGATCCTTACTGGAAAAAACGCTATAATTCGGCGCGCCGGGTGTTAAATCACAGTTAATTAAGCCGCTGCGGGCTTAAAGATGTCCTGATAACCAAACGTTTTAAAACGCTGCCTGGCAGCGTTTTTTTATTTCATTTTTCCCATTATTACCCATTGCGCAGTGTCCCGTATATTGCTACCCACCCGTTTATTTCTGGTTATTATTTCACCACAAACATTGCGCTTTGTACGGTAATGAAACTTGGTGCTTTGATTAATCTGGCATACAAAAATGACTCTTGGTGCGATGGATATCACGTATAAACCCGGCGTTTCCCTTAGCCAATAAGGGGTTTATTTTTATTCATGATTACTTTTCCAGAAAATGCGTATTCTCTACTACTCCGCTCTTTCTCTGGCTAATAACATGGATACAGAGCCAACCCGTTAACGCACCGGCTTTCTCGCTGGCCCCTGGAATATAGCCGTCACTGGCGCCCGGTATTTACCTCTTATCACTTCACCGCCACTATTGCAGGCTACCCATCCGTCAGACTGAAAACAGATAATATTAGCCCGGACATTTATTTCACAAACGCGTTCACCTCCCTTATTATTCCCGACGTGACGGTAAATACGTTTCGATTCTCGCGCTATGCTTGCGAAGCGTGCCAAATACAGGAAACTGCGATTAATGGTCGTTCGCATCTATTGGTTTATGCTGGCGCTGATGATTTCAGCCAGCGGTAGCGCCCGGGAAACAAACGTCAGCCACGCTTTCGCGATTCTGGGCGCACCGAAATATGCCTCGGGTTTTACCCATTTCGATTACGTTAATCCTCAGGCGCCCAAAGGGGGCCAAATGACGCTTTCCGTCATCGGCACCTTTGATAATTTCAACCGTTACGCGCTGCGCGGCAACCCGGCTGAGCGCACCGGGCAAATTTATGACTCTCTGTTTACTACGTCTGACGACGAGTCCGGCAGCTATTATCCGCTGATCGCCACCTCTGCACGTCACCCTGACAACTTTGCCTGGGCTGAGATCGCGCTTAATCCCCAGGCACGTTTTCATGACGGCAGCCCTATTACCTCCCGTGATGTCGCCTTTACCTTTCATAAATTTATGACGGAAGGCGTACCGCAGTTCCGCCTTTACTATAAAGGCGTTACCGTCAGTGCGCTGGGGCCACACACCGTACGCATTACCCTTGCGCAGCCAAATAAAGAGACTATGTTGAGTCTGCTAACGCTGCCCGTCATGCCAGAAAAATATTGGCGCCACCGCTCGCTGGGTGCGCCGCTCGCACATCCTCCCCTCGGCAGCGGCCCTTATCGCATCACCGACTGGCGGATGGGTCAGTATGTGGTCTGGCAGCGGGTGGCCGATTACTGGGGCGCCAGCCTGCCGGTCAATCGCGGGCGCTGGAATTTCGACACCTTACGCTACGATTATTACCTTGATGACAATGTCGCCTTTGAAACTTTTAAAGCCGGCGCCTTTGATATTCGCCGTGAAAATAACCCAAAAAACTGGGCGACGCGCTATACCGGCCGGCATTTCGAGCGTGGATATATCGTTAAAGCGGAGCAGCAAAATAGTGCCGCTCAGGGCACGCGCTGGCTGGCATTTAATCTTCAGCGCCCGCTGTTTTCAGACCGCCGAGTGCGCGAAGCGATCGCGCTGGCGTTTGATTTCGAGTGGATGAATAAAGCGCTGTTTTATAGCGCGTATCGGCGGGCAAATAGCTATTTTCAAAATACTGAATATGCGGCGCGCGCACTTCCCGATGCCGGAGAGCAAACGCTACTCGCGCCTTTTAAAAACCAGCTCCCGGCCGAGCTGTTTCATCGCGTTTTTCAGCCACCGCACACATCTGCGGACGGATTCCCGCGCGACAAGCAGCTCGCTGCTCTCAAACTATTACGTAATGCTGGCTGGACCGTTAAAAATAAGCGCCTGATAAATGGCCAAAGCGGCAAGCCGTTTGAATTTGAACTCCTGCTACCGGCCGGCGGCAATAACGCATGGGCGCTCCCTTTCCAGCATAGTCTGGCGCGCGTGGGAATCCGCGTAACCCTGCGCCAGGTTGATAATTCACAGCTCACCAACCGCCTGCGGCGCCGGGACTTTGATATGATGCCGGCGTTATATCCCGCCATGCCCTGGCCCGGTACCGATCTCCAGATTAGCTGGGCATCTGCCTATCTGGACTCAAGCTGGAATACGCCGGGCGTACAGGACCCTATAGTCGATAAATTGATCGCGCAGATCGCGGCGCATCAGGGAGATAAGGCGCGACTGCTGCCGCTCGGACGGGCGCTCGATCGCGTACTGACGTGGCAATATTATATGTTGCCAATGTGGTATCAGGCGTCTGAACGATTAAGCTGGTGGAACAAATTCGCGCGTCCCTCCCGCCATCCAGGCTATGCGCTGGGGTTGGATACCTGGTGGTATGATTCGGCGAAGGCCGCTGCTTTACCGCCGCAGCGGCGTTAAGGAATACCCATGATACGTTATTTACTACGCCGCCTTTTATTCATCATCCCCACCCTATGGGCCATCATTACGCTGAATTTTTTTATTGTTCAGATTGCACCCGGCGGCCCGGTGGATCAGGCCATCGCAGCCATTCAGTTCGGGCGCGGGCAGGCGGTTATGCCCGGCGGTGCTCAGAGCGCTGACGCAGGAAGCCATACCCGCCCAGGCATTGCCGGGCCGGGCGACAATCAATACCGCGGCGCGCGCGGTCTGGACCCGGAGATTATTCAGGAAATTACTCATCGCTACGGTTTTGATAAACCGCTTTATGAGCGCTATTTCGATATGCTATGGCGCTATATCCGCTTCGATTTTGGCGACAGCCTGTTTCGCAGCGCCTCCGTGCTGCATTTGATTAAACAGAGCCTGCCGGTTTCCGTGTCGCTGGGGCTGTGGAGCACCCTTATTATCTATTTTATCTCCATCCCGCTCGGCATCCGCAAAGCGATGTATAACGGCAGCCGCTTTGACATCTGGAGCAGTTCACTAATTATTATTGGCTACGCCATCCCCCCCTTTTTGTTCGCCATTGTCCTGATTGTTTGTTTTGCAGGCGGAACCTGGCTGGATATCTTCCCGCTACGCGGGCTGGTAAGCGCAAATTTTGACGCGTTGAGATGGTACAAAAAAGTGGCAGACTACTTCTGGCACATCGCGCTACCGGTACTGGCAACGGTAATCGGCGGCTTTGCCTCACTCACGATGCTAACCAAGAACGCATTTCTGGATGAAATTCGTAAGCAATATGTCGTAACGGCTCGCGCCAAAGGGCTGGACGAAAAGCAGATTCTGTTGCGGCATATTTTTCGCAACGCCATGCTGCTGGTTATCGCAGGTTTTCCCGCTGCGTTTATCAGTATGTTTTTCACCGGCTCTCTGCTCATAGAAGTCATGTTCTCCCTTAACGGATTGGGGCTATTAGGCTACGAAGCGACGGTTTCGCGCGATTATCCCGTGATGTTTGGCACGCTGTATATTTTTACCCTGATTGGGCTCGTGCTGAATATTGTGAGTGATTTAACCTACATGTGGGTGGACCCGCGTATTGATTTCGAGGGGCGCGCATGAAATCGCTCAGCCCGGTAAATCAGGCGCGCTGGGCGCGCTTTCGCCAGCATCGGCGCGGCTATTGGTCGCTGTGGATTTTTGCCATCCTTTTTATTCTGAGCCTGTTTGCTGAATTTTTGGCTAATGAAAAGCCGCTGCTGGTACATTATCAGCAGCGCTGGCTGGTGCCCGCGCTGATTGACTATAGTGAGGCAGACTTCGGCGGCCCGTTTCCGACGCCGGCTGACTATCAGGACCCGTGGCTGCGCCGGCAGATTGACGCCAACGGCTGGGCGCTTTGGGCCCCCGTCCGCTACGGCGCAGCCAGCATTGATTACGCCACCAGGCGCCCTTTCCCTACGCCGCCATCGCGTACACACTGGCTCGGTACCGACGCAAACGGCGGCGATGTGTTGGCTAAAATCGTATATGGCACGCGAATCTCCCTGCTGTTCGGTCTGACGCTCACCTTTTGTACCAGCCTTATTGGCATGCTGGCTGGCGCGCTGCAGGGTTACTATGGCGGAAAGCTCGATCTGTGGGGGCAGCGCTTTATTGAAGTGTGGTCCGGTATGCCTACGCTGTTTTTAATCATTTTGCTCTCAAGCGTGGTGCAACCTAATTTCTGGTGGCTGCTGGGGATAACGGCCCTGTTTGGCTGGATGGGGCTGGTCGGCGCGGTGCGCGCCGAGTTTTTACGAACCCGCAATTTCGACTATATTCGTGCTGCGCAAGCTATGGGCGTCGGAGACTTCGCTATTATGCTGCGTCATATGCTGCCCAATGCCATGGTGGCCACGCTAACCTTTCTGCCTTTCATTCTTTGCGGAGCGATTACCACACTGACGGCGCTGGACTTTCTTGGATTCGGACTGCCGCTCGGCTCGCCTTCGCTTGGCGAGCTACTACTGCAGGGTAAAAACAATCTTCAGGCACCGTGGCTGGGCTTAGCCGCCTTCTTAACGCTGGCGATTATGCTGTCGCTGCTGATTTTTATCTTCGAGGCCGTTCGCGACGCCTTCGATCCGCACAAGGCCTATTAATATGCCAGCACCGCTGTTAGATATTCAGGATCTGACTATCGCCTTTCGTCAGAAAAATACGCAGAATCGCGTGGTTGACGCGCTGTCTCTGCGCATAGAGCGCGGACAAACGCTGGCGCTGGTCGGGGAATCAGGCTCTGGGAAAAGCGTTACCGCGCTATCGATTCTGCGATTGCTACCCTCACCGCCGGTTATCTATCCCGAAGGCGATATTCAATTCTGCGGCGATTCGCTGCTGCATGCGTCGGAAAAAGCGCTAAGAAGCGTGCGTGGCAATCGTATCGCCATGATTTTTCAGGAACCGATGGTCTCGCTTAACCCCCTACACACGCTGGAAAAACAGCTCAGTGAAGTACTTTCACTCCACCGTGGGATGCGCCGCGCTGCGGCCCGAAATGAAGTGCTCGACTGGCTGGAACGCGTCGGTATCCGCAGTGCGCGCCGGCGTTTGAACGACTATCCGCATCAGCTCTCCGGCGGCGAACGCCAGCGGGTGATGATAGCAATGGCCCTGTTGACTCACCCGGAATTACTCATTGCGGACGAACCCACAACCGCGCTGGACGTCACCATCCAAATGCAAATTCTGACATTATTACGCTCACTCCAGCGA
The DNA here is from genome assembly GCA_945271245.1 of uncultured Enterobacteriaceae bacterium. Lineage (GTDB taxonomy): Bacteria > Pseudomonadota > Gammaproteobacteria > Enterobacterales > Enterobacteriaceae > Apirhabdus > Apirhabdus apintestini. Next base: position 11,344 of record CALYPF010000087.1, on the reverse strand, counting down.
GAGCTGAACATGGGGCTACTCTTTATAACTCATAATCTCAATATCGTGCGCACGCTGGCAGACGAGGTTGCCGTGATGCGCCAGGGCAAATGCGTTGAGCTGGCCCCGGTGCAGACTTTGTTTAACGCACCCCGACATCCTTATACCCACCAGTTACTGGACGCAGTGCCCGCTGGAAAACCCGTTGCGCTGAAACCTTCTCAACCACCGCTTCTTGAAGTACATAATCTGACGGTGAGTTTCCCCCTGCGTCACGGCCTGCTTCGGCGCACGGTAGGTTATCATCACGCGGTTAAGGGGCTCAGTTTTTCACTGCGTCCGGGTGAAAGCCTCGGATTGGTGGGGGAATCAGGCTCAGGAAAAAGTACTACCGGGCTGGCGCTACTGCGTCTGATAGCCTCCAGTGGCACCATTATGTTTGATGGATTACCGCTGCACTGCCTCGACGTCAAAGCGTTATTGCCGGTTCGGCGGCGTATTCAAGCGGTATTTCAGGATCCTAATAGCGCCTTAAATCCGCGTCTGTCCATCCAGCAAATAATAGAAGAGGGTCTGCGCGTCCATCAACCGCAGTTAAGCGCTCAAGAGCGAGAAAGCCAGGTGATTACTGTGATGCAGGAAGTGGGGCTTACGGCAGAAATGCGCTCCCGCTACCCTTCGGAGTTTTCTGGCGGACAGCGCCAGCGCATCGCTATCGCCCGCGCGCTTATTTTAAAACCACAGCTCGTGATTCTTGATGAGCCCACATCCGCGCTGGACAGCTCGGTGCAGGCGCAGATACTCGAACTACTAAAACATCTACAGCAAAAATACGCGCTGGCCTGGCTCTTTATCAGTCATGATTTACAACTGGTACGTGCGCTCTGCCACCAGGTTATCGTAATGAAGCAGGGAGAAGCCGTAGAACAGGGTACCTGTCATCAGGTTTTCAGCGCGCCGCGCACGGCGTATACCCGTCAGCTTCTGGCGCCGCTCACCGCCTGTTAAAACGGATTAGCGGCGTTGACATTTTCAGCAATCGCCACGCCTGAATTTTTCAGACAGCAGATAGCAGCAAATTCATCCTGGCCTTCAACAAACAGGCAGGGCTCGCCCTCCCATTCCAGTACGGCACTATTAACCGCAATGCCTATCAAATCCTGGCTTAATGAGCGCATCACTGTCCAGGCTTTTTCCCCATTTGGGCTGAGTAATTTCAACCCGATAAGCGCATTATCATCAGTCCCAATCTGCGGCGGAATCGGTTCAACACTGATGCCTGCCAAACCGGCAGACCAGCGATAGCGCGACGGCAGACGATGCACGATGGACAACTGTAAAGTATTCACGTTATTCCCCGGTAGCGTCACTATTATTATTATCTTACACGAATGTTAAAAAAATGATACAAACGTGTAGAAAGGAAATCAAAGACGCGTTGGTGTTAAAAAAAATAAAATGGCGAAAAGCCGGCTAAAAAAAGTTAATTATGTTTCCTGCGGAGCATTTATTACTGCCTGAGAAGAAAAAGATGGGTGGCTATATTAGGCGTGGAACAGACGGCCAACGGCAACACTCAAAGATTCACTTCCTGACTAACCCATAAAATTCCGAAGGAACAGGCGGTTATTAGTTTTTTCTACGCCCGTGGGCGCTATATTTACCTATTTATACGATCTAACTCAACTCTTTTTACTACAAGGTAATGACGTTTTTTAATCTTAACGCTTACAAAATAACAACAATTATAAGGGTTGAAGAACGGCTGTCGTTGACGTGGATTAATAAATAGAAAGTCAGGGGCGCCAGACGGCGCACCCGAATGTTTACTGCCGCGCAGAACGGCTGGCGTACAGATAAAAAGCCATAGAACAGGTCGCACACAGCGCGATAGAGCAAATCATTGGCCACGCTGAATTAAGGGTGGCAAGCGAGAGTAGCGACGCCGTTACGGCGCCAATGCCAAAACGAAAGGTTCCGGCAAGCGAAGACGCAGTGCCTGCCATATGGGGAAACTCATCCAGTATTACCGCCATGGCGTTCGAAGACACCATCGATACGCAGCCAATGAACGCGGCAATTCCCACGACCATCGACCAAAAACCAAGGTGTAGCGCAGTACTGCCCACCAGCCAAAGCGCAACTACAAACTGAATCAGCAGGCCGGTACGAAACATACGCAGCGCCCCGACCCGGCGCACCAGGCGCCCGTTTAGCATAGTCATTACAAACAAAAAGGCGATATTGAGCGAGAAATAGTAGCCAAAATGCTGGGATTTAACGTGATTAAGCGTAATGTAAACAAAAGGCCCGGCGGTCAAAAATGAAAACATCCCGGCAAAGCTGAACCCGCTGGCCATCATGTAACTCAGCGCGCGCTTATGCCGAAACAGCGTGGCAAAATTACGTACCGTAGTCCCTAAATGCAAACGCTGGCGCCGCTCCGGAGGTAACGTCTCTTTGATAAGCGTCATTATCATCACGGAGGCCACCAGCGCCGCCAGTGCCAGAATCCAGAAGATAGCGTGCCAGTTAAACCACACCAGCACCGCACCGCCTATCATCGGTGCCAGCAGTGGTGCAATGGTGGTAATCAGCATCATCAAGGAAACCATCCGCGAGAACTCATCCCGGGAATACATGTCGCGCATTAGCGCATTGATAACCACGCTCGCCGCTGCGGCAGCTAAACCGTGGAAAAAACGCATGACGATAAGCATTCCAATCGTCTGGGAAAGCGCACAGGCCGACGCCGCCAGAGCGAAAACCAGCGTTCCGCCGAGAATCACCGGTTTACGCCCCAGGCTATCTGCCAGCGGCCCGTAAAAAAGCTGCCCTATCGCGAACCCCAGAATATAGGTGCTGAGCGTCATTTGAGCGTTGCCCGCCGGAACATGGAATTGGTCGGCGATCGCTGGCAAAGCCGGTAAGTACATATCAATGGATAGCGGCATTAACATTGCCAGCAGCCCCAGAATAAAAACAATGCTCAGCGAGGAAGGCGGCTCTTTTGTCGTCACAGTTGTTCTCCAGCCATTAACGCGGCGGCAGGCCGACGCTGGCTATTTCATCTTCAGTTAGCGCCCGGTACTCTCCGGGAGCGAGCGTCTCATCCAGACAAATCGCACCGATACGTTCGCGATGCAGCGCCTGCACGTGATTACCCACGGCGGCAAACATGCGCTTTACCTGATGATAGCGTCCCTCGCTAATGGTCAGACGCACTTCTGTCGGCGTAAGAATTTCAAGCGTCGCCGGAAGCGTCAGCGATTTCTCGCCGTTCAGCTGTACCCCTTGCTGGACGCTCCGCGCAGCTTCTTCAGTAATAGGCGCATCGAGCGTAGCGCGATAGGTTTTATCGCAGCGGTGGCGCGGCGAAGTAATACGATGCGACCACTGCCCATCGTCCGTCATTAATACCAGCCCCGTGGTATCGATATCCAGACGCCCTGCCGCATGCAGTTCGTGTGCCACCGGCTCGTCAAGAAAATAGAGTATCGTTGGATGGTCGGGATCTTCAGTAGCGCAAACATAGCCCTGAGGCTTATTCAGCATAAAATAGCGCGGCCCGCTCTGCTGCGCCAGAACGCTGCCGTCAAAAGCAACATCGTGTTCAGGCAGTAATTTAAACGCGCTGTCTTTTACTATTTCACCGTCTACGGTAACGCGCTGGGCGCGGATTTCCCGGCCCGCGATAGCGCGGCTGACGCCAAGCTGCCGGGCGATAAATTTATCAAGTCGCATGGATAATAAGTGCCTGTAATGGTGATACCGAGCCTAAGTCGGCGCGTTGACATGTTTTCCTGTAACAGTATAACCATCGTCCGCGGGCGGAAAAAGCCCGTTTTCACTTGTTTCATGGCATAATAACGCTTTGCCCGTATCGCCGTTGAGTCCCCTACTCGCCATGTCGTTTAGTTTACGCCCTTATCAACAAGATGCCGTCGCTGCAACGTTAACGCATTTTCGTGCCAATACTACGCCTGCCGCGATCGTGCTGCCAACCGGCGCGGGTAAAAGCTTAGTCATCGCGGAATTGGCGAGGCTGGCGCGGGGCCGCGTACTGGTGCTAGCACACGTGAAAGAGCTGGTGGAGCAAAACCACGCTAAGTACTGCGCGCTGGGGCTGGACGCGGATATTTATGCCGCCGGGCTACAGCGAAAAGAGCGCGGCGGAAAAGTCATTTTTGGCAGCGTGCAGTCGGTTGCACGCAATATCGCGGATTTTATCACGCCTTTTTCTTTGCTCATCGTTGATGAATGCCACCGTATTGGCGACAGCGATAATAGTCAGTATCAACAAATCCTGACTCACCTGCGCACAATTAACCCAGCGCTACGCCTGCTCGGGTTAACGGCCACGCCGTACCGGTTAGGCAAAGGGTGGATTTATCGCTATCACTATCATGGCATGGTGCGCGGTAATCAGGATGCGCTGTTTTCTGATTGTATTTATGAGTTGCCGCTGCGCTATATGATAAAAAATGGCTGGCTGACGCCCCCGCAGCGCCTTGATATGCCCGTGGTTCAATACGATTTTAGCCGGCTAAAAGCGCAGGATAATGGCCTGTTCAGCGAAGAAAGTCTGAATAAAGAGCTGGCGCGCCAAAAGCGCATCACGCCGCAGATAGTCCATCAAATCGTTGAATTTGCCGCGGAGCGACGCGGCGTAATGATTTTTGCCGCCACCGTCGAGCATGCCAAAGAAGTCTTCTCGCTGCTGCCCGCGGGCGAGGCCGCGCTAATCATTGGCAGCACGCCGACGGCGGAAAGAGACGCGCTGATTCATACGTTTAAACGCAAAGCGTTTCGCTATCTTGTTAACGTTTCCGTTCTCACCACCGGTTTTGACGCCCCGCACGTGGATGTTATCGCTATTTTACGCCCGACCAAGTCCGTGAGTTTATACCAACAAATTATCGGGCGCGGGCTGCGGCTGGCACCCGGCAAAACCGACTGCTTGATCCTGGATTACGCCGGTAATCCCCATGATATTTATACGCCCGAGGTGGGTAGCCCGCGCGGCGCATCAGACAATGTCCCAGTGCAGGTATTTTGTCCTGACTGTGGGTTTGCCAATACGTTTTGGGGGAAAGTCCAGGCCGACGGCTCGCTTATCGAACACTTCGGTCGCCGCTGCCAGGGATGGTTTGAAGACGACGATGGCGTGCGCGAACAGTGCGGTTTTCGCTTTCGCTTTAAACAATGCCCGCACTGTAATGCAGAAAACGATATTGCCGCACGCCGCTGCCATCAGTGTAATGAAATATTGGTCGATCCGGATGATATGCTAAAAGCGGCGCTCAGACTTAAAGATGCGTTAGTACTACGCTGTAGCGGTATGACGCTGCGGGACGGCACCGATGAGAAAGGCGCATGGCTTAACATCACTTATTATGATGAAGACGGCGCCGATGTCAGCGAACGATTTCGTTTACATACGCCCGCCCAGCGAACCGCCTTTGAGCTCAACTTTTTACGCCCGCATAGCCGAACGCCCGGGATTCCCTTACGCTGGATAACCGCCGCGGATATCGTGCAACAGAGACACGCCCTGCGCCATCCCGATTTTGTCGTGGCGCGTAAAAAAGGCGCCTGGTGGCAGGTCAGAGAGAAAATCTTTGATTATCAGGGGCGCTTTCGCCGCGCCAATGAGCTGCGCGGCTAAAACCTCAGGATTGTAAGCTGGCAAGGCGCGCGGCAAAGCCAACAAAAATCAGGCCAATGAGCGAATTCCCGATTTTAGCCAGTTTCTTTTTGGTGCCGATATAGTGGGTAACGAAAGCGCCGGAAAAAATCAAAAAACTGAGATAGGTAAAACTGATGATTTCGAGCACGCTGGCCAGAATAAAGAATGAAATGCCGGAATGCGCCGCGTGCACGTCGATAAACTGCACGAAAAAGGAGACGTAGAAAAGGATAGCTTTCGGGTTGGTCAGGCTTAGCGTTAGCGCGCGCCGTAAAATCGCACCGCCTGGCGTCGATTTATTGGCATCGGGTTTTGCCTTCTGGAAGAAGGTCGTATAAAGCATTTTGCCACCCAAATAAAGCAGGTAGATGGCACCGAGATAGCGAACAATATTAAACAGAACAGGCGTGGTTTTTATCAGCGTCGCCACCCCGGCCCAGGCGAGAAACATGAGTACCGCATCGCCGATAAATACGCCGCAGGCCGCCAAATAACCGCTTTTCACGCCGTCTCCAACGCTGCTTTTCAATACGAAAAGCGTATTCGGCCCAGGCACCAGTACAATAAAAACGGCGCCGACAAAATAGGTCCAGAAGTTCAGTACACCAAATTCCGCAAACATTATAGCCCCCTACCTGAGAATCCCTTCACATGACGATACTGATTTCACTCCGATAACGTCAGGGATGTTACTCCATTGCATATTGGGTTTAAAGCGCTGCCCCGCGAAAGCGCATTTACGTACTACACCCGCTTAGCAGCGTCGGAGATTTTCATTTATTGCCGTTATCCCCTGATACGGCTATAATGCCGCCCGCTTTGCGTCCGCAGGGCAGAATCTTCGCCTGCTGCTGGGTCGCCTGTAGCAGGCACTAATTAAGAGAGAAAAAGATGTTTACTATCAACGCAAACGTTCGTAAAGAGCAGGGTAAGGGTGCGAGCCGCCGCCTGCGTACAGCTAACAAGTTCCCGGCTATCATTTACGGCGGTAACGCTGAGCCGGTTGCTATCGAGCTGGATCACGACCAGATCATCAATACCCAGAAAGATGAAAAATTCTATTCTGAAGTGCTGACCCTGGTTGTCGACGGTAAAGAAGAGAAAGTCAAAGTTCAGGCCGTTCAGCGCCATCCGTACAAGCCGAAAATCACTCATATCGACTTCGTACGCGCTTAATCGCCTGTTATCGTCGAAAACGCCGCTCATGCGGCGTTTTTTTATGGCGGAAGCGCAGGAATCCCCCACCTGCCCCGGCAATATTTGCCTTATGAGTTATTGCCCGTCCGCCGCTGTAACTGATCGCGTAAATTCGGCGGAGTGCCTTTAATGGTCAATGTATCCGTCGCCGGCTCCCAAAAAATCCGCTCCCCGAGCAGCATAGCGTCAAAGTTAATGGTTAACCCTCCACCGCTGCCGGCATATTTCGTTAACTGGCGTAGCGTGCTGCGATCCGCAGGAAAGTGCTCTTCCAGCTCATATCCCTGCTCTGCGGTAAAGGTATGGAAACTTTGACTGCTTACGCCTTCCAGTTCTTTTGAGAGCGAGGCAAGTTCAATATCTTCGCCCGCCTGCAGCTGTTCGCTGCAATAACTGTATACCTGCTGACGCACATTTTGCCGCTCATTTTTATCAAGCTGCGCCTGCGCCGCAAAGTCATCGACGGCCTGCAATAGCCCGCGATTCTGTACCTTCGCGTTTAGCCCTTCGCTGGCACCGAGAAAATCCATGAAAAAATCAGCAACTTTACGCCCAACGCGGCCTTTAAGAAACGTCAGATAGCGCGTTGACTTCGGATTGGTTTCCCATTCGGTCATATCAATGCGCGCAACAATGTCCGCATGATTGATATCCAGGTAATGAGTAGCGCTGATATCCAGCTGCTCGTTGACGCGCATACTGCTCAAATTATTGAGTACGGCAACCAGCAGATAATCGACGGCCAGATAGCGGTAGTGACAAAACAGGACGATGCCCCCTTCGGCGAAAGGGTATTTTGCCAGTTCATCGCGCAAACGGCCGGTCGCTGCCCGGCTAAAGCCCAGAAAGTCCTCCTCGCCTTGGCGACACAGGCGCAGCGCTTCAGCCAGTTCGCTCTCCTGATTAAACAAACCGTAAGCTTTGCTTTTCGCGCTATAAACACGATGCAACTCCGCCATCATTTCTTCTACCGCCGGGCTGGTTTCCAGCAGCGTGTCGCGTAACACCAGCTCCAGCGTTTGTTCGTCACGTTTAATAAGCTGATGTAAGGCTATCTGGTCGATATCCAGACTCATGATAAACTCTCCTATTGGACCGGCCGGTATTCAACCATTGCCGGCGAGGATGTGCAACCGGTGATAAAAAAGCAGAAAAATAACGCATGCTACGGTAAGATATCGCACTTTCCTGAATAGACTGATAATCGATTTTATGCCGCAGACATCCCGCTATAGTGACGAACGCGTTGAGGCGCTCCTGACTGAACTGGTTGAAGTCCTTGAGAAACACAGGGCACCCACCGATCTTTCCCTGATGGTATTGGGAAACATGGTGACTAACCTGATTAATACCAGCGTCGCGCCTGCTCAACGCCGTTTGCTGGCCCGCTCATTCGCCGACGCGCTACAGTCTTCTGTCAGCGAAGACGCCGCGCACTAAGGACACTGTGAACGAGTTATGGTGACTAACCGTCAGCGCTACCGTGAAAAAGTTTCCCAGATGATTAGCTGGGGACACTGGTTTGCTCTGTTCAATATGTTAGTAGCGATGCTGCTGGGCAGCCGCTATTTGTTAGTCGCCGACTGGCCGGCAACGCTGACCGGGCGCGTTTATTCCTGGCTCAGTCTGGCAGGCCACTTCAGCTTCCTGGTTTTTGCCGCCTATCTGTTGATATTGTTTCCCCTCACGTTTGTGGTGATGTCACAGCGGCTAATGCGCTTCCTGTCGGTTATTTTCGCTACTGCGGGCATGACGCTGCTACTGATTGATAGCGAAGTCTTTACCCGCTTCCACTTGCACCTGAATCCCATTGTCTGGGAGCTGGTCATCAATCCTGATAAAGGAGAGATGGCGCGCGACTGGCAGCTTATGTTTATCAGCGTGCCGGTGATTTTGTTGATTGAAATGCTGTTTGCGACGTGGTGCTGGCAAAAGCTACGCAGTATTAGCCGTCGCGCGCGCTATGTCAGACCGCTGGTAGTGCTGTTTATTGTTTCTTTTTTCTCCAGCCACATAATGTACATTTGGGCGGATGCGAATTTTTATCGCCCGATCACCATGCAGCGCGCCAATCTGCCGCTCTCCTACCCAATGACTGCGCGTCGCTTCCTGGAAAAACACGGTTTGCTGGACGCGAAAGAGTATCAGCGCCGCCTTGTGGAACAAGGATCGCCTGAAGCCGTCTCGGTGCAATATCCGCTCAACGCGCTGCGCTATAACGATATGGGCAGCGGTCACAATGTTTTACTGATAACCGTTGACGGGCTGAACTACGTAGAGATGCAGAAAACCATGCCCGCACTGGCTCAGTTTGCCGGGCAGAATATTAATTTTACCCAGCATATGAGCGCGGGTAACAGCGCAGATGGCGGCATCTTCGGGCTATTTTACGGCATCTCGCCCACGTATATGGACGGCGTACTGTCATCCCGCACCCCAGCCGCTCTTGTTACCGCACTCAATCAGCAGGGGTACCAGCTTGGGCTGTTCGCCTCCGATGGATTTGGTAACCCGCTGTACCGCCAGGCGCTGCTTTCAGATTTCTCGCTGCCTCAGGCGCGCGTACAGAGCGACCTGCAAACCACCAACCAGTGGATAAACTGGCTGGGTAAATACGCATCGGATGATAATCGCTGGTTCTCATGGGTTTCGCTTAACGGTACCCAGCCTACGCAAAATGAAACCGATGCAAGATTATTGACGCAGCGCTATGAACGCGCGGCGCGCGGCGTTGATAAACAAATTGCGCGTATTCTCCAGACTCTGAGCCAGCGCGGGCAATTAGAAAATACCGTCGTGATTATTACCGCCAGCCACGGCATCCCTCTTGGTACCCAGCGCGACAGTTTTGCCTGGGACCGCTCACGCATTCAGGTGCCTCTGGTGATTCACTGGCCGGGCACGCCCGCGCAGCGAATTACGCGCCTGACAGAGCATCAGGATATTATGACAACGCTGATGCAGAGGTTGCTGCACGTGAGTTCACCGGCGATGGAGTATTCTCAGGGCGAGGATCTGTTCAGCGCGTATCGCCGCAGGCCCTGGCTTATCGGCGCTGATAGCAATACGCTGGCGATTACCACTGCTGATATGACGCTGGTGCTGGATAATAACGGGCGCTATAAGGTCTGGGACCGCAATGGGGATGAAATTGAAGAGCCGCGGCCGCAGCTAAGTCTGCTGCTACAAGTGCTGACGGATGAAAAACGCTTTATTGCTAACTGCTTGATTATTTATAGCTCACTCGGCGTCTCCTCCCCTTGCAATCGGTGAAGAAACGGGTAGTATTAGCCCCACAAATCGGTACGTAGCGCAGCCTGGTAGCGCACTGTCATGGGGTGTCAGGGGTCGGAGGTTCAAATCCTCTCGTACCGACCAAATTTCTCTACATAAAGCAGCCATTTAAGGCTGCTTTTTTGTTTTCTCAGATTTTAACATAGTGAAACGATGGCAGAACCCAATCCCGTAAAAATACGGCCGGTCTATCATCAAACTCGCCGGTCGCGATATTCCGCTTCTGATCTCCTTGACACTGTATTAATTTACAGTAGATTTGCCTGTATTTTTAGCCAGTAAAATAAGGTATCTATGTACGTCGAACTCGTCTATGACAAACGCAATGTTTCAGGGTTAACCGGCGCAAACGAAATAATCCTGGATGAATTGACGCGCCGTGTTCACCGAATATTCCCTTCTGCTACCGTGCGGGTTAAACCCATGCAGGCTAACGCTCTAAATTCCGATGCCAGCAAAAGTGACCGGGAAAAACTAAACCGGATGTTAGAGGAAATGTTCGAAGAAGCAGATATGTGGCTGGTCAGCGGCGAGGATTTCTGAACTGGCATATCCGTTTTACCTGAACCAATACGCATGCTGATAGGCTTAGATATCTACGCATAATATGAGCCTATTTATCATGCGTTGAAATGCATCTCGCCTTCTGTAGCTAACGCTCACCGCCGCCACCGCCATCAATGGCATTCCGTTAAAACTGGCCCCTGTGAGGATGACAACAGACAGCCACGGCAGAAGAGCCTGACGGAAGCTTTTTTATGAAGCACTACTGCCCTCTTCGCCGGGCAATTGTGTCAGAAACTGATAATGAGACTGGCCTTCAGATTGAAAGAAACAGCGATGACGGCACTGTTGTACTCGTTATGTCGGAGCAAAAAGACTTAGCAATGCGCCATAGCGAAAAATCAGGCCGTTAGCCATCTCTCTCGACCAGCAGCTGGCGATAAATACCCAGAGTCTTCATTTACCGCGCTGGGCTGTAGTTTTTGTAGAGCTGCTTCATTTGCATCCGCAAATTTACAAATTTAAATAGCGTTAACCATCAAATTATCCAATCAATGTCATTATTATTTATTCATAGTATTGATCAATATGCTTATTATACTTACCTGCCGTAACGGTGTTTCCACACTGTCAACAACGGGTAAAAAGTGATCCACTTACCGTCACCACCAACGGTCTAAT
>CALYPF010000086.1 GCA_945271245.1 uncultured Enterobacteriaceae bacterium | reverse complement strand
CAGCCGGTCTTTCAACGCCGTATATTCACGCTGAACGTACCGTTCTGCCTCCTGCTGATCGGCGATAGCCTCAACCCGCACTGCGCTATATTTATACTCTGGCGTTTTGGTTATCGGGCTAAGATTCTCACTGACCAGCTCGTTACAGGCGCCAATCCACCACTGATATGTCATATACACGGCGCCTTTATTTGGGCGATCGCTTACCTGAGCGCGTGCGATAACGCGCCCTTTACGTGAGACTACCCACACCAGCACTTCGTTTACGATCCCAGTGCGTGCGGCATCGTCAGTATGCATTTGCACATAGCCCGGCTCATCCGCCAGCGCGGTGAGCGCCGCGCAGTTACCGGTCATTGAACGGCAACTGTAGTGGCCTACCTCGCGCACGGTAGACAGCACTAAGGGATAGTCGTCGCTGAGTTTATCCAGCGGCGCAACCCAGTCGCAGGTAAAGAATTGCCCCAGGCCATTTGGCCTGTCAAAACGCCCGTTATACAGCCAGGAGGTGCCTTGATCTTCGGGATCTTCGCTATAGCAGGGCCACTGAATGTAACCCATTTCGCCGATTTTTTCGTAAGTCGCGCCGTAGAAAGCAGGGCACAGATGGCGCATCTCATCCCAAATCTCCTGCGTGCAGTTATAGTGCATGGGATAGCCCATGCGAGTGGCGATTTCGCTGATGATTTGCCAGTCCGTTTTTAAGTCCCACTGCGGCTCCACGGCTTTAAAGAAGCGCTGGAAACCGCGATCGGCGGCGGTGTATACGCCTTCATGCTCGCCCCAACTGGTCGCGGGCAGAATAACGTCCGCTACTGAAGCCGTTTTGGTCATGAAGATATCCTGAACCACCAGTAGCGAAAGATCGCTCATCGCCTGCCGGACGGCGGCAAGCTCCGCGTCGGTTTGCAGCGGATCTTCACCCATGATATAGGCGGCATGGATTTCGCCATGGGCAACCCGATGCGGCAATTCGCTGATCCGATAACCGGCTTTTTCCGGGAGGGATTCCACGCCCCAGGCGCGGGCGAATTTCTCCCTGTTCTCGGGGACTGAAACGCTTTGATAGCCGGGATAAGTGTCCGGCAGCGCACCCATATCGCATGCGCCCTGCACGTTGTTCTGCCCGCGCACCGGGTTTACGCCAACGTGGGCTTTGCCTAAATTGCCGGTTAGCAGCGCCAGGCTGGTTAATGAGCGAACGGTTTCCACGCCCTGATAAAACTGCGTAACGCCCATGCCCCAAAGGATAGTGGCCGTTTTTGCACTGGCATATAGGCGCGCCGCTTCGCGGATTTGTGCGGCGGGCACGCCGGTTATCGCCTCGACGGATTCCGGGGTATAGCCAGCGACGATCTTCTGATATTCCTCAAAGCCTTCGGTGCGCGCCGTAATAAACCCGGTATCATGCAGGCCTTCTTCAAGAATGACGTGTCCCATGGCGTTAAGCAGGGCGATATTGCTGCCGTTTTTCAACTGCAAATGTACATCGGCGATGCGCGCTGTCTCAATGCGCCTCGGATCGCACACAATAATTTTGGCACCGTTTTGCTTCGCCTGAATGACGTGATTGGCAACAATAGGATGCGAATCCGCCGGGTTATAACCAAAAATCAGCAGTAAATCAGTGCCGTCAATTTCCGTAATAGCATTGCTCATTGCGCCGTTACCGACCGACTGGTGCAGACCTGCAACCGAGGGGCCGTGTCAGACGCGCGCGCAGCAATCTACATTATTCGTTCCCAGCACCGCCCGCGCGAACTTCTGCATTAAATAGTTCACTTCGTTGCCTGGGCCGCGCGACGAACCGGTGGTCATAATCGCATCCGGCCCGTACTGCTCACGGATGGCGCGAAATTTGTCGGCGACAAAATCTAACGCCTCTTCCCAGCTTACGGAAACCAGCTTGCCGCCGCGCTGGCGGCGAATCATTGGCGTCTTCAGGCGCGGCGTTAGGATCTGCGTATCGTTAAGAAAATCCCAGCCGTAATAGCCTTTCAGGCACAGCGTATTTTGATTATTTTTACCCGGGGCCGCCTGTGCGCCGACTACGCGATTGTCCTCAACCAGCAGGTTGAGCTTGCAGCCAGAGGCACAGTACGGGCAAACAGTAATGACTTTTTCCATTATTTCTCGCTCCATGTTGGTGCGGCAATAGCAATGGCTAATGCAGAATTTGTGCCATGCAAATGGTCTTATAATTGGGCATCATAGCAAACTGCCTGTGCGAAACGCTTGAGCTACGCCGCAGTGCTTGAGATTACCTGAAGCCGTGATTTGCCGCGTGAGTGCGATCTGGTCCCGGATAAATATGATTTATTATCATTGAGGTATGGTGTTTTCGGCTCCGTGGGTTAAATGGTATACGCAGCAACATTCACATAATTAATGAAGGAACGGTAACGATATGGATGAATTAATTACGCCTCGCCCTCTGACCCTGGAAGGCGTTAATAATGTGCGCGATATGGGAGGCTATCCTGTTGCTGGCGGGCATCTTCGGAGTGGTAAATTACTGCGCGGAGAAGATTTGTACGCGATTACGCCTGAAGGAGTGAACGTGCTGGCGCAAATCCCGGTGACGAAAGTGGTTGATTTACGTACGCGCGTTGAAGTAGAAGAGCGCCCGGATTACAGCCCGGAAGGGGCGCCAATTGTGCACCTGGACGTACTGCGTAATGTATTAAAAGAACATAGCGCCAGCCCGAAAGAGATGGTAGCGCGCCTGCAGGGGCACAGCCCGGCGCAAATATTACAGGACATCTATCTGGACTTCGTGCAGGAAAGCGGATGCCTTGACGCCTGGCGCGGATTTTTTCAGGCGCTGTTGACGCTGGAACAGGGTGCGCTCTATTTTCACTGCTCGGCTGGAAAAGATCGTACCGGATTCGCTGCCGCGCTGGTGCTAATGGCTCTGGGTGCCGATCGCGAGGTGATTATGGCGGATTATTTGTTGAGTAACCGCTACCGCGAGGCGATTAATCAACGCCTTCTGGCCCAGTTCAGCGCGCTGGCGCCTGAAAAGAAACCCGAGGATATTTTGACGCTGCTTGAGGTGCAGGAAAGCTATTTGCGCGCATCCTTCCAGGCGCTTGATAAACTTTATGGCAACAGCGACGCATTTTTACAGCAGGCACTCGGCATCGGCCCGGACGAACGCGCGCAGCTACGCGCGCTGTTAGTCGTCTCCTGACGCTCAGGCAGGCCGCCGCTGCGGCAGCCTGCCTAAAGCTCGGTTTTAGCCGAAGAGAAGCCACTGAAAGCGGCTTTCCAGCCCAAAGGCAATTGCCTCCGAGATAGCGGGAATGGAGATGACGCCGAGCAGCCCGCAGGCGGTGAAAATACGCAGCAATAGTATACTCATGTTATCCGGCCTTCTTTTCTGATTCCTGTAACTTCCGTAGCAGCAACCACATACGCATGGTGCGAACCGCAACGCGCCGCGCGGCGGTGCTGGAAGGCTGTGGATCGGGGGCGGGGGCTTCTGGCGCAGGCGCTTTTGCCGGGTGTACCACGCCGTTGAGCGCCAGGTTGGCGACAATAGCGGTAACGGTACCGACGGTAATCCCACTGTGTAAAAAAAGCTGCATCATTTTTGGCAACTGATTAAATAACCCCGGGACCAGTACCGGCATCAGGCCCAACCCAATGGTAAGAGCGACGACCATACCGTTATTGTTATTGCGATAATTCACCTGTCCCAGCGTGCGGATGCCAGAAACGGCCACCATCCCAAACATCACCACCCCCGCGCCGCCGAGTACCGGTTTAGGGATCATTACCACCAGCGCGGCCATTTTGGCGAATACGCCCATCAAAATGAGAATACCGCCGGAGACCGCGACCACGAACCGACTGCGCACGCCGGTCAGCCCGATCAGACCGACGTTTTGGGCAAAGGCGGAGTAGGGGAATAGATTAAAGAAACCACCGATGGACGTCGCCAGGCCGCAGGCGGTCAATCCATTGCGTAACATCGTCGGATTGGCTTTTTTCCCCGCAATATCGCCGGTTGCCATCATGGAAGAAAGGGTTTCCACCATGACCACAATCATGACTAACGAGAGCAGCAGAATGGGTAACAAATGAAACTCAGGCGTGGCAAAACGCATCAACCGCGGATAGTTAAGCCACGGCGTTTCACTGACTTGATGAAAATCCAGCGGGTTAAAGAACCCCCACAAAGCCGTGCCGATAATAAGGCCAATAAGTACGGCGACATTTTTAATCATCCCGGAAGCAAAGGTGTAGATATTCAGAATAATGAATAGTGTCAGCGCCGCCATGATAAGCGCCATCCAGCTACCAAACCCATGCATATCGGAGCTGCCGCCGCCTATCCAGCCGCCCGCGACGGGCATAATAGACAGCCCGATTAGCGTGACAATCGACCCCATAACCACTTTTGGAAACAGATGAACGACCTTACACACCCACGGGGCACACACCAGTGCGACCAGCCCGGCGATGATTACGGCACCGGAAATCCCACCCAGCCCGTATTCTTTACCGATAAGCACCATAGGAACCAGCGCGGCGAAAGTGCAGCCCTGTACCAGCGGAAGCCGGCAGCCGATCCATTTTCCCAACCCTAGCGCCTGTACGATGGTGGCGCATCCGCACACGAATAAATCCGTACTTATCAGTAAAATAATATGTTCAACTGGCAGGTTAACGGCGGTACCGACCACCAGAGGCACCGCAACGGCCCCCGCGTACATCACCAGTACGTGCTGGAGACCGTAGAGGATCATTTGTCCTGCAGGCAGGATTTCGTCGACCGGATTGGTAGCCGGTCTGGCGTGAGACTGGCCGGGTACAGACTCTTTCATGTGATATCTCTCCTGTACGGCCCGGCGGATAACGGTGACGCCGGGCTACGATTCGAAGGCGGTAGCCTCCCTCTCGATACGCCCTCTTCCAGTGAAGGGTCGTAATGCCTGAAAGCGAAGAGATAATGCTCAAGGGGTGCCAAAATGTGGTGAGCGAAGCAGTTAAGGCAGGGAAATGTGAAAAACATCACGTAATCACTCATTGTCTGGTCTGACACGCTTTTTTTCACCGCCGCCAGCGAGGGAAATTCTCATTTTTGATTCTCAGAATGAGAAAATAAAAACATATTGATTATTAATGTATTTCTTTGATAAAAAAGCGGTGCGCAGGGAGTCGAAACTCGTATGATACTTGGTGTGAAGCGGCTTTTTGGCAAAGCACCAACGGCAGGTAAGAGCGTAATAAGTAATGATTTCTAATTGAAACGCTCTGGCGTAGCAATAATTGATAAGATGAATATCACGACGATACCCGGGTCGGTGCTTTTGCCGCGGGGGGAGCCCTGAGATCCACATAATACATTGCTATCCTGCGAGACATTGCCTGTCAGCCAGCAAGCGATTAAGCCAAACCAGATATGGCGGCTCACATTCTGAGAGTTCCCGCGCTAGGGAAAGCTATCCCTGCTGTGCGATTGCCCTACGCCAATTGCATCAGCCACCCTTCCAGGAAGTTAACAATAATGACCGGCGGGGAAAGAAGCCGCCGCGAGACGTCGTGGAATGAAATACGCGAGTTATAGCTTAAAAGAAAGCGGGGGGAGCCTGCGCCCTCCCGCTTTGCTATCACAGGCCCGATGTATATCCACCGGGGCGTGAAAGATTATAGTGCGGCCATTCGATGCCACATTTTTTCTGCAGCGCGGCGGGCTTCTTCGTAAAGGTGAGCCGTTTCTCTGCCGAATTCACGGTCTTCATACACCATTTTCCCGGCGATCATCACGCTGTGTACTGCGCTACTGTTGATGCCAAACGTAAAGTGGCCGGCCAGATTTTCGGCGCACAGCGGCGTTGGGGCGCTGTAATCACAAATGGTCAAATCTGCGGTATAGCCCGCCTCCAGGCGCCCGAAGCGCTGATTAAAATTGCGCTCAAGCAATTGGTTACCGTTTGCCAGCATCCCCAAAAATGCGTCTGGCCCTAGCGGCCCGCCCGCATCGCGGTGCTTAAACCAGGCGAATTTTAGCTCTTCAAACATATCGGAGCCGATACCGTCAGTACCCAGCGCGGCGTGCTGCAGCGCCGGTAAATGCGGATTGTAGCCCACGCCGTTATTCATATTTGAGCGCGCGTTATGGACTAAAAACGCACCGCGCTTGTTCAACAGATCCACATCGCTTTGGGAAAGCCACAGGCCGTGCGCTATCAGGGTTTTTTCATTAAGCAGCCCATATTCGTCGAGCCGCGCCAGCGGCTCCTGCGCATACCGGTCGCGGCTGCGTGACACATCGTAACTGTCTTCCGCAACGTGGATGTGCAGCCCGCGCCCGGTTTTCTGAATCGCCTCGGCCAGCAGTTTCAGCCCGGGGTTAGAGACGGTGAATGGCGCATGTGCGCCGATGTGCGCCTCCACCAGATATTGCTCCGGTGAACGCGCTTTTTCATTATCAATCAGCTCAGCAAAGCGGATATTCTCCGCTACGCCGGCCTCCAGCTCGGCCTGTCCTTCATTGCGATCGGTGGTTTCAAAACAGGTCATACCGCGCAGCCCGGCGTTGAGAAACGCCTCGCGCAGTAGCGCCAGCGAATTCTCAATAAACGTGGGCGAGGCATGATGATCGATAACCGCGCTGCAGCCGCTGCGAATGGCCTCCAGTGCACAAATCAGACCGCTGTAATAAAGTGACTCTTCATCCAGCGCCCGATCCAGCCGCCACCATAGGTTTTTCAGCGTGGAAATAAAATCCGGACAGGGCGGGATGGGCGCCATGACGCCGCGCGAAAGCCCGGAGTAGAAATGGTTGTGTGCGCATACCATTCCTGGCATCACCAGTTTTTCCTGCATATCTTTGACGGTGGCCTGCGGATATTCTCTGGCCAGATCGCGGCCAGTGGCGACGATAGTCGCACCGTCAATCACAATATCCAGCCGGGTTCTAACCTGAGCGGGGCTCAGCTCTACGGCAGTACAGTTTTTCAGCAGTAGCATAATTATTCCTCCACCGCACCCAGCAGCCAGCCATAGTGCTGACGGGTGTAATTAATAATGAGGTTCATTTCTGCCAACTCCTCCGGAAGCCCGGTGATGTTGCCTGATTTATCGAGAGGGAAGCGCCATGTGTGGCCGTTATGGCGCAGGCGAATCGTATTGCCCTGCAGCAAGAAGCCTGGGTTGCTGCTGTGTTCAAAGTCGCTTTCCATACTAAATACCGTAATTTTGTCTTTATACGGTTTCCCCTGCCACGGACAGAATTGCGCGCAGTTGCCGCATTCGTTGCACAGCGCATCGAGGTGCAGGATCTGCTGGCGGCTCCTGAAGCCGGGGACAGGAACGGCAATGTTGGCGCGGTTCGGGCAGACATCGACGCATTTGCTGCACACATAGTTACAGGACAGGCAGCGCTCCGCCTCCTGGCGAGCAAAGGCATCCGGCGCTTCCGGGCTAATCTGATGAATAGCAATCGTGCCTTTCCGGGTATATACCTCCAGCGGGTCGGTATTAAGCGGGCGTTCGCGCACGGCGGATGACGGAATATTTTCACGCGTCAGAATGGTGTCGCAGGCTTTGCGGGCGCCGCCGATAGCCCCGACGATAGATGCCGGACCGCTTTGCACATCCCCAATCAGGAACACGTTTGGGATAGCCGTTTCCAACGTTTGTGGATTGACCGTCGGGCGCTTATCTGCGGCGCAGGGCAGCCCCATGGCCTGTAGCACGGCGTCGTCAGGGTTTTCACCGGTGGCGGTAATCAGCGCGTCAAAATGCACTTCGTGCGTTTCGTCGGTAGCAACCGGGCGGCAGCGTCCGCTGGCGTCGGCGGCACCAAGTTGCATAACGCGCAGGGTTAGCGTGCCGTCTCTATCGTAGCGCTCAGGGTTCACCAGCGTCATAAACTGCACGCCGTCGTGCTCGGCTTCGGCTATTTCTTCTGGCCAGGCAGGCATTGCGGCTCGGTCACGCCGATAAATCAGCGTCACGCTATTAACTTCAGGCAGGCGTAGCGCCGCCCGGGCGCAGTCCATCGCCGTATTGCCCGCGCCCATTACGGCGATATCGCCGCGCAGCGCGGGGGCTGGGGTCTGGTTAAAGGCGCGCAGAAAATCAAACGAGCGCCAGACGTTGGGGTTGTCGCCTTCGAGGGCCGGCGAGTTGGTTTTCCCGGCGCCAATGCCGATGCACACATACTGGAAGCCCTGCTGCTTCAGGGTATCGATAGTTAAATCCGGCGGGCAGTTGTATTCAAACTTCACGCCGTGATCGGCAATAAAGTCGATATCCTGTTGTACCAGTTCGGCGGGAATACGAAAACGCGGCACAATGTTGCGGACTACGCCGCCCGCGTCGGCTTCGCGTTCAAATACCGTTACCGGATGACCGGCGCGCGCCAGAAAATAGCCGGTGGCCAGGCCTGCGGGGCCGGCGCCGATAACGGCAACGGGATGGCGACTACCGGAACCGGCCGGGCGGTGCCAGCGGCGGCGATACTCTTCCCAGCCTTTTTCACGCGCAATTTTTTTGATCTCACGAATATTCAGCGCGTTGTCATAGTCGAGACGCGTACAGTTGTACTGACACTGGTGATCGCAAATATGCCCGGTAATTGACGGTAACGCGTTGCGCTCGTATATCAGCGACAGAGCGTCGGCGTAGCGCCCGGCGCCCGCCAGGCGCAGATACTCCGGGATGTCCTGATGGATAGCGCAGGCGGTGACACAGGGCGCGACGTAACAATCAGTGAGCGGCAGCGCCTCGCCTGTGTCAATTTCTTCTTTACTTTTCCATGATTTTTGCGCCCAGTCGGCGCTGCGCGCGCGCTCGGCAAGCGCGTTTAACGCCTCTACGTCAATGCGCGTCCGCCCCCAGCCCGCTGAGTCATCAAGCAGGCGGGCGCATTTGGCCATCCGCAAATAACCGCCAGGCTTGAGCAGGTCGGTCGCCATGGTAATCGGCTGAATGCCGGTAGCGAAAATATCGGCGATATTAAACTGGCTGGCTCCGCCGGAATAGGAGATAGGAAGCAGGCCATCAAAGCGCTGAGACAGCATGGCAGCGACATTAATGGAAAGCGGGAACAGCGCTCGCCCGGACATATACATTTCATCGCCGGGCAGTTTGCCTTTATGGTTGCGTGTCCCCAGCGTGTTGGTGAGCTTCACGCCAAACAGCAACCCTTTCTGCTTCCCGATTGCCATTAATCGCTCCAGCATATCAAAGGCTTTTTCTTGCTGCAGATCGTGCTCGAAAGAGGCCTCATCAAGGGCGATATAATCAAAACCGTTGCCATCGAGGATATCCCGCACCTGCTGGTAGCCGAGCAGCGTAGGGTTCAGCTTCACGTAGGTGTGAATGCCTTTTTCTTCCAACATATAGCGGCAAATGGATTCAATCTCATTCGGCGGGCAGCCGTGCATGGTGGAAAGCGTGACGCTGCGTACCATATGCGGCGAGATGCTTTCCGGCAGCGCCTGCAGGCGACCGGGGTTGGCTTTCGCCAGCAACTGCCAGTGTCCCTGGCTAATAAACTGCGCTAACTCCTGGCGATAGCGGGTGAATTTTTCGTTTTTACCCGCGTCCAGGGTTTCGTCGATAAACTTCTGCATCGGCGGCTGAGTAATGCCTTTTAGATCGTATCCGACGCTCATATTGAAAATAAAGGAGCGCTGGTGCTGCGCGTTCCGTGGTGAGAGGATGGCTTCCAGCAGCCAGAGCGCCATCCATGCCTTCAGATATTCATCCCAGGCTTTTTCCAGCGTGAGTTCCGTGGACCATTCCGTGTTAAACGCTTCATCGCTGGCGTCGATACAGGGTTTTTCCAGTTCCAGCCTATCGAGGATTTGCACGGTTTTAAGTTCGATAAAGCTACCGCCGGTGAGCCAGGCCACGATAATGTTCGGCGCCAATTGCGTATGCGGCCCGGCGGCAGGGCCGACCGGCGTATCACACGTTTCGCCGAACAGCGTAAGCTGGCGTTCGGGATTGCGTTGATAAAACTCGCTCTCAGGGATGCCAAAAATCGAACGATTTTCTTCATATTCAGCGCAAATACGCGTTAACAGCTCGCTGAAGGGGATCGGACGCATAATATCGGCCATAGACATTGCTCCTTGCTTCATTTTTTTTGAGTTGTGGCGGTCACCGTCGCGGCTCGGAATGCGGTTGAGCGCTGAATGACCGGAAGGCGTGATACAAAGCAACATCTGAGCCAGTGAGAAAAAGCCCGCGGATTTTCTGTCCGTTAGCGTGATTGATTTCTCACTCTTTAATAAAAATGCAGAAAAGTCTCTCTCGGGTTATCGCAAAAGCGTCAGGGTGAGAATTTCGCGCGGCTGCAGGCTATCAAAATGAGAATGCGCCGTTATCACTGGTCGCTTTCGCGGCCGCTATTCACGAGAGTTTCCGAAAAGATCAGCGGGTTAATTACAGCTTTAATGAGAGAGGCCAGGGTTATCCCGCCTGGCGCACAGTATGAATAAATGGCTCTCCGGGCCGGTTTTCTACCTCGCAAAGCGGCATAAGACTTGCTTAGAAAATGCAGCATCCTGAACATCTGGAGAAGGACACTGTCATGAATATCTTTTCGCTTATGGCTCACCTTGAGGCAGAGAATCGCAGTTTTGCGCTACTGCAAATTGTTGAAAGCCGTGGTTCAACGCCGCGTCATTCTGCCTGCATGCTGGTTATGGAAGACGGCACTACGGAAGGCACTATCGGCGGCGGGATGTTGGAGCGGTTAGCCATTGAGCGCGCGCAAGAAGCGTTAATTGAAGGCGCCTCCTGCCTGTTTTACGGCAAGCTGGCGCGACAGGGAGAAAACGCGGTCGGTTCAGACTGCGGCGGCGCGGTAACGGTACATATCGCCGTCTATCCCCGGCGGCCTGCGCTTTTCCTACTGGGCGGCGGGCACGTTAATCGCGAAGTGGCGCGTATGGCAGCAATGCTTGATTTTAAAGTGACCGTTGCCGATACCTGGCCGGCGAACCTGACCCATCCAGAACTCCCTGCCGACTGTCATCGCGTCGGTGGCGACAGTTATGCGCAAATTATTCCGCAACTGGGGCTGGATAGTTATAGCTACGTAGTGATAGCGACTAACCACGAAGACAAAGAGGCGCTTATCGAATTAATTGGCTATCCGGTACGCTATTTAGGGCTACTGGCCAGCCGACGCAAAGCGCATCACTTTCGTAATTTGCTGCGCAAAGAATATGGCATGTCGGAAGATGACATTATGCGCCTGCACGCGCCATTAGGGCTGGATATCGGCGCGGAGACGCCGGCGGAAATAGCGGTGAGTATTCTGGGTGAAATTACCCAGCTTCATCGCGGCGGGGGAGCGCGTTTGAATGCGCGCGGCGAGCAGGAGGAGTCAGGCGCGTTAACGGCGGTACCAAATCCGCGGGTTGAGGCTGCCAGCTAACCGCCATTTCTGCATGCTTGACGCCTGCAGTGCGCCTCACGCCGCGCCGGTTTGCCGAGCCGGCGTGCATTTTGGTAACGGGTTGCCCGCCAGTAATCTGATGGCGCAATGCGCTGCAAGCCCCGGCGCAAATGGGCGCATGAGCTGGACATTGATTATCGCAGCGGTTGAGTGACGCTGATTTACAGGTGTTTGTCTGCGTGTTTCAGCGCTTTTTGTCTTACCTGATGAAAATGAAAGGGGCAAAAGGGACTGGTGCGAACAACGTGCCGACGCAGTAGCGGCGGCACGTTTGGTAGAGGTTACTGGCTGATAACGGTACCCGTGCGGCCCGCAATGCCGTCCGCGGCGTGCTCAAGCAAGGTAATCAGCGCTTGCCGTCCAGGGCGCGACTCGGCGAACGCCAGCGCTGCTTCCACTTTAGGCAGCATGGAGCCGGGAGCAAATTCACCGGCTTCGATATAGTCGCGCGCTTCCTTCGGCGACATACGATCGAGCCATTTCTGATAAGGGGTGTTATACCCAATGGCGACTTTTTCCACGGCGGTCAAAATGATCAGCATATCTGCATCCAGCGCCTGCGCCAGTACGGCGCTCGCTCGGTCTTTATCGATAACCGCGCTGGCGCCGTGCAGTTGATTGCCGTCGGCGACTACCGGGATACCGCCTCCTCCCACGGTGACCGGAATTTGGCCAGCCGTCAGCAGCGCCTTGATGCTTTCAATTTCAATGATTTCCTGCGGCATTGGCGATGCCACTACGCGACGCCAGCCGCGACCGGCTTCTTCGCGCACGTTGACGCCCTCCTGCGACAGCCTCTGTGCCGTTTCCGGCGAGAGGAAGGAGCCAATCGGTTTATCCGGATTGTTGAACGCCGGATCGCGCGGATCAACGCGCACTTGGGTAATTAACGAGGTGACCGTTTTGTTGATGCCGCGCGCGCGCAGCGTTTCGCGCAGCGCGTTTTGCAAATCGTAGCCGATGTAACCCTGACTCAGAGCGACACAGACAGACATCGGCAGCACGGGGGAATGGGCCGGGGTCGCTGAGGCGGCCTCGAACGCCTGATGGATCATTCCAACCTGTGGCCCGTTGCCGTGCGTAATCACCAGCTCATGCCCTTCCTGGATAAGGTCGGCAAGCGCGCTGGCCGTGGTATGCACCGCCTGCATCTGCTCGGCGAGACCTTTCCCAAGCGCGTTGCCGCCCAACGCCAGCACGATTCTTTTTTTCATATTTGTACACTCCGTTGACAAGTAAAAGGCTTGCGGTGCAGGAAGCGCCCGCGACCCGCCTGGCCGGTAAAGCGGCCGTGCTGGTAGATAATGTTGCCGCGCGACAGGGTCATCACCGGGTAGCCGTGACAGGTGAATCCTTCCCAGGGCGAATAGTCGACGCTGTCATGCAGATCGGCATGGTGAATCACGCGCGTGCATTCAGGATCGAACAGGACCAGGTCCGCATCGCTGCCGGGGTTAAGATTGCCTTTTTGCGGCCATAGCCCGAACAGCCGCGCTGGATTGGCGCTGGTCAGGGCGACAAAGCGCGACCGGCTAATGCGCCCGGTAGCAACCCCTTCAGAAAATAGCAGCGCCATGCGGTTCTCTACGCCGGGCAGGCCGTTAGGGCAGCGCGTAAAATCGTCGCTGGCCATTTCACGGCGCTGGGCGAGCGGGAAGGTGCAGTGATCGGTCGCGACGGTGTCGATATCGCCCGCGACCAGCCCTACCCACAGCTTGTCTTGCTCCGTGCGCGGACGAAGCGGGGGGCTTAAGATATATTTCAGGCCGTCTGGTTCCAGATAGCGATTGATATCAAGCAGCAGATACTGGGGGCAGGTTTCCGCCCATACAGGCTGATTTTGCGCCTGGGCCAGCCGAATATAATCCAGCCCCAGTCCGTTAGACAGATGAACGATATACAGCGGCGCGTCGCCTGCCAGATGCGCCAGATTCAAGGTGCGCCCAATGGCTTCGGCTTCGCAGGCTGCCGGGCGGCTCAGCGCGTGCCAGATAGGCGCGCCTTTGCCTTCAGCGATAAAACGGCGGCGGTTGAAATTCACCACGGCGTCGTTTTCCGGGTGGACCGTGGCCAGCGCGCCAACCTCTTTAAGGCGTTGCAGCAGGCGCAATGTGTCCCGATCCTGAAGATGGTATTGATAAGTGAGATAAAATTTAAAACTGCTGATACCCTCGTCGTGCACCATTGAAGCCAGTTCTTCGAGGATTGCATCATCAATATGCTGTATTACGCCGTGAAAGCTGTAGTCGATAACGGCGCTGTTTTGCGCATAGTCATGATAAACGCCAAGCTGGTGGTGCAGATTACAGCCGGCCGGGCCAAAGCCCATATGATCGATAATTGTCGTGGTGCCGCCGCAGGCCGCCGCGCGCGTGCCGGTGAAAAAGTCATCGCAGCTACGTGCAATACCGACATCAATATTAAAATGCGTATGGACGTCGATGCCGCCGGGCATGACGAGTAACCCGCGAGCGTCAATGACACTGTCGGCTTCGCTGGGGGAAATATCCGGTGCCAGGCGTGAGATGAGCTCCCCATCTATCAGTAGATCCTGACGATACTCTCCCGCGTCGTCCACTAGCGTGCCGCCCTTGATTAACACTTTCATGGTTCGGCTCCCGGGCGCTGCTGTAAGGCGCCCCGATAACGGAGAAAGCGGGATGACTCCCGCTTGTCCGCGTTGATAATCAGGGAAAGCCGGGCCCGGCTTTCCCGTGTCGGGATGACAACCCCGCGTCGCGCTTACGCAAAAACGCGTATGTGCGTGCGGGTGAGATTACGGCTGTTCGTTCAGCCAGCTCAGCGGAATTGCAGCGTACATTGCCGCACAGGTAACCAGATGATCCTTCCAGGTTTTTTCGTTAGGAGCGTGCGCTTCGGGTTCTTTACCTGGGCCAAAGCCGATTACCGGAATACCGTGGCGGCCCATGATTGAAACCCCATTGGTGGAGAACGTCCACTTATCGACGACAGGCTCTTTATTGAACAGACCGCGGTAAGCGGCGCTCAGGCTGCGCACCGTAAAGTGATCTTCTTCCACTTTCCAGGTCGGGAAGTAGCAATCGGTAGGATATTCCAGCCCGGTCCACGATGGGCGATCGTAGCGATAAAGCAGTACGCGCGCCTTGGCATCTTTTACCGAGGAGAGCGATTCAATCTCTTTAATCGCGCCTTCCCACGTTTCACCCCAGGTCAAACGGCGGTCAATTGAAACGGCGCAGCTATCTGCAACCGCGCAGCGGCTGGGTGACGTAAAGAAGATCTCTGAGACAGTAAGCGTGCCTTTGCCGAGAAAAGGATCGTTGCCGAGGTTTTTCGCCAGCGTTTGCAGCTCCATGAGGATCGGCGCCATTTTGAAAATGGCGTTATCGCCGCGCTCCGGCGCAGAACCGTGGCAGCTTACGCCGTCAACTTCAACGCGGATTTCCATGCGCCCGCGGTGGCCGCGATAAATCTGACAGTCGGTAGGCTCCGTGCTGACCACGAATTCCGGACGAATGCCGGACTGTTCAATAATGTACTGCCAGCACAGGCCATCACAGTCTTCTTCCTGAACGGTGCCGGTGACCAGCAGCGTATACTCGTCTTCAAGGCCGAGGTCTTTGATGATTTTCCCGGCGTAAACCATTGAGGCCATCCCGCCTTCCTGGTCGGAAGCGCCGCGTCCACCGATCAGCGTGTCGTCTTCCATGCCTTCATAGGGATCGAATTTCCAGTTATTGATATTCCCTACGCCGACGGTGTCAATGTGCGCATCCATTGCCAGCAGGCGAGGCCCGTGGCCGATATAACCGAGAACGTTGCCCATCGGGTCGATTTCTACTTTGTCGAAACCGACTTTTTCCATCTCTTCTTTGATGCGATGGACGACGCGTTTTTCATCGCAGCTTTCGCTGGGAATGGCGATCATATCGCGCAGAAAGCGCGTCATTTCCGGCTGATAGCGCTGGGCCAGTTTTAAAATTTCGTTAAAAGGAATTGCTTTAGCCATGATGAAATCCTCTTTTATTTCAGTTTGTAATTCCGTTTTTGCCTTCCCAGACGACTTCGCGATAGTGCAGCGGATCGGTGTCGCCTTCCGTATTCAGCACTAAAATGCGGGAGGTTTCGGTCAACTGGAGTTTCTGCATTAGCGCGGCGCGCTGAGGGTGGAAAAGAATCGCGGCCAGGATGCCCATACCGACGGCGCCGGATTCGCCGGAGATAACGCGGGCATCGTTGCCCAACGGGTTACCCAGCACGCGCATCCCCAGCGCGGCAACGCCATCTTCGCAGGAGATGAACTGGCGGGTATTGTTCCGCAGTAGCGGCCAGCCGAGCGGGTTAGGTTCCCCGCAGGCCAGCCCTGCCATAATGGTATTTAAATCGCCGGAAACATTTACGATGTCGCCTTTTTCCGCAGAGCGCCACAGGCAATCGGCACCGTCAGGCTCAACGACAATGGCATTGAAGTTTTCCGCACCGTAGCAATCGGCAAAATAGCCCAGAACGCCGCCGGCCATTGCGCCTACGCCAGCCTGCAGGAAGATATGCGTTGGCGGGGCAGCCTTCATGGCGTCCATTTGCTCGGCGGCTTCATCCGCAAGCGTGGCGTAACCTTGCATAATCCAGGTCGGGATGTCGGTATAGCCTTCCCACGCGGTATCCTGTACGACGATCCAGCCTTTTTCCGCCGCAGTGCGCATCGTTAAACGCACCGTGTCGTCATAGTTCATATCGGTGACGATGCATTCGGCCCCAAGATCGGTGATGTGCTTTACGCGTGATGCCGCAGATCCTTTCGGCATATAAATCACGGCGTTCTGCCCTAGCGCCCGTGCCGCCCAAGCCACGCCGCGGCCGTGGTTGCCGTCAGTTGTGGTGGCAAATGTCATGGGAGGATGTTTTTGCGAACGGAATTGTTCAAAGGAGAAATGGGCGATATCAAGGCCCAGTTTCTCGCACAGCAGGCGGGCGATGGCCCAGGTGCTGCCCAACATTTTAAAGGCGTTCAACGCAAAGCGTTGCGATTCGTCTTTCACTAAAACGCTGCCGACGCCCAGCGCGCGAGCGAAATCGTTCATCGCGTAGAGCGGCGTCGGGCTATAACCCGCCAGGCTGCGATGGAACTTTCTGGCTTCGCGCGCCGCACTGACGCCAAAAACGGGTTCCGGGCGCGGGTTGAATCGGGCATTGTCGACAATGTCCATTTTTAATGCGAACTGTGACATACGTTAGTTTCCTTACGACCCGGAATGCCCGGTTTCCGTCGGGCATTCCGGGGGCTATCAGCGATAAATACGCGGTGTGGCCGCTTCCAGGCGTTTGGCCAGGATCTGGCCCGGGTGCGGGAATTTACGAGCGAGGATCATGGCGGCAATGATCCACGGTTTCCAGCTGGCTTCTTTATAGGTTTCAATGCGATAGCGATCGAATACGCTGGCTTCCACTTCGCCTTTTTCGCAAGAAACGCCGGTGATGTCTGCAGGCAGGCAGTGCATGTACAGCGCTTTACCGCCGCGCGTGCGGGCCATCATCTCTTCGGTGCAGTGCCAGTTGGTATGACGGGCGTTTTCGGCCAGGCAGGTTTTTTCGAGCGCTTTCAGGCCGTCGCCATCGTTGCGGCGCAGCAGCTCTGTACGCTGCTGCATGATCTGCCAGGGTGCCCAGGATTTGGGATAAACAATATCGGCATCCTGGAATGCCTCTTCCATAGTAGCGACCTGGCTGAAGCGGCCGCCGGAGGCCTCTGCGTTGTGGCGAGCGATATCCATAACCTCTGGCAGCAGGCCGTATCCTTCAGGATGCGCCAGCGTGACGTCCATCCCGAAACGGGTCATCAGGCCGATAATGCCCTGCGGTACAGAGAGCGGTTTACCGTAGCTGGGGGAATAAGCCCAGGTCATGGCGATTTTTTTGCCTTTCAGTTTTTCCAGGCCGCCGAAGTGCTCTTTCAGCCACGCCAGATCGGCCATAGCCTGCGTCGGGTGATCGATATCGCACTGCAGGTTGACGATGGCGGGACGCTGCGGAAGCACGCCGCTGGCGAAGCCTTCATCCAGCGCTTCGCCTACTTCACGCATGTAGGCATTACCGGCGCCCAGATACATATCGTCACGGATACCGATAGCTTCTGCGCAGAAGGAAATCATATTGGCGGTTTCACGCACCGTTTCGCCGTGGGCGATTTGTGATTTTCCTTCATCCAGAACCTGCTGAGTTAGCCCTACCAGGTTCAGCGCAGAGGCATAAGAGAAGCGCGTACGGGTTGAGTTATCGCGGAATAGCGAAATTCCCAGCCCGTTATTGAATACGCGTGTGTCGATATTACCGGCGCGCATATTTTTTAATGCTTCCGCCAGATAGAGCACCTTCTCAAGTTCGTCCCGGCTCTGCTCCCAGGTCAGGAGAAAGTCCTTTTCATGCAGTTTTGACGGCTTATCTTCAATGATGTCCAGTAGACGTTTTATCTCTTTCATTTATGAGATCCCTTACGAACGCTAATTAAATACTTGAGTGTTGAGAGGAAGCGACTCCCTAATTTCTGAAGGCGCGCTGAAAGGAATAAACAAGTTTTATGCCAGGTTGCGTAGCAGTGTTAAATCTTTGCAGTGAGTCATACTTTTTGATCCCTTGCAGGGGTTACTCTCCATGGGAAGCAAACGGGGAGGTGATATTGGACACAGTGAGGGAGGTCAAAATGAGAAAGGGTAATACCGTTATCAAAATGAGAGATGAGCAAAAAGAGAATTTATGCACGAATCGGGCATCTGAACCTCCCCGGATTGATAATGCCTCGCCGTCTCCCTCTCTGCTAATGCCTATTCAACACACTATTCAGCATTTCGCCACGCTATTGGCGAATGTGCTTCATCTCGAAGTTGAAGTCGTCGATAACCGTTTACTGCGTATAGCCGGTACCGGGCCATATGGAAAACGTTTCGGGCAGGTGCCGGAGAGTAATACGCTATTACTCCAGGAAGTACTGGATAACGCCCGGGAAGTGGTGATTTTTGATTCCCGGCAGAATTCACTCTGTCAGGCGTGTATGCAGCGCGATAGCTGCCGGGAGCGGGGATTTGTCGGCGTCCCTATTATTTACCAGCAGCGCTGTCTGGGTGTGATAAGCCTGGTTGCCGTAAATATCGAGCAATTACGCCACCTGCGCGAACATACCAGCATGTTCATTGAGTACATCCGGCATATATCGACATTACTGGCAGAGAATTTTGCAGTTTCACATGCGCCGGACCTGCATATTGACCCGCTCCAGCAGTTCCTGGCAGATAGCGTTGAGCGCGGCGTCGTTCTCTGCAACGAACAAGGCGAGATAGTGCTAATCAACGAGCGCGCGCAGGCCATGCTTTCCCCTGATAAAGGGCTGCTGTGGCGTTCGGCAAGTATTTTGGAACTGCCGGAGAAAAGCGGCGTTTTTCAGTTGAGTATTGATGAACAAACCTGGCGCGTCAGCGGCCAGCGCCGCGATACGGAAAACGGGTCGTTGATGCTGCTGTCGGCAGCGCGACCAGGGGCGTGCGATGAAGATGAAGAGAAGCTCCGGCGCTATCCGACCATTAAAAATCTCATCGGCGAGTCGCCGGGTATGCGGAAATTGCGCGAACTGGTAGGGCGCATTGCCGGTAGCCCTTCCAGCGTCATGATTATGGGGGAAAGTGGAACCGGGAAAGAAGTTGTGGCGCGAGCGATTCACCGTCTTAGCCCCCGGCACGAGCAGGCGTTTGTTGCGATAAACTGTGCGGCAATACCGGAAAATTTGCTGGAGAGCGAGCTATTTGGCTATGCCAAAGGCGCGTTTACCGGCGCGGCGCCGGGCGGAAAGCGTGGATTAATGCAGGTCGCCAGCGGCGGTACGCTATTTTTGGATGAAATAGGCGATATGCCATTAGGTTTGCAGGCGCGTTTGCTGCGCGCCATTGAGAACCGTGAGGTGATGCCAATCGGGGCCAGCGCGCCGGTGGCCATTGATATCCGCATTATTTCCGCAACGCATCAAAATCTTGAAGCGCACATTCGCGACGGGCGTTTTCGGGAAGATTTATTCTACCGACTCAATGTGGTGCCGTTGATGCTCACTCCGCTGCGCGAACGCGGCGACGACGTGATGCTGCTGGTAAATCATTTCCTGTCTCTGCATGCGCAGCGTATTGGCCGCCAGCGCCCCGGCGTGAGCCCGGAGGTGATGCGGCTGCTACAGAACTATCGGTGGCCAGGCAATGTGCGGGAGTTAAGCAACCTCATGGAGTACTTAATTAATATTGTTCCGGAGGGCGAGCTGATCGACAGCGCGCTGCTACCGCCGGTATTCCACTCTTCTTATATTGATATACCGCGCCCGGCAGAGCTGGATGCGTTGAAGATATGCTCGCCGGAAGGCACTCAGCCCAATCTGAAGTCAATGGAGCGTACGATTATTGAAGAAGCGCTGCAGCGTACTCGGAATAAAAAGCAGGTGGCGGATGAGCTGGGGATTGGCGTTGCGACGCTGTATCGAAAAATTAAGAAATACGGTCTGGTATAACGCGTTCCCGTAGCTGTGCGTATTGCTGCGGGGTATCCACATCCCAGTGTATCGCCGCGCTTTGTACGGGCACTGCGTCCCGCCCGCAGGTTGATACCAAGTGTTTTAAGGTAACGTTAGCGGGCGCATCCAGAATACGCCTGCGCATATCAGGTGGCAGCAGGGCCGGATGGCCTCGCCCGCCTTCGCAAAAGGGAACCAGTACCCGTGCGGAGCGATGCTGCCATAGCGCGGCGTAAATATCCGGCGTCACGGCGGGCATATCGCCGGGAATGATAAAAAAGTGCCCGGGCTGCAGGCGGCGAGCGCCGCGCTGCAGCGAGGAAAACATCCCCTGCGTGTAGACAGGGTTATGGCATAACAGGATGCGATCGCGACCGGCATAGCGCTGACGCAGCGCTTCACCGCGATACCCCGTTACCAGGATCACCCGATCGCAAAAAGCGAGCGCATTGCGCAGCGTGCTATCCAGCACGGTGCCTTCGCGCCAGGGCAGCATCATTTTCCACTGCCCCATGCGGGAAGAGAGCCCAGCGGCTAATATCAGACACTGCTTCATCTCCATCGCACCCTGCTCCTTCCAGGCTTACGCTGACTTAAGTACCGCTTTTATCGATTTGATAATAGGTACGTAGCCAGTGCAGCGGCACAGGTTGCCTTCCAGCGCTTCGTTGATTTGCGCGTCGCTCGGCGTTGGATTCTTATCCAGCAGCGCTTTTGCGCTCATTAACACACCGGGCGTACAGAAGCCGCACTGCACGCCGCCGTGGCGAACAAAGGCGGTTTGCAAACGCTGGCCTACTTTATCGTGGCGCAGCGTGTTACCAACGGTGCAAAACTGATCCACCCCAGCGGTTGAAAACTGA
>CALYPF010000085.1 GCA_945271245.1 uncultured Enterobacteriaceae bacterium | reverse complement strand
CTGGATCAGTTTTCAACCGCTGGGGTGGATCAGTTTTGCACCGTTGGTAACACTACGGTGTTAAGAAGGGAAAGAGAGCCTTTTACCTCCTCGTTAAACCAGTGCCCAAGAGCTTCATGGCCCATTGACATCCGGACTTTTACCGCCCCCGTCACATCACGTAAAAATTCATAATCCATAATTCAGGCTCGCCTCTACTCTTTATAACGATATATTTCTCAGACGCAGGCATCCTGCGGCGATTATGCTCATTTTACATCAAAATATCCGCTTAACCGGCGCGGCTGCATTCTGGAGATGAAACATACAGCACAGCCATACACAGTATGACTGAATAGTCTTTTCGCCCACAGTCAGTTCACAATATCCCGTTGATCTCACGCCACTATCAATAACCAACCCAGCATAGCCGAAACAATCCACGGCCCGAATGGCTGCGGCTGATGGCGCATTTCTTTCCTGAATCGCAATGACGCGCACAGAGCCAGCCCCGATGCAATCGCCATAATATACAATAGCGTCTCCGGCCCAAACCAGGCGCCAGCGCCGGCAAAGAGCTTCATGTCCCCCATGCCTAATCCTTCGGTTTTTCGAATAGCGAAAAAAAGCCGATTGATAAGCCAGGGAAGAAGAAAGCCGACGCCTGCACCAAAGCAGGCCTGAATATCGCTGACTTTCCATTCGGGTAGCGTCGATAGACCAAATGCCAAAATGACCACGCTCAGCGTCAGGCGATCGGGCAACAGCATGGTTTGCATGTCAATAACAAATAGCGCAACCAGTGCGGTTACCATCACGCTATTGATAGCGGCAACTGGCGATTGGCCCCATTTATAGGCTATTGCGAGAAACAGCAGCGACAGTAAAATCTCGACAACCAGATATTGCACACCAATTGCGTATCGGCAATAGGCACAGCGCCCCTTCAGCCACAGCCATCCAATAACAGGCAGATTGTGCCGCGCTTTTAGCGGGCTTTTGCAGTGAGGACAGTGAGATGGTGGCGAGAATAAAGAGAGACTCGTCCCGCCCGCCAGCATCCTCGGCAGGCGCCAAATCAGCATGTTACATACGCTACCGGCAATCGCACCGAGAAGCATCGCCAGAATCAACGGCATCTGTTTTCCCATCCATGGCATCACAATGCTATGAAGATAATATGTTTTTCACGCAGGAAAAGCGCTTTTAGAACTGAGATATCATTTTCTGAAAATACCCCGCAGTTTTTTCGCTTTATTTCGCAGGCTTTCTTTTTAGCTGAGAGATAAAACAGCGGCAGGTAAAACCCGCGCTGCCGATAACCGTATCCACAGAAGAACTTTTTAGTTAGCAATAAAAACTCGTCATAAGTAAAAAGTAGTATGATTTCGCTCTGGAAATGCACTAAAAACCCCTAAAGAACACCGTTCTCCTTTAAGCAACGTCAACGAATTGAGTCAAAGCCACTGATGTCCGCCGCCGCAAAAATGGCAAAAACCGACAATAAAAATCCGCCTTCATAGAAGGCGGCATTGCTTTGATGTCCCAGTGGGGCATACCAAATTCCTAAAAAAAGTCTCTGCCAGTCTTGTGAGATTTAAATCCCAAAACAATAAGGCAGAGCCAAAACCTGTTGATGACTACGCCCACAGGACATGGTTTTCAGCTGACAATAAAAAAGGCCAGCGCAAGGCTGGCCTGAGTATTTCGCCCGGTATCGAATTAGACGGCGGTCTGGAAAATGACCTCATCGGCCTTTTCCGTATACTCGCCAAGCTGGTCAAAATTCAGGTAGCGGTACGTGTCGGTCGCAGTATCGTCCACCTGCGCCATAAAGCGCTGATACTCATCCGGCGTGGGCAGCTTGCCTAATAGGGCGGATACGGCCGCAAGCTCTGCGGAAGCCAGATACACATTCGCACCGTTTCCAAGGCGATTTGGGAAGTTACGGGTCGAGGTCGACACCACGGTAGCACCATCGGCGACCCGCGCCTGGTTGCCCATACACAGCGAACAACCGGGGATTTCAATACGCGCACCGCTTTTGCCGAAGACGCTGTAATACCCCTCTTCCGTTAGCTGCGCTGCGTCCATTCGGGTTGGCGGCGCTACCCACAGGCGCGTCGGCAACTGGCCTTTATGGCTGTCCAGCAGTTTGCCCGCAGCGCGGAAGTGACCAATATTGGTCATACAGGAGCCAATAAATACCTCATCGATACTATCTCCCTGCACATCCGACAGCAGCCTGGCGTCGTCCGGGTCGTTCGGTGCACAAATGATAGGTTCACGAATTTGCGCCAGATCGATTTCGATGACGGCCGCATATTCTGCGTCAGCGTCCGCTTCCAGCAATTGCGGATCGGCCAGCCATTTTTCCATCGCTTCAACGCGGCGCTCCAGCGTGCGCCTGTCACCATAGCCTTCAGCGATCATCCATTTCAACAGCACAACGTTGGAGCTGAGGTACTCAATAATCGGCGCTTTATCAAGCTTGATGGTGCATCCCGCGGCCGAGCGCTCGGCGGAGGCATCCGCCAGTTCAAACGCCTGCTCCACTTTCAGGTCCGGCAGGCCTTCGATTTCCAGAATACGCCCTGAGAAAATGTTCTTTTTCCCTTTTTTCTCAACGGTCAGTAGCCCCTGCTGAATAGCATAGTAAGGAACCGCATGCACCAAATCGCGCAGCGTGATCCCCGGCTGGCGCTCGCCCTTGAAGCGCACCAGTACCGATTCCGGCATATCCAGCGGCATTACCCCGGTCGCTGCGGCAAAGGCCACCAGCCCGGACCCGGCGGGGAAAGAGATACCGATTGGGAAACGCGTATGGGAATCGCCGCCGGTGCCAACGGTATCCGGGAGCAGCATTCGGTTAAGCCACGAGTGAATAATGCCATCGCCGGGGCGCAGCGATACGCCGCCGCGATTCATAATGAAATCAGGCAGGCTATGGTGAGTTTGTACATCAACCGGTTTCGGATAGGCCGCCGTATGACAAAACGACTGCATGACCAGGTCTGCGGAAAATCCCAGGCAGGCCAAATCTTTTAGTTCATCGCGCGTCATTGGGCCGGTAGTATCCTGCGATCCTACCGAGGTCATCTTCGGCTCGCAGTACTGGCCGGGGCGAATGCCCTCTACGCCGCAGGCGCGGCCAACCATTTTCTGTGCCAGAGAAAATCCTTTATCGCTTTGGGCGATGTCTTTCGCACGCCGGAAAACCTCGCTGGGTTCAAGCGCCAGCGATTCACGCGCTTTTGCGGTTAACCCGCGCCCGACAATCAGGGGAATACGCCCGCCGGCGCGCACTTCATCCAGTAACACGTCGGTTTTTAATTCGAAAGTCGCCAGCAGTTCACCGGATTCATGGCTGCGAACTTCGCCCAGATACGGATAGATGTCGATGACATCTCCCATATTCAGGCTACTTACGTCAACTTCAATTGGCAGCGCGCCGGCATCTTCCATCGTATTGAAGAAGATAGGCGCGATTTTACCGCCCAGCACCACGCCGCCGCCGCGCTTATTGGGAACATGCGGAATGTCATCGCCCATGAACCATAGCACTGAGTTGGTGGCGGATTTACGCGAGGATCCGGTACCCACAACGTCGCCAACGTAGGCCAGCGGGAAACCTTTAGCGCTGAGCGCTTCGATTTGTTTAATTGGGCCGACCGCGCCGGGGCTATCAGGCTCAATGCCTTCGCGCGGGTTTTTTAACATTGCCAGCGCATGCAGTGGGATATCCGGGCGCGACCAGGCGTCCGGCGCCGGGGAAAGGTCGTCAGTGTTCGTCTCGCCGCTGACTTTAAACACGGTAACGGTAATTTTTTCAGCCACCGTGGGGCGCGAAAGAAACCACTCGGCATCGGCCCAGGAGCGCATAACCTGCTGCGCATAGGCGTTACCGGCTTTTGCTTTCTCTTCAACATCATAAAAGCTGTCAAACATCAGCAGCGTATGCGATAACGCCTGCGCTGCCGCAGGCGCTAACGCTTCATCATCCAGCGCTTCAATCAGCGGGTGAATATTATATCCCCCCTGCATTGTGCCCAGCAGTTCTATCGCCATTTCCGGGGTAATCAGCGGGGAGACCGTTTCACCTTTGGCTACCGCAGCTAAAAAACCGGCTTTCACATAGGCGGCTTCGTCAACGCCGGGCGGCACACGATTCGCCAGCAGATCCAGTAAAAAAGCATCTTCGCCCGCGGGTGGATTCTTCAGTAGCTCAATTAAGGCGGCCATTTGGCCGGCGTCCAGAGGCTTTGCAATCACCCCTTCGGCGGCACGGGATGCCGACTGTTTGCGGTATTCTTCTAGCACGACGGTTCTCCTCGTTCTCATTATCAGAACGGCGCCAGGCGAATTTCTTCACTCTCCAGTGAGACAGCAGTCTTGTAGGGTAAAAGCCCGGTACCGCGTCGGGCAGCATAGCAGGAATTGATGAATATGTTAATACGTTTACAATTAAGCAACAAAAAATGAGAGGTAGGGATAAGTGAGACGAAGAGCGGTGGTTCGGGAAAGCGCGGCAGCGCATACGGCCTGGCCGCGCGAGATTTATTTAGTGTGGAAAAAGAGCAGTGCTGTCAAAGTCCCAGCGACTGCGCGGTTCGATCCATCGCCCGGCGCGTTTTTTCCAGTAACTCGTCGATTTCACTGCGCGTCGCTATCAGCGCTGGCGCCATGATCATTCGGCCCTGCGTCGAACGGATAATCACGCCCTCTTCAAATCCATAGCTGCGACAGCGCCAGCTAATTTCATCCTCATTCTTAAAGCGTTTGCGCGCTGCTTTATCTTCTGCCAGTTGCAGCGCCGCGACCATGCCCGCGCCCTGAATTTCGCCCACCAGCGGATGCCCGGTGAAAATTTCACGCAGACATTCCTGCAAATAAAGCCCCGTGTCCTGTTTTACGCGCTCAACGATTTTCTCATCGCGCAGCGCCTTGATATTGGCGATGGCGACGGCCGCAGCTACCGGATGCCCCGCATAGGTCAGCCCGTGAGCAAATACGCCCCCTTGCCCAACCAGCGCGTCTGACATCCGCTTTGATAACACTAGCCCGCCCATTGGAATGTAGCCCGATGTCAGCCCTTTCGCGATAGATAACGTATCCGGCTCAAAGCCAAAATACTGGTGCGCGAACCATTCGCCGGTGCGACCAAAGCCGCCGATAACCTCATCGGCGCACAGTAGAACGTCATACTGACGGCAGATTCGCTGGATTTCCGGCCAGTAGCTTTCCGGCGGGAAAATCATGCCGCCCGCCCCCTGGAACGGCTCAGCAACAAATGCAGCGACATTCTCGCTGCCCAGCTCCAGAATTTTGTCTTCCAGCTGTCGGGCGCAGTGAAGCCCAAAGGCTTCCGGCGTCATATCAGCACCGTGCGCATACCAGTAAGGTTCATCAATATGCGCGATTTCCGGCAGCATCCCGCCCATTTCGTGCATAAACTTCATGCCGCCCATGGCGGTACTGGCAAGCGTAGAGCCGTGATAGCCGTTCCAGCGCCCAATCATGATGCGTTTCGTAGGTTTACCGACCACTTGCCAGTAGCGGCGCACGGTGCGTATTAGCGCCTCGTTCGCTTCCGAGCCCGAGTTGGTATACAGCACGTGGCTGTAGTGTTTAGGCAGCAGACTGAACAATAACTCAGATAGCTCAACCACCGACGGGTGCGTGGTATGGAAAAACATATTGTAATAGGTAAGCTTTTCCATTTGCTGCGTCGCAGCGGCGATAAGATCTTCGCGCCCATAGCCTAACTGGGTGCACCACAGCCCGGACATACCGTCCAGATACTTGTTGCCATCGCTGTCCCACAGATAGAGCCGCTTTCCTGCCGTAATAACCCGTGGACCTTCCTCATTGAGTTTCTTCTGGTCGACAAAGGCGTGGATGTGATGCGCGGCATCCATTGCCTGCCATTCCTGAGTACTGTATTTGCTGTTGGTTTGCGTGGTCATGTGATTCTCCTGAGTTTAATACGCGGGTTTCTCACGTTTTGGACGCTGCGCGGTGGCCTCCGGCGCAGGCAATGGCGTGGGGTACAGAGCCTGTTCAATAGGCTCGGGGACAAATAACGGTTTGCGCATGACGAAAACTATCCACAGCGCGGCAATAATCGCCACCAGCGCCAGAACGCCGCCGGCAAAACCGAAAATCTCGATGGTCATATCGGGAGACGGAGACGCCATCCACATCGCGTACAGCATGCCGGCAATCCCTAAAATCTGAGGCAGGGGGTAAAACGGCGTGCGGAAAGGGCGTTCCATATTGGGATAGCGGCGGCGCAGGACGATGACGTCCACGTGCGCGACGATATAGGCCAGCAGCCAGCACAAGGCGGCGGCGAGAAGCAGAATGCTCACGGAATCGGCGGTCATGAGTAACATTGGCAATCCGGTAATCGCTGCCACAAAAAGTACGGCGACCCAGGGTGCCCCGGTCCGCGCGCTGTGTTTTTTAAAGCAGCCAAAAGCCTGCCCATTCACCGCCATGCCGCTCAACATGCGCGATATGGTCGCCAGCGATGAATTCAGGGTGCTGCACGTGGCCGTAGTGGCCGCCATCAGTAGCAAAATTTTACCGGCGTGCCCAAATACGTGCGTCGCCAATAAGTAATGCGGCAGCGAGTTATTCATGAGTTCATCGCGCGGTACTATCAGCAGCGCGCCAAGGCTATAAAGCACCGCGGTGACAAAAATCACGCACAGGCCAATGGTCATGGAGCGCGGGATATTGCGCTCCGGGCGGCGGGTTTGCTCCACCAGCGGGCAGACAAATTCCGCGCCGACAAACCCCCAAATACCCGCCGCCACCAGTGCTACCACGCCCCAGCCCAGCGGCGCCCTATTTTCTTCGCTCATCAGGCTGCTTATCGGCGCGGCATGTTCGCTGCCGATGGCACATACGCCAAGCGCCAGTAGCGTAATCACCATTACCGCCGCTAACACAAACTGCAGGCGGGCGAAAATATCGATATTGAGCAGATTAAGTAGCGTAAATAGCAGCAGAATACCGCCCCCAATACTCATCGGAGGCAGCGGCAGTGACGGGAAGAGGTGCCCAACCACCTGGTC
The DNA here is from genome assembly GCA_945271245.1 of uncultured Enterobacteriaceae bacterium. GTDB lineage: Bacteria > Pseudomonadota > Gammaproteobacteria > Enterobacterales > Enterobacteriaceae > Apirhabdus > Apirhabdus apintestini. The sequence continues at coordinate 13,832 of CALYPF010000085.1, read as the reverse complement.
GAGCAATAAAATTTCAGCCGATAGCGCAAACATCGCCACGACGATATAACCGGAAAAGGTCGCGACAATGGCAGGGAAATGCCCCAAAGCCACCTCGGTGTAGCTACACAGGCTCCCGGCTCGCGGGATCATCAGCGCCAGTTCGGAAAATGACCAGGCATACGTCAGCGCAAGCAACAGCGCCAGCGCAAGGGGCGCAATAAAACTGAACCCTGCCATTCCGACGCCGTGGAGCATCATTACCATGACGCCCTGGGACACGACTAGCCCCACGGAGACGGAGAGCAGCGACAGCAGCCCCAGGCGTTTCGAGGCCGGACCTGGGGTGATATTCTCCGTGGGCAACGCGTTCTTTTGTATCCGCATGGCTAAATCCTCTCACGATGAGTTTACAGAGAATCCACCCCAGCGGCAGAGTGCAGCTGGATCCAGGTGGTTTTAAGCTGGGTGTATTTATCAAAGGCGTGCAGCGAAAGATCGCGGCCGAATCCTGACTGCTTACCGCCGCCAAAAGGTGTGCAAACGTCCAGCGCATCCACGGTATTTACCGAAACGGTGCCGACATCCAGCGCCCGAGCCACTCGATGCGCCCGATTTAAATCTCCGCTCCACACGGATGCGGCAAGCCCATAATGGGAATCATTCGCCATGGTGATGGCCTGCTGCTCGGAATCAAAAGGCAATACCGCCAGTACCGGGCCAAACGCCTCTTCGCGCGCCAGCGTCATATCCAGCGTCACGCCGGTAAAAATCGTCGGTTGAATGTAATTCGCCACGCCGTTGATACTGACCTGCTCGCCGCCGCAGACCAGATGAGCGCCCTGCTGGCGTGCGCCATTGATAAACTCCATCACACGCCGGGTTTGGCGGGCGCTAACCATTGCCCCGCTGCGCGTTTGCGGATCGAGAGGGTCGCCCGGCTGCCAGCGCCGGGTTTGTTCAGTGAGAAGCGCAATAAATTCATCATGAACCGAGCGCTCCACCAGCAGCCGGGAGTTAGCGGAACAGACTTCTCCCTGATTATAAAAAATGGCGCGGGCGGCGTATTCTGCAGCCTGCGCCAGGCTGTGCGCGTCGGCGAAAATAAGATTTGGGCTTTTGCCTCCGCACTCCAGCCATACCTGTTTCAGATTGGACTGCCCGGCGTACTGCATTAAGTATTTACCCACCTGCGTCGAGCCGGTGAAAGCCAGGCAGTCAATATCCGGGTGTAGCCCCAGCGCTTTGCCCGTAACCTCGCCCGTGCCAGGCAACACGTGGAAAACGCCCTCGGGGATCCCGGCTTCCAGCGCCAGCTCCGCAAGCCGCAGTGCAGAAAACGGCGACTGCTCCGCAGGTTTAAGGATAACGCTATTGCCCGCCGCCAGCGCAGGCGCCAGCTTCCAGACCGCCATTTCCAGCGGGAAATTCCACGGTACAATGGCCGCCACCACGCCCAGAGCACTGCGGGTAATGGTCGCTATCGCATCGCGCGCGGTCGGCGCGACTTCGCCATAAAGCTTATCCAGGCTTTCGGCGTACCAGTTAAAGATATGCGCCGAGCCGGGGACATCAACACTGCAAGCTTCGGTAATCGGTTTTCCCACGCTGAGCGTATCCAGCAACGCCAGTTCATCCCGATGCGTTAAGATAAGCCCGGCCAGGCGCTGAAGCACCGCTTTACGCGCCGCCGGCGGCTGAGAAGACCAGTCGCCGCGTATAAAACTGCGTCGGGCCGCACGGACGGCGCGGTCTACTTCAGCCTCACCGCTTTGAGCAACCTCCGTCAGTACCGCATTGGTCGCCGGGTTAACCACCGCGAAGGTTTGCCCTGAAGCAGCGTGACATCTTTCCGCACCGATAAACGCGTGGGTTAAAAACGACTGCTCCGCAGCGCGCTGTTTCCACTCATTCAACGTCAACATCCCCTGGCTCCTCTCGCTAAATGCACATTAATGTTAATTTATTATTTGGATATTGTAAGGATTTTGAGGAATGCTACTACAGCGTGTCAGGCAGAAAAATTACTAAAAATATCGAGACAGGCGATAAAAAAGCTCTGCAAAGACAGTGAGATAGGCACAATGAAAGCAGGGAATTACCTGTTATAACCTGGTAATAAAGGGGGACGATGACGAAAATTCGTCTCTATGGTAGCTGACGTTTTATCAGCAATAAAAAACCGGGCGACCCGCGCCCGGCTTGGATTACTGCGCTGTGCCTGAAGGCAAAGCAGTGATTATTTCTTTTTCGCCTTCGGATTCGGCAAATCGGTGATGCTGCCTTCATAAATCTCGGCGGCCAGCCCAACGGATTCGTGCAGCGTTGGGTGAGCGTGGATGGTCAGCGCAATGTCTTCCGCGTCACAGCCCATTTCAATCGCCAGACCGATCTCGCCCAGCAGCTCACCGCCATTCACGCCGACAATCGCGCCGCCGATGATACGATGGCTCTCTTTTTCAAAGATAAGCTTGGTTATGCCGTCCGCGCAGTCGGAGGCAATAGCGCGCCCGGATGCCGCCCAGGGGAAGGTCGCCGTTTCGTAGCTGATACCTTTCTCTTTCGCTTCTTTTTCAGTTAACCCTACCCACGCCACTTCTGGTTCGGTATAGGCGATAGACGGGATAACTTTCGGATCGAAGTAGTGTTTCATACCGGCGATAACTTCTGCGGCAACGTGGCCTTCATGCACGCCTTTATGCGCCAGCATCGGCTGACCAACGATATCCCCGATGGCGAAAATGTGTGGCACATTGGTGCGCATTTGCTTGTCGACATGGATAAAACCGCGGTCATCGACTTCCACGCCCGCTTTACCGGCATCCAGCAGTTTCCCGTTCGGCACGCGCCCGATAGCCACCAGCACCGCATCGTAGCGCTTCGCTTCAGCCGGCGCTTTTTTACCTTCCATCGAGACGTAGATACCGTCGTCTTTCGCCTCAACGGCGGTGACTTTGGTTTCCAGCATCAGGTTGAATTTTTTATCGATGCGTTTGGTGAACACTTTCACCACATCTTTGTCCGCCGCCGGGATCACCTGGTCGAACATTTCAACCACGTCAATTTCTGAACCCAGCGCGTGATAGACGGTACCCATTTCCAGACCGATGATGCCGCCGCCCATAACCAGCAGGCGCTTAGGCACTTCTTTCAGTTCCAGAGCATCGGTGGAATCCCATACGCGCGGGTCATCGTGCGGAATAAAAGGAAGCTGAATTGGGCGAGAACCGGCAGCGATAATAGCATTGTCAAAGTTAATAACGGTTTTCCCATTTTCGCCATCTACTTCCAGCGTATTGGCGCCGGTAAACTGCCCCAGTCCGTTAACGACTTTTACCTTGCGGCCTTTCGCCATGCCGGAAAGCCCGCCGGTAAGCTGTGTAATAACTTTCTCTTTCCAGGTGCGGATTTTAGTGATGTCTGTTTTAGGTTCCCCAAAAACAATACCGTGTTCGGCCAGCGCTTTCGCTTCTTCGATAACTTTTGCTACGTGAAGCAGCGCTTTAGAGGGGATACACCCGACGTTCAAACAAACCCCGCCGAGGGTGTTATAGCGTTCTACTATTACGGTTTCCAGACCTAAGTCCGCGCAACGGAAGGCGGCGGAATATCCTGCCGGGCCTGCCCCAAGTACCACGACCTGAGTTTTGATTTCAGTACTCATCATGACCTCTGTAATTTATATCCGACGGTTATACCCGGTTCCCGGTAGCCAACCACGCTGTGCGTTTCTGGCCATAAGCTGGCTCAGATGGCAAAACCGGCTGCCTGCTGACCGGCATATATCGTCAACGCCCGCTTATCCGCCGGATCGTCTGCCCTGCAGCGAATCACACCGCAGCCATACTGACGCTCACCGCTGATAGCGGCATTGCCCGGAATATCTGGCGGGGCAAATGCCCTCAAACCACCGCGCGTAGGGTACAATCCGCCCGTATCTTACAAAATCGTTAACAATTTTGAAACAATAACCGGCATATGAATTTCATAGTTCGCCAGTAACCTCACAAAACGCGTGAGATTATCAGAAAAAAGCCGACCGCATGGCCGGCGTTCTTGCTTACATCACCAGGCGGCGAATGTCGCTTAGCGTATTGTTAATGATAGTAATGAAGCGCGCGCCGTCCGCGCCGTCGATAACGCGGTGGTCAAACGACAGCGAAATCGGCAGCATAAGGCGCGGCACAAATTCTTTACCGTTCCATACCGGTTCCATCGCGGACTTAGAGACCCCGAGGATAGCCACTTCCGGCGCATTAACGATCGGCGCAAAGTGGGTGGTACCCAGGCCGCCGATACTGGAGATGGTAAAGCAACCGCCCTGCATTTCGCCTGCGGTCAACTTACCATCGCGCGCTTTTTTGGATATCGCCATCAGCTCGCGGGAAAGTTCGACAATGCCTTTCTTATTCACGTCTTTAAAGACAGGCACAACCAGCCCGTTCGGCGTATCCACCGCAACGCCAATATTAATGTATTTCTTCAGCGTCAGCTTCTGCGCATCTTCAGACAAAGAGCTGTTGAAGCGCGGCATTTGCTCAAGAGCTGCGGCCACCGCTTTCATGATGAAGACAACCGGAGTGATTTTCACGTCCAGTTTACGCTTCTCAGCTTCGGCATTCTGCTGCTTGCGGAAGGCTTCCAGGTCCGTGATGTCGGTTTTATCAAAGTGCGTAACGTGCGGGATCATCACCCAGTTACGGCTGAGATTCGCGCCGGAAATTTTCTGGATGCGGCCCAGCTCCACTTCTTCGATTTCACCGAACTTGCTGAAATCGACTTTCGGCCACGGCAGCATGCCCGGTAAACCGCCGCCAGCACCGGCAGGTGCGGATTCAGCGCGCTTAACCGCATCTTTCACATAGGCCTGCACGTCTTCGCGCAGAATACGGCCTTTGCGCCCGGTGCCTTTCACTTTCGCCAGGTTAACGCCAAACTCGCGCGCCAGGCGGCGTATTAGCGGTGTCGCGTGGACATAAGCGTCGTTTTCAGCGAATTCATTTTTACCTGCCGCCTTCGGCTCAGGCGCTGCGGCGGGTTTCGCCGCCTGTGCCGGCGCAGCGGTTGCACCTGAAGCACTGGCCGCAGCGGGAGCAGAGGCAGGCGCAGCGCCTTCCACTTCGAAAACCATAATCAGCGAACCGGTAGACACTTTATCCCCAACGTTCACTTTGAGTTCTTTTACCGTGCCGGCGAACGGCGCGGGAACTTCCATCGAGGCTTTGTCGCCTTCAACGGTAATCAGCGACTGTTCGGCTTCTACTTTATCGCCAACTTTGACCATGACTTCAGTGACTTCAACTTCATCGCCGCCGATATCCGGTACTTTAACGTCTTTAACGCCTGCCGCCGCTGGCGCAGCAGCCGGGGCGGACTCTTGTTTAGCCGGCGTTGATGCAGGCGCCGAACCTGCCACTTCAAAGACCATAATTAGCGAACCGGTCGATACTTTATCGCCAGTCGCAACTTTGATCTCTTTGACAGTGCCCGCGAAAGGTGCGGGTACTTCCATTGAGGCTTTATCGCCTTCAACGGTAATCAGCGACTGTTCAGCTTCCACTGTATCGCCAACTTTCACCATGACTTCAGTGACTTCGACTTCATCACCGCCGATATCCGGCACGTTAACGTCTTTCGCCGCACTGGCAGCGGGGGCCGCCGCCGGAGTCGCTTCTTTTTTCTCTTCTGCCTGAGCCGGCGCTGCATCAGCAGCGCCATCGGCAGAATCAAAAATCATGATAAGCGCGCCGGTCTGGGTTTTATCGCCGACAGAGACTTTAATCTCTTTCACAATGCCCGCCTGCGGAGACGGCACTTCCATAGAAGCTTTATCGCCTTCTACAGTAATAAGCGACTGTTCAGCGTCCACTTTATCGCCGACTTTGACCAGGATCTCGGTGATTTCAACTTCATCCGCCCCGATGTCCGGTACCTTGATTTCGATAGTCATTATCTTTTTACCTCTTACGCCAGACGCGGGTTGACTTTATCTGCATCGATATTGAATTTTTTGATAGCGTCCGCTACCACGTTCTTCTCGATTTCACCGCGTTTAGCCAGTTCACCCAGCGCAGCAACCACAACATAGGAAGCATCAATTTCGAAGTGGTGACGCAGGTTTTCACGGCTGTCAGAGCGGCCGAAGCCGTCCGTACCCAGTACGCGATAGTCATCTGCAGGAACATAAGTACGCACCTGCTCAGCGAAAAGCTTCATATAGTCGGTAGAGGCTACTGCCGGTGCATCGTTCATTACCTGGGTGATGTACGGCACGCGCGGCGTATCCAGCGGATGCAGCATATTCCAGCGCTCGCAGTCCTGGCCATCGCGCGCCAGCTCGGTAAAGGACGTTACGCTGTACACATCGGAACCTACGCCATAGTCTTTCGCCAGAATCTGGGCGGCTTCACGCACGTGGCGTAAGATGGCACCGGAGCCAAGCAACTGTACTTTGCCCTTACTACCTTCCAGCGTTTCTAGCTTGTAGATGCCCTTACGAATACCGTCTTCAGCGCCTTCCGGCATTGCAGGCATATGGTAGTTTTCGTTCAGCGTCGTGATGTAGTAATACACGTTTTCCTGTTTCTCACCGTACATGCGATCCAGGCCATCGTGCATAATAACAGCGACTTCATAGGCGTATGCCGGGTCATAGGAAATACAGTTAGGGATAGTCAGCGACTGAATATGGCTGTGGCCATCTTCGTGCTGCAGGCCTTCACCGTTCAGCGTGGTACGCCCGGACGTTCCGCCTATCAGGAAGCCGCGCGCCTGCTGATCGCCAGCCGCCCAGCACAGGTCGCCGATACGCTGGAACCCGAACATAGAGTAATAGATATAGAACGGGATCATCGGCAGGTTATTGGTGCTATATGAAGTTGCCGCCGCCAGCCAAGAGGCGCCAGCGCCCAGCTCGTTGATCCCTTCCTGCAGAATTTGGCCTTTTTCGTCTTCTTTGTAGTACGCCACCTGCTCGCGGTCCTGCGGGGTGTACTGCTGACCGTTAGGACTATAGATGCCAATCTGGCGGAACAGACCTTCCATACCAAAGGTGCGCGCCTCATCCGCAATAATGGGCACCAGCCGGTCTTTAATCGATTTGTTTTTCAGCATGACATTAAGCGCACGCACAAACGCAATCGTGGTGGAGATTTCTTTGGTTTGCTCTTCGAGCAGCGCGCCGAAGTCTTCCAGCGTTGGCAGTTCCAGCGTTTCGGTAAAGTGCGTCTGACGCGTCGGCAGATAGCCGTTCAACTTATCACGCTGACCGTGCAGGTATTTGTACTCTTCGGAATCCTGCGGGAAGGTGATGTACGGCAGTTTTTCGATATCAGCATCGGCTACCGGCACATTGAAACGATCGCGGACGTAACGCACGCCGTCCATGTTCATTTTCTTCACCTGGTGCGCGATGTTTTTCCCTTCAGCGGAGTCGCCCATACCATAGCCTTTGATGGTATGCGCCAGAATCACCGTCGGTTTACCCTTGGTATCCTGGGCTTTTTTCAGCGCCGCGTAGACTTTCTTCGGATCGTGGCCGCCGCGATTCAGCGCCCAGATATCCTCGTCGCTCCAGTCTTTAACCAGCGCGGCGGTTTCCGGATATTTACCAAAGAAGTGTTCACGCACGTAAGCGCCGTCTTTCGATTTAAAGGTCTGGTAATCGCCATCGACGGTTTCATTCATTAATTGAATCAGTTTACCGCTGGTGTCGTTACGCAGCAGTTCGTCCCAGCGGCCACCCCAAATGACTTTCACCACTTCCCAGCCAGCGCCGGCGAAAATGCCTTCCAGTTCATTGATGATTTTACCGTTACCGGTGACCGGGCCATCCAGACGCTGAAGGTTACAGTTGATAACAAAAACCAGGTTATCCAGCTTTTCACGAGTCGCGATTGTGATAGCGCCTTTGGACTCCGGCTCATCCATTTCACCATCGCCAAGGAAAGCGTAAACCGTTTGCGCAGAGGTCTCTTTTAGGCCACGATATTCCAGATATTTCAGGAATTTAGCCTGATAAATAGCGCCAATCGGACCGAGCCCCATTGACACAGTTGGGAACTGCCAGAATTCTGGTAGCAGTTTCGGATGCGGGTAAGAAGGCAGGCCGTTACCGTGCACTTCCTGGCGGAAGTTATTCATCTGTTCTTCAGTTAAACGCCCTTCCAGAAACGCGCGTGCGTAAACCCCCGGCGAAATATGTCCCTGGAAATACACTAAATCGCCGCCGTCTTTTTCACTGCGTGCGCGGAAGAAATGGTTAAAGCAGACTTCATAAATCGTCGCCGCAGACTGGTAGGACGCCATGTGCCCCCCCAGCTCCAGGTCTTTTTTCGACGCGCGCAGTACGGTCATAATTGCGTTCCAGCGAATCGCTGAACGGATGCGGCGCTCCAGGTCCAGGTTGCCCGGATACTCAGGCTCATCTTCGGTCGCAATCGTATTGATGTAGTCGCGGGAAGCCTGCCCGGCAGCAACATTCAGACCACCTTTACGGGCCTCACCTAATACGCTGTCGATCAGGAACTGAGCGCGTTCAATACCTTCTTCACGGATGACCGATTCGATCGCCTGTAGCCAGTCGCGAGTTTCGATCGGATCCACGTCATTTTGCATACGTTCTGACATGGGGTATTCCTTATCTCTAATAGTTGGTTTGTCTGGAACCTGCCCTATTGCGCTCTTTTTAAAGCGCATAAAGCGCAATAGGACAGGCTCAGCGTTTCGTTGCCGCGCGAGATAAATCAGGCGCATTCAGATAACGGATAACCGTAATCTTAGTCTTTTCGCTGTTGTAACCGACGCAGAGAACGCTCACGGCGGCTCTGTTCACGGCTACGGCCCAGCAATATTTCTTCGATAAATGCCAGATGGCGATGCGAAGCTTCGCGCGCGCGCTCTGGCTCCCTGGCGATAATCGCTTCATAAATCCGGGCGCGGTGTTCGCTGACTAATGGCAGCATCTCCCGTCGCCCATAGATCAGTTCAAAGTTTTGCCGCACATTCTGCGCCAGCATCGGCTCCATACAGCGAAGCAGGTGCAAAAGCACCACATTGTGCGCAGCCTCTGTAACGGCTATTTGATACTTCATTACGGCGCTGGATTCCGCATCCAGATCCCCAGAGCGCTGCGCCAGTTCGATATCGCGATAGCAGTCGCGCAGGCGCGCCACATCTTCATCAGTACCGCGCAGCGCCGCATAATAAGCCGCAACGCCCTCTAACGCGTGACGCGTTTCCAGCAAATCAAACTGGGATTCAGGATGTTCGGCCAGAAGTTCGACCAGCGGATCGCTAAAACTTTGCCACAGGCTTTTTTGCACAAAAGTCCCGCCGCCCTGGCGACGAAGCAGAAGCCCTTTTGCCTCAAGGCGCTGAATTGCCTCACGCAGAGAAGGACGAGAAACATCAAACTGTTTTGCCAGTTCGCGTTCAGGAGGAAGTTTTTCACCGGGGCGCAGTGTCCCCTCAAGAATCAGAAACTCCAGCTGCTGCTCGATTACGTCAGATAATTTCGGCTGGCGGATTTTGCTATAGGCCATACTGTCCTGTCTTAAGCCAGTTTCGCAGTCAATTGGTCATACCAATTTCAAATTCATGACGGTAAAGTAACAAAACATTCACCTTATGTCCATCCGGTTTTGATTTAAATCAGTAAAACCGGCATTTTTTAACAACATGCAGGATATAAAATCGCATAAATGCAACGACATGCAAATATGCGCATTACTCACAAGGTTAATAATGAAACGAAATTGCAACGTTTACACTTAGTAACTATAGGGTTTATTTCCCTCATTAATAACCCTCCCCTATGTATAACAGCCTCGCTCACTACCGGGAGCCCCCTTGCTGGGCCTGCTTTTTAAGCATCCTGTCAGCACATCAGCAAAAAGCAGGTGCATTCACCGGCGCTTACCACTATTCTTGCCGGTGCGGTAGTGTGTATCGCAAAATAACTCACCTCAGAATGTAAATATAAGAATACATACTGCGGAATAATAAAATTACACCCGCATTAAGATGTCGGGCATTTACCACATACGAGGCTTTATTAATGGAAGGTCAAGAGCACAGCGATTCGCTAAAGCGTGGTCTTAAAAACCGCCATATTCAATTAATCGCGCTGGGCGGGGCCGTAGGCACCGGCCTGTTCCTCGGGGTTGCGGATACCATAAAAATGGCAGGTCCCGCTGTTATTTTGGGATACGGTATTGGCGGTTTTATCGCATTTTTAATCATGCGCCAGCTCGGTGAAATGGTCGTGGAAGAACCGGTCGCCGGCTCATTTAGCCATTTCGCCTATAAATACTGGGGCAAATTTGCCGGCTTCGCCTCCGGCTGGAACTACTGGGTGCTTTATGTGCTGGTCGCAATGGCGGAGCTGACCGCCGTTGGGAAATATATTCAGTACTGGTGGCCGGAAATACCAACCTGGGTTTCAGCGCTGGCATTCTTCATTGTTATCAACCTTATTAACCTCTCGAATGTTAAAATCTATGGTGAACTGGAATTTTGGTTCGCCATTATTAAAGTCGTCGCGATTATTGGGATGATTATCTTCGGCGCATGGCTGTTAATTAGCGGCCACGGCGGCCCGCAGGCCTCTGTAACTAACCTCTGGAGCCACGGCGGCTTTTTCCCCTACGGCATATCCGGGCTTGTGATGGCAACAGCGGTAATCATGTTCTCCTTCGGCGGGCTGGAACTGGTGGGCATCACCGCAGCAGAAGCGGATCACCCGGAAAAAACGATACCGCAAGCCACTAATCAGGTTATCTGGCGCGTGCTGATTTTCTATATTGGCTCACTGACCGTGTTGCTATCGCTTTACCCCTGGAGCAAAGTGGTTGAGGGTAGCAGCCCCTTCGTCATGATTTTTCACGATCTGAATAGCAATATCATCGCGAATGTTTTAAACGCTGTGGTGCTTACCGCCGCACTATCGGTTTACAACAGCTGTGTCTACTGTAATAGCCGGATGCTTTTTGGGCTAGCGAAGCAGGGCAATGGCCCGAAAGCGTTATTGAAAGTGGACAAACGCGGCGTTCCCTATGTGGCACTTGGCTTGTCTGCTGCCGCGACGGCGCTTTGCGTGGTCATTAACTACGTGATGCCAGGCAAAGCATTTGGTTTCCTGATGACACTAGTGGTCGCCACGCTTGTGATTAACTGGGCAATGATCAGTATTTCCCACCTTAAATTCCGGCGGGCGAAAAAACGTGAAGGCGTAGAACCTCGCTTTAAGGCGTTATGGTATCCCTTCGGTAACTGGCTCTGCCTTGCATTTATGGTCGCAATTCTGATTATCTTGAGCGTTAACGATGGCATGCGAGAGTCGGTAATTATGCTGCCGTTCTGGATAGTGCTGCTAGCTATCGGCTACTACCTTAAACAGCGCGCGCAAAAAACCGCCTAAAAAAAGCGCCCTTCACGGGCGCTTTTTGTTACTGATTGCAGGCTAAAATACTCTACTGCTAAGCACTCAGCCGCAAACTCGCTGGTAATTCTTCCCCCCTACAGGCGCGCAATATCTCCTGTCGCGGCATTATTAATGATGCACCCTGAAAGGAATTTACGCCGTTCACCCGCAGGTCAATTGCATTATGGTTACTGGTACCGGTCATTCATTGTCGTCCTGCAAGCTTTTAGCAGGCGTAGCCTGAACGAGCTTGGTCGCAGGCAATATTTTCAGAGTACCTATATATCACAATAGAGCGCCATAAATTGTCAGTAGCGCAACGACAACCACAATACAAAATGCTACTTTTTTAGCCATCGCCACGGCTATTTTCGGCGTTTTAACTTTATCCGTGTGAGGATCTCGCGCCAGAGAAAACTGTGCCAGTTCGGTTAATATCTGATACTGCGAGGTTTTCAAATCTCCCAGTGAAGCAAACCACGCGGGCAACGCTTTTTCACCGTGCCCTAATAGGGCATAAGCAATACCGGCCAGACGAACAGGCACCCAGTCAATAATGTGTAAAATCGTATCGGTGCCAGATAGTAAGCGCTGTCTCGGTGTACAGCGACGCGCCAGCCACGCTTGCCAGGCTCGGAGAAAGGCATAACCCACCAGCAGCGCAGGCCCCCAGACACCGCCGACAATAAACCAGAACAGCGGCGCCAAATAAAATCGGAAGTTAATCCAAAGCAGCGCGTTTTGCAGCTCGCGCAGAAATGCTTCTTCGTCACAATCATGCGGGACACCGTGGATTAGCGTAAGTTCATCCGCCATAGCCTGACGCGCCGCGCTATCATCCCGGCTCGCGGCCTGCAAATAAGCATGATAATGAAGCCGCGTTGGCCCGGCACCAATACATAATAACCCCACGGCTATCCAGAAAATCAGGAGCGGTAAATTAAAGAACAGACCGGTCAGCGCCCGCTCGCACAACATAATCACCAGTATCGCGCCTATCGTCATTCCTGCGGTAACCCAAAAAGAATAACTGCGCACATGCCGGAATACCCTCTCAAGGCGGTAGTCAAGCTGCCAGTGACTGCCCTGTTTAAACAAGCGTTCAAACGCCAGCACCAGCAACAGGGTAAAAAGCGTCATGTTATCTCCTTATTATTAAGACGTCGCAATGCAGGCTGCGCGCAGCCGCTCCCAGTCAAAAGCCGGGCCGGGATCGGTTTTACGCCCCGGCGCAATATCACAATGGCCTGCCATATGGCTGGCTATCGCGGGCCATTTTTCGATTAATAAACGGGTAATGGACGCTAACTGACAATACTGAGCGTCGGTATAGGGCTGCGTATCCGTGCCTTCAAGTTCTATTCCGATAGAAAAATCATTGCACTTTTCTCGGCCCTGATAGCGAGATACGCCTGCGTGCCATGCCCGCTTTGTAAAAGGAACATATTGCACGATCTCGCCATCGCGGCGGATCAGACAGTGCGCAGAGACGCGTAACTGGGCAATATCATTAAAATAAGGATGTGCATCGGGCGGAAGAGTGCCACTGAATAAACGATCAATCCACGGCCCCCCAAATTCTCCCGGCGGTAGGCTAATATTATGAATTACCAGCAAAGAGGGAGAAACGTTATCCGGGCGCGCATCAAAATGCGGTGAAGGACAATGTCGGGCGCCTTCCAGCCAGCCGTCAGAAATCTGCATGTCTGTTCTCCTGAATCTGGTACGCAAAGCCGCTTGAGAGTAGCATGTTTCTATACATTTCAGCCTGCCATTTGGAGTTTTATTATGCCGTCTTCCAGCGCCCAGTTCGATCAACGGCGGAAAAATCTACTTGAGCATATTAGCCTTGATATCCCGGATATCGTTGCCCGCTCCCTGAGTGAGGAACTCGATAGCAAAGAGAACCCAAAAAGAGAGATTACCGCCCAGATTATTCCCGCAGAAACCCGTGTGCGAGCGCAAGCCATTGCCCGCGAAGGCGGCATTTTTTGCGGGCGACGCTGGGTTGAAGAGGTATTTATTCAGCTCGGTGGCGATATTGAAATCAACTGGCAGGTTGATGACGGCGAGTTGATCACCGTTAACCAGACGCTATGCGAAATGAAAGGCTCTGCGCACCAGCTTTTGGCCGGTGAGCGTACCGCGCTCAATTTTATGCAAACACTGTCCGGCGTCGCCAGCGCTGTTCGCGACTGGACCGCGCAGTTGAAGGGAACGCACACCCAGCTTTTAGATACCCGGAAAACCGTACCGGGCCTTCGCTCCGCGCTTAAATACGCGGTTTTGTGCGGCGGCGGTGCCAGCCATCACATGGGCCTTTCCGATATATTTTTAATCAATAAACATCATATTGCCGCTTCAGGCTCGCTGCGCCAGGTGTCAACAACGGGTAAAAAGTGATCCACTTACCGTCACCACCAACGGTCTA
>CALYPF010000084.1 GCA_945271245.1 uncultured Enterobacteriaceae bacterium | reverse complement strand
CTGGATCAGTTTTCAACCGCTGGGGTGGATCAGTTTTGCACCGTTGGTAACAACCGCGTCTACTATCGGTGAACGGGACGGCACCCAGGTTGAAATGATTCTGTTTGCCGGCGCCGTCTATTTTGTAATTAGCCTCTGCGCCTCTCTTATTGTTAGCTGGCTGAAAAAAAGGACCGTCTCATGATTTCCCTAAAAAATATTTCTAAATGGTATGGCCACTTTCAGGTGCTAACCGACTGCTCGACTGAGGTAAAAAAAGGCGAAGTCGTGGTGGTTTGCGGCCCGTCCGGGTCGGGCAAATCAACGCTAATAAAAACCGTTAACGGACTGGAGCCGGTGCAGGCTGGCGCAATTACGGTTAACGGCACGCGTGTGAATGATAAGCGCACTAATTTGGCACAGATCCGTTCCCACGTCGGAATGGTATTCCAGCACTTTGAGCTGTTTCCCCACCTCTCTATTCTTGAAAATTTAACCCTGGCGCAGGTTAAAGTGCTTAAACGCGACAAAAAAACCGCGCGACAAAAAGGCGCCGGGTTACTTGAAAGAGTCGGGCTTTCCGCGCACGCCAATAAATATCCAGCCCAGCTTTCCGGCGGCCAGCAGCAGCGAGTCGCCATTGCCCGAGCTCTGTGTATGGACCCTGTCGCCATGCTTTTCGACGAACCCACTTCGGCGCTCGATCCTGAAATGATTAACGAAGTGCTCGATGTAATGGTGGAACTGGCTCACGAAGGTATGACGATGATGGTGGTCACGCATGAAATGGGCTTTGCGCGTAAAGTTGCTGACCGGGTGATTTTTATGGATGAAGGGAAAATTATTGAAGACTCGCTGAAAGATGATTTTTTTAATAGCCCGCAATCCGCGCGTGCCAAAGACTTCCTGGCCCGAATTCTGCATTAAGACGGGCGCGTTCAGAGGTTGATTAAAGGCTCACTTACAACCGTTTCCACGGCGGAGACGGTTGCCCTTCGTTTCGAGTCTATCCAATAGAGACGCTTTCTGTTGTTTCGCCCGGCGGATTAGCAACAACATTAATACTGCCCCTTTCAGCAAAGTCGGACTTACCTCACCGGGCAACCGAACGTTACACTGCGCGCCAGCGCCGGATATTAAGGCTCAAACGGGCGCCGCTGAAACTGGTCGTGTCCGCATTTTGGGCAGCGCGGGAGCACTTCTGGCGTGTAAAAAGCCATAGGATGATGGCACTTCTCGCACACCAAATTTCCCAGCCCCACAACTTCCCCGCTGTGATAAACGCCGTGATGATTAAGGTCCTGAAATACCTCTCGCCATTCCAGTTGCGTTTTATCAGTAACATCAGCCAACTCTTGCCATAGGCTTTCTTTAATAACGCGCATGAAAACACTGTCGCTCTCATCGCGACTTTCCTGGTAGCTCACGGCGAACTCCTCAAGATCGCGCCGTACTGCGCGCGTAATCTCACCGATTTCTGTACGGGTGAGTTCACCGGCATTTGCCATGCGCTGACGCGCGCTTTCAACCAGTGCATCAATATCCCGCTCCCCATTGCGTAACCGCTCGCTGAGCGACGCCACCAGTTCACGATACTGCTGAGCCACTTTTCCCATCGCTTTCCCTCCGAAGTTTGCCAATGCTTGTTAAGCATAGCCGTTAATTCCGTTACTTTGTGTCCGCCTTGCCGTCATCCTGCCCGGCCGCACGCTATAAGGCCGCTGCGCACAATTACCGCGTTCAACGTTTGAAAGGCTGTTGTGGCGCGCATGAATCGGCTATGCTATGGCGATCTACGTTATATACCGTCAACGCTACATTTGTAGCTGTATTCACCACAGGACTATGGCTGCCATGCAAGAGCAATATCGCCCGGAAGAGATAGAATCTGACGTTCAGCTTCACTGGCAAGAGAAGCGGACATTTGAAGTTAAAGAAGATGCAAGCAAAGAGAAGTATTACTGCCTGTCGATGCTTCCCTATCCTTCCGGCCGACTCCATATGGGCCACGTTCGCAACTATACCATTGGCGATGTTGTCGCTCGTTATCAGCGGATGCTGGGGAAAAATGTATTGCAGCCTATCGGCTGGGACGCATTTGGCCTGCCGGCAGAGGGGGCGGCGGTAAAAAATAATACCGCACCGGCTCCCTGGACGTATGACAACATTGAATACATGAAGAACCAGCTCAAAATGCTGGGCTTCGGCTATGACTGGAGCCGCGAGCTTACGACGTGCAAACCAGAATATTATCGCTGGGAGCAAAAGTTCTTCACTGAACTGTATAAAAAAGGATTGGTTTACAAGAAAACCTCCGCAGTCAACTGGTGCCCTAACGACCAGACCGTACTGGCGAATGAACAGGTTATCGACGGATGCTGCTGGCGCTGTGATACCAAAGTAGAGCGTAAAGAAATCCCCCAGTGGTTTATTAAAATCACCGCTTATGCCGATGAATTATTAAGCGACCTGGATAAACTGGATCACTGGCCAGATACGGTTAAGACTATGCAGCGCAACTGGATTGGGCGCTCTGAGGGCATAGAAATCACCTTCAATGTCGACCGCTACGCTGATACGCTCACCGTCTATACCACGCGCCCGGATACGTTTATGGGCTGCACCTATCTCGCCGTAGCGGCGGGGCATCCGCTGGCGCAGCAGGCGTCTGCTAATAATCCTGAGCTGGCGCAATTTATTGAAGAATGTCGCAATACCCGGGTCGCTGAAGCGGAAATGGCGACCATGGAGAAAAAAGGCGTGGATACCGGCTATAAGGCTATCCATCCGCTCACCGGTGAAGCTATTCCGGTATGGGCTGCAAACTTCGTATTAATGGAGTATGGCACCGGCGCGGTGATGGCCGTACCGGGCCACGATCAGCGTGACTACGAATTCGCCACAAAATACGCGCTGAATATTAAACCGGTTATCCTGGCGGCGGATGGCTCAGAGCCGGATCTCTCTACGCAAGCCCTCACGGAAAAAGGGGTTTTGTTTAATTCAGGCGAATTTGACGGTCTGGACTATGAGGCCGGTTTCAACGCGATCGCCGATAAACTGGCCTCTATGGGCGTTGGCGTGCGTAAAGTGAATTATCGCCTGCGCGACTGGGGCGTTTCCCGCCAGCGCTACTGGGGCGCGCCTATCCCGATGGTCACGCTTGAAGACGGCACAGTAATGCCGACGCCGGACGACCAACTGCCGGTTATCCTGCCGGAAGATGTCACGATGGATGGGATAACAAGCCCTATCAAAGCCGATCCTCAATGGGCGAAAACCACCGTTAATGGTCAGCCTGCGCTGCGTGAAACGGATACTTTCGATACCTTTATGGAATCCTCATGGTACTACGCGCGCTACACCTGCCCGCAGTACCATGAAGGCATGCTGGATCCCAACGCGGCGAACTACTGGTTGCCGGTGGATATCTATATTGGCGGCATTGAACACGCGATAATGCACCTGCTTTACTTCCGTTTCTTCCATAAGCTGCTGCGCGACGCGGGGCTGGTAAACTCCAGTGAGCCAGCGAAGCAGCTGCTGTGCCAGGGAATGGTGCTGGCGGATGCATTTTACTATGTGGGCGATAATGGCGAACGCAACTGGGTATCTCCGGTTGACGCTATCGTTGAGCGCGATGAGAAAGGCCGCATCACTCAGGCGCACGATGCAGCGGGCCATTCGCTGGTTTACACCGGCATGAGCAAAATGTCGAAGTCGAAAAACAACGGTATTGACCCGCAGGTTATGGTTGAACGCTACGGTGCCGACACCGTACGTCTGTTTATGATGTTCGCAGCACCGGCGGATATGACGCTGGAGTGGCAGGAATCAGGCGTAGAAGGCGCTAACCGTTTCCTGAAGCGCCTGTGGAAGCTGGTCTACGAACATACTCAGGGCGGAGCGGCTCCCGCTCTGGATTTAGCTACGTTAAATGATGCACGCAAAGCGCTGCGCTGCGATCTTCATAAAACCATTGCTAAAGTTACCGACGATATTGGCCGCCGCCAGACATTTAACACCGCAATTGCCGCCATCATGGAACTCATGAATAAGCTGGCAAAAGCGCCTCAGCAGGAAGAGCAGGACCGCGCGCTTATGCGGGAGGCGCTGATTGCCGTAGTGCGTATGCTCTATCCGTTTACGCCGCATATCTGCTTTGCGCTATGGCAAACGCTGGGCGGCGAAGGGGATATTGACAACGTTCTCTGGCCGCAGGCTGATGCTCAGGCGATGATCGAAGATACTCGTCTTATCGTGGTGCAGGTTAACGGCAAAGTGCGTGGAAAAATTACCGTCGCGGCGGATGCGACTGAAGCACAGGTTCGTGAGCGTGCAGGCCAGGAGCCGCTGGTTGCAAAATACCTTGACGGAGTTACCGTACGCAAAGTGATTTATGTACCGGGCAAGCTATTGAATCTGGTCGTAGGCTAAGCACAGGAGGAAGCGTGCGCCATTTATTCTCATTAATACTCTCCCTGGCGGTGCTAAGCACCGCCAGCTGTGGACTCCATTTGCGCGGTAACGAACAGGTTCCGCATCAAATGCAGACGCTGATTCTGGACTCGGGCGATCCCTACGGTCCGCTAAGCCGCGCTGTACGCAATCAGTTACGCCTGAGCGGCGTCCAGGTCGTGGAAAAAGACCCTTTGCGCCAGGATGTGCCGTCGCTGCGCCTTGGCGGTGCCAGCATCGGCAAAGATACGGCGTCAGTCTTCCAGGACGGTCGTACTGCCGAATACCAAATGGTGATGACCGTCAGCGCGAAAGTATTGATTCCCGGACACGATATTTATCCTATAAAAACTAAAGTGTACCGCTCTTTCTTTGATAACCCACTGGCAGCGCTCGCTAAAGACGCTGAGCAAGATATGATAATCAAAGAGATGTACGAAAAAGCGGCAGAGCAATTAGTGCGTAAACTGATGGCCGTACACGTTGCCGACGTTCGTCAGACGGAACAGGCGGAAGAAACGCAGGCGCCTGCAGATGCATTACCTGGCTCAGACGCTGCTGGCCGCAACGGCGATACGTCAGATTCTGCCGCAGCCGATGATTCTGCCAATACGCCTTTACTGAACGGCTCGCCGACCGGACGCTAATGCTAAAACTGTGGCCGGAACAGCTTCGCGCGCAGCTTAATGAAGGGCTGCGCGCGGCTTATCTACTGCTGGGAAACGATCCGCTACTACTCCAGGAAAGCCAGGACTACATTAGACAACAGGCTCAAAGTCAGGGCTTTTCGGAATACCACGCCTTTCAGGTTGATGTTGCTACCGACTGGGATCCCCTTTTCTCACTCAGCCAGTCGCTGAGCCTGTTTTCCAGCAGACAGATTCTCGCGCTGACGCTACCGGACAACGGCCCCACGGCACCGGTGGCCACTCAGCTAGATAAACTGGTCGATTTACTGCACGAGGATTTACTGCTTATCGTTCGCGGCCCCCGTTTGTCGAAAGCCCAGGAAAATGCGGCCTGGATAACAAAATTACGTCAGCGCGCAATTCAGGTTAATTGCCAGACGCCTGAACAGGCACAGCTTCCCCGCTGGGTATCCACGCGCGCTAAACAGATGCGGTTAGACATCGACGAACCCGCCATCCAGTTGCTGTGCTATTGCTATGAAGGCAATCTGCTGGCGCTCAATCAGGCGCTGGAGCGGCTATCCCTGATATGGCCTGAAGGTAAACTCACGCTACCGCGCGTGGAGCAGGCGGTGAATGATGCCGCACACTTCACGCCTTTTCACTGGGTTGACGCGCTGCTTGCCGGAAAATGTAAGCGTGCGCTACATATCCTGCACCAGTTACGACTTGAGGCCTGTGAGCCGGTAATTCTGATGCGCTCAGTGCAGCGCGAGCTTCTTCAACTGGTCACCCTGAAGCGAGAATCTGCCAATACCCCGCTACGCACGCTTTTTGATAACCAGCGCGTGTGGCAAACCCGTCGACCGCTGTTAACCGACGCACTCACTCGGCTCTCCGATAAAGCACTCTGGCAAGCGGTACATTTACTGTATCAAACTGAACTCACCGTTAAGCAAGACTATGGCCAGTCGGTCTGGAGTGAACTGGAAAGCCTGACGCTATTGCTTTGCCACGGCGCTCTGGCGGATATTTTTATCGATGATTAATGACGCCCTTGCGCCCCTGCTTGCCGTATACGGCGGCACTTTTGATCCCGTGCATTATGGTCATTTACGGCCCGTTGAGGCGCTAGCGCAACTGGCTCAGTTATCCCGAGTAATTATCATGCCGAATAACGTTCCGCCGCACCGACCACAGCCGGTGGCGAACAGCCTTCAGCGTAAAGAGATGGTTGCGCTGGCCATTGCCGACAGACCCCTTTTTGAACTTGATGAACGTGAGCTGCGGCGGTCAACGCCGTCTTATACCGTGGATACGCTAAACGCCATTCGTCAGGAAAAAGGAGCACGACAGCCGCTGGCGTTTATCATCGGCCAGGATTCACTTCTGACGCTCCCGCAATGGCATCAATATCAGCGTCTGCCGCAGCTATGCCATCTTCTGGTGTGCCGTCGGCCAGGCTACGCGCTGACTATGTCGCAGCCCGAACATCAGGTCTGGCTTAATCAACATCTGACCCAGGATATCCACGAATTGCACCGCAGACCCGCTGGCTGTATCTATCTTGCTGATACGCCGCTGTGGGATATTTCGGCAACGCTTATTCGCCAGCGCCTTGAACAACATCAAACGTGCGACGATTTACTGCCGCCTGCGGTGGCCGACTATATTCAGCGTCAGGGTCTGTATCAACATACAGCAAACGCCTGACCGCTCTGTTATGTCCCATTGACACCACCTCTCAGGCTGCTATTCTCCGCAGCCATAGCGCCGCCGACGGCTTTCATTCTGATAGCGTGTTACAATAATGGCGATGCATTCCCGTGCTCACGATGGGATGATGCATCTCGCCAGCGCGCGGCCTCATACACAGTTACCGACCCAGGGGGAAGACTTGCAGGGTAAAGCACTTCAGGATTTCGTCGTTGATAAAATCGATGACCTTAAAGGGCAGGATATCGTTACGCTGGATGTGCAGGGGAAGTCCAGTATTACCGACTGCATGATTATTTGTACCGGTACCTCCAGTCGCCACGTTGTCTCTATTGCCGATCACGTTGTGCAAACCTCTCGCGCCGCGGGGCTGATGCCGCTTGGCGTTGAGGGCGAAAGCGCCGCGGACTGGGTCGTCGTCGACTTAGGCGACGTGATCGTTCACGTTATGCAAGAAGAGAGCCGTCGTTTGTACGAGCTTGAAAAACTCTGGAGCTAACGCGTGAAGCTCCAGCTCGTGGCCGTCGGCACCCGAATGCCAGACTGGGTGCAAACGGGATTTACCGATTATCTGCGCCGATTTCCAAAAGATATGCCGTTTGAGTTAACGGAAATCCCCGCAGGTAAACGCGGCAAAAACGCGGATATCAAACGTATCCTGGATAAAGAAGGTGAGCTTATGCTCGCCGCTACAGGAAAAGGCAATCGCATCGTTACGCTGGATATTCCAGGGA
The DNA here is from genome assembly GCA_945271245.1 of uncultured Enterobacteriaceae bacterium. GTDB lineage: Bacteria > Pseudomonadota > Gammaproteobacteria > Enterobacterales > Enterobacteriaceae > Apirhabdus > Apirhabdus apintestini. The sequence goes on along the minus strand of CALYPF010000084.1, from coordinate 13,444 downwards.
AGCCCTGGGATACACCGGCGCTGGCGCATGAGCTGGAACGCTGGAAACAGGATGGTCGCGACGTCAGTTTGCTTATTGGCGGCCCGGAAGGCCTCGCCCCCGCCTGTAAAGCCGCAGCCGAGCAAAGCTGGTCTTTGTCTCAATTGACGCTGCCCCATCCACTGGTGCGCGTTTTGGTCGCAGAAAGTCTGTATCGGGCATGGAGCATTACAACTAACCACCCCTATCATCGGGAATAAAGGTAACCAGGCAGATACCACAGCGGATGAAATTACAGAACTCTTTTCGCGATTATTCAGCCGAATCTGCGCTTTTTGTGCGGCGGGCCGTGGTCGCCTTTGTCGGCATATTAATGCTCACGGGCGTGCTTATCGCCAATCTTTATAATCTTCAAATCCGCCGGCACGAAGATTACCAGACGCGATCTAACGAGAACCGCATTAAACTCGTCCCTATTCCGCCAAGCCGTGGGATTATTTACGATAAAAACGGCATTCCCCTGGCGATGAATCGCACCATTTATCAACTGGAAATGATGCCGGAGAAAGTGGATAGCGTGCAAAATACGCTAGACGCGCTGCGCAGCGTGGTCGATTTGTCGGATGACGACATCGCCGGTTTTAAAAAAGAGCGCGCTCGGTCGCATCGATTTACCTCAATTCCGGTAAAAACTAATCTCACCGAAGAGCAGGTTGCCCGCTTTGCGGTTAATCAATACCGTTTTCCCGGCGTGGAAGTGAAAGGCTATAAGCGCCGTTTTTATCCGTTCGGTTCTGCGTTAACCCACGTTATCGGCTATGTTTCAAAAATTAATGACAGAGACGTTACCAGGCTGGAAAAGGAAGGAAAACTGGCCAACTATGCCGCGACCCGAGATATTGGGAAGCTGGGCATCGAACGCTCTTACGAAGAAGTTCTGCACGGGCAAACCGGCTATGAAGAAGTAGAGGTCAATAACAGGGGGCGCGTAATCCGTCAGCTTAAAGAAGTTCCCCCGCTGGCTGGCCACGATATCCAGCTTACTATCGATCTCAAGCTACAGCAGTATATTGAAACCCTGCTGCAGGGAAGCCGCGCCGCCGTTGTGGTGACCGACCCGCGCGATGGTTCGATTCTGGCAATGGTTTCCATGCCGAGCTACGACCCTAATTTATTTGTGAATGGGATTTCCAGCAAGGATTATTCCGCCCTGCTAAAAGATCAGAATACGCCATTGGTTAACCGCGCTACCCAGGGGCTCTATCCGCCCGCTTCTACCGTTAAACCCTACGTTGCCGTCTCCGCGCTCAGCGCCGGCGTTATTACGCGCAATACTTCACTGTTCGATCCCGGTTGGTGGCAGTTACCCGGCTCGGAAAAACGCTATCGCGACTGGAAGAAATGGGGTCACGGGCGTTTGAATGTCACAAAAGCATTAGAAGAATCAGCGGATACCTTTTTCTATCAGGTTGCCTACGATATGGGTATCGACCGGCTCTCAAGCTGGATGGGGAAATTCGGCTACGGCCACCCAAGCGGCGTAGATATTTTTGAAGAATACTCAGGCAATATGCCAACCCGCGAATGGAAGCTTAAACGTTATAAAAAACCCTGGTATCAGGGCGATACCATTCCGGTGGGAATAGGCCAGGGCTACTGGACTGCAACACCGATGCAAATGAATAAAGCGCTGATGACGCTGATTAATGACGGCGTGGTCAAAGTGCCCCATTTCCTGATGAACACAACGATTAACGGCAATAAAGTTGCCTGGCAGCAAACGGATACCACGACGATTGGCGATATCCATTCCGGCTTTTGGGAAATCGCCAAAGACGGGATGTACGGGGTCGCCAACCGCCCAAACGGCACTGCGCATAAATACTTCCAAAGCGCGCCGTATAAAATAGCGGCTAAATCTGGCACCGCGCAGGTCTTTGGCCTCAAGGCAAACGAAACCTATAACGCACATAAAATCGCAGAGCGCCTGCGCGATCATAAATTAATGATTGGTTTTGCGCCGTATAACGCCCCGCGGGTTTCAGTGGCGATGATCCTGGAAAATGGCGGCGCCGGCCCGGCGGTCGGTACCATCATGCGCCAGATCCTCGATCATATTATGCTTGGGGATAACAATACGGACTTACCGGATGCAACGCCGGCAGAAGCCGCGGCAGGGGACCATTGAGATGACTGATAACACCTCAAAAAGAACGTTCTGGGAAAAGATACATATTGACCCTCTGTTTCTGGCAACAATTTTAGCGCTGCTGCTTTATAGCGCACTGGTTATCTGGAGCGCCAGCGGCCAGGATCCGGGAATGACCGAGCGAAAAATTGGCCAAATTATTATGGGGCTGGCAGTAATGATCGTGCTGGCCCAGGTTCCTCCCCGAGTTTATGAAGGCTGGGCACCCTGGCTTTATATCGTCTGTATCATATTACTCGTGGCGGTAGATGCCTTTGGCGCGATTTCTAAGGGCGCGCAGCGCTGGCTAGATTTGGGGATTGTGCGTTTTCAGCCCTCAGAAATCGCTAAAATCGCCGTGCCGCTAATGGTTGCGCGTTTTACTAACCGCGATGTCTGCCCCCCAACCTTTAAAAATACGGTTATTGCGCTATTTCTCATCGTAATGCCGACGCTTCTGGTGGCCGCACAGCCCGATTTAGGCACTTCCATCCTGATCGCCGCCTCCGGCCTGTTCGTGCTGTTTCTTTCGGGCATGAGCTGGCGCCTCATCGGCATCGCAGTATTATTAGTGGCGGCGTTTATCCCCATTCTCTGGTTCTTCCTGATGCATGACTACCAGCGCCAGCGCGTAATGATGCTGCTTGACCCGGAGACCGATCCGCTAGGCGCGGGCTATCATATTATTCAATCTAAAATTGCTATAGGCTCCGGCGGCCTGCGCGGTAAAGGCTGGCTGCATGGCACGCAGTCACAGTTGGAGTTTTTGCCCGAGCGCCACACGGACTTTATTTTTGCCGTGCTGGCTGAAGAGCTGGGATTGGTCGGCGTACTGGTACTGCTCACGCTCTATCTGCTGCTGATTTTACGCGGCTTATGGATAGCCGCCAGGGCGCAAACCACCTTTGGACGCGTTATGGCCGGCGGTTTAATGCTCATATTATTTGTCTATGTTTTTGTTAATATCGGCATGGTGAGCGGTATCTTACCCGTAGTCGGCGTACCATTACCGCTAATTAGCTACGGCGGGTCGGCGTTAATCGTATTGATGGCAGGGTTCGGTATTGTGATGTCAATCCATACCCACAGGAAGATGTTGTCGAAGAGCGTATAAGAGGTAGACGATGCAAAAGCAGTGGATCGGCGTTTGCGTGGCCGCAGGCCTACTCGCCGCTTGTAATACCCCAAATCCGGTGAAACAAGCGCAGGTACCCCCACAACCCGCAGTATGTAACGGACCTGCGGTAGAAATCACCGGGGCTGAGCCACGCTACGAGCCGTTAAATGCCAGCGTCAACCAGGACTATCAGCGCAACGGTGCGACATGGCGTATCGTGCAAAACCCAGCTACCTTTAGCGAAGTCGGGCTGGCAGCGCAATATAGCGAAGCGTTTGATAGTCACGCGACGTCAAGCGGCGAAGCGTATGAAAGTACGCAGCTTACCGCAGCACACCCAACGCTGCCAATACCGAGCTATGCGCGCGTTACTAACCTTGCTAATGGGCGCATGTTAGTGGTACGCATTAACGATAGGGGCCCCTACGAAAGCGGGCGCATTATCACGCTTTCCCAGGCGTCGGCAGACCGGCTGAATACCTCCAACAATACCCGCGTACGAATCGATCCTATTATCGTTGCTCCAGATGGTGCTCTTTCCGGTCCCGGCACCGCATGTACCACTATTGCGAAGCAGACTTACGCGCTTCCGGCACGCCCCGATCTAAACGCCGGGCTGGGCAGTGCGTCCTCCGCGCCCCAGGCTCCACGGCCACAGGGGGAAACGCATGCGATAGACAATGCGTCATTAACGCCAATTATTTCTAATGAAACGCAGACGCCAGTCGCGCAGGCATCATCAACTGCGCCCGTGCAGGCAAACGCTGACCAGCATGCTCCGATGTCAGCCACGCAAAGTGCACCACAGGCCCAAAGCGGTGCACCAGCGACCGCAGCTCCTGACGCAAGAGAAAGCGCAGCATCTGACGGGAGTTATCACGTTCAGGTCGGTGCCGTTAGCGACGCTTCACGGGCAGAGAAATGGCAGCAGGAGCTTAGCCAGCGCTTTTCTATCCCGGGCAGCGTCACGCCAAACGGGAATGTTTACCGCGTGCGCCTTGGGCCTTTTGCCAGTAAAGCCCAGGCTGCGGCGCTACAGCAGCGCCTGATGCACGAGGCGCAACTGCCATCGTTTATTACAGGAAATACAGCGCAATAATCGACCATCCGGCTTTGTGTCAAGTTGCGTAAGTGTTTGTCACAAATACTGCGCAAAGTCGGGTGTCAGCCTATAGCGCATTTGCTATAGTAAATTACTTTTTTCATTCTTATCACGGACGTCGCTTGTTCAGACCATGAGAAACTTTCTTTCATTTCGCCTAATAAAACCCTTAACGTTCACTGCTGCCGTTACGCTTAGCATCGCTGCTCAGGCAGACGATCTGAATATCAAAACCATGATCCCAGGCGTACCGCAGATCGATGCGGAATCCTATATTCTTATCGATTACAACTCCGGAAAAGTGCTGGCTGAGCAAAATGCCGACGCGCGGCGCGATCCGGCTAGTCTGACAAAGATGATGACCAGTTACGTTATCGGGCAGGCGATGAAAGCCGGGAAGTTTAAAGAGAGCGACGCTGTGACTATTGGTCAGGACGCGTGGGCCACTGGCAACCCGGTTTTTAAAGGTTCTTCTCTAATGTTCCTGAAACCGGGTATGGAAGTGCCCGTATCTCAACTGATCCGCGGCATCAATCTACAATCCGGCAATGATGCCTGCGTCGCAATGGCTGATTATGTTGCAGGCAGTCAGGATGCATTTGTCGGGTTGATGAACAATTACGTTTCAGCATTGGGGCTGAAAAATACGCACTTCCAGACCGTGCACGGACTGGACGCTGATGGTCAGTACAGCTCGGCACGCGATATGGCGCTAATTGGCCGCGCGCTTATTCGCGATGTTCCGGAAGAGTATGCAGTTTATAAAGAAAAAGAGTTTACGTTCAACGGGATACGTCAGCTTAATCGTAACGGCCTGCTGTGGGATAAAAATCTGAATGTGGATGGTATAAAAACCGGACATACCAGTAAAGCGGGCTATAACCTTGTCGCCTCTGCAACCGAAGGGCAAATGCGTCTGGTTTCCGCCGTAATGGGCGGACGTACTTTTAAAGGGCGCGAAACGGAAAGTAAGAAACTGCTGACCTGGGGTTTTCGTTTCTTCGAAACGGTGAATCCACTGCGCGCGGGCAAAGAGTTCGCTTCTGAGCCGGCCTGGTTTGGTAATAGCGATCGCGCCTCTTTAGGGGTGGATAAGGATGTTTTCCTGACTATCCCTCGCGGACGAATGAAAGATCTGAAAGCCAGCTATGTATTAAATAACAGTGAATTACATGCACCTCTTCAGAAGAATCAGGTGGTCGGCACCATTAACTTCCAGCTTGACGGGAAAACCGTAGAACAACGCCCGCTGGTCGTACTGCAGGACATTAAAGAAGGCAATATTTTTGGACGTATCGTCGATTATATAAAGCTTATGTTCCATCACTGGTTTGGCTAAATAGTATCCCCCTTGAAAAGGCAACGATCGCCCTCATATACTTCTTAATCCAACAACTCCTGCCTTGTGCAGGAGTTAACTTTTATGTCATGCCGGAGCAACCATGAAAACCAACCTGAAAGACTTGCTTGAGTTCCCCTGTTCTTTTACTTACAAGGTTATGGGTCTGGCGGAGCCGGAGCTGGTTGACAGAGTGATTGAGGTTGTACAACGTCACGCTCCCGGCGATTATTCGCCTGAGGTGAAGCCCAGCGCAAAAGGAAACTACCACTCTGTTTCCATCACTATTAACGCAACCCATATTGAGCAGGTCGAAAAACTCTATGAAGAGCTTGGCGACATCGAGATTGTTCGCCTGGTGCTATAACGCTTTTTACCCGGCGCTTGCCGGGTAATTCCCTCTTCTTTCCTGTATCATACTTTCGAACCAACCTCCTGTTGCCGGAGAAACCGTTTTGTCGCAGGATACTATTCTCATCCGCCAGTTTGGGCTGCAGCCTTACGCCCTGGTCTCCCAGGCCATGCATGAATTCACTGAAACGCGCGACGCGCAAACGCCCGATGAAATCTGGCTGGTCGAACATTATCCGGTATTCACTCAAGGCCAGGCCGGTAAAGCGGAACATATTCTGTCCCCCGGCGATATCCCTGTAATCCAAAGCGACAGAGGCGGACAGGTTACCTATCATGGACCGGGGCAGCAAATCATGTATGTTTTACTCGATTTGAGGCGCCGACAATTAGGCGTGCGGGAACTGGTTACGCTTCTTGAAGACACCGTCATTAATACCCTGACGGCGCTTGGTATTACGTCCCATGCTCGCCCTGATGCGCCTGGCGTATACGTCGATAAGAAAAAAATCTGCTCGCTGGGGCTGCGCATTCGTAGAGGGTATTCATTTCACGGCCTTGCGCTCAATGTCGCCATGGATCTCTCCCCCTTTCAGTGCATTAATCCCTGCGGTTACGCGGGAATGGAAATGACGCAGGTCAGCGAACTAAAACCAGGCGTTACGCCTGCCTTGCTACAGCCCGTGCTATTAAAAAATGCGCTCACTTTGCTGGGAGAGCCTGACTATCAGGTGCTTTCTACTGCGTCAGCAAATATGCCCGGTTAAAGATGTCACGGCCCGATTTGCCGCAGGCACAAAATAACAAATAGTTTACACTTTTTTGCTGTTTCCCTCGCCCGGCTGCTGCTTTCCACTTTTCATAAATGATATACTGCGGTAAATAAATTCAAAAATAGTTGATAAATACGATTACAGTTTTATTTCATACTGTTTACCGCCTGCAGCTCTGCCTGCCTTTTTCGCCACTATTTTTGAGTATCCACGTACACTTTTACTATCCATAACGGGAATACGTACGCTATGAGTAAACCTATCGTCATGGAACGCGGCGTCAAATACCGAGACGCCGACAAAATGGCTCTCATCCCGGTTAAAACCGTGGCGACCGAGCGTCAGGAGCTACTTAGAAAGCCGGAGTGGATGAAAATCAGGCTGCCAGCGGACTCAACGCGGATCCAAAGCATCAAAGCCGCAATGCGTAAAAATGGCCTGCATTCTGTCTGTGAAGAAGCTTCTTGCCCAAATCTGGCGGAATGTTTTAACCACGGCACCGCCACCTTTATGATTCTGGGCGCCATTTGCACCCGTCGTTGTCCGTTTTGCGACGTCGCGCACGGCAGGCCCGTCGCGCCAGATACCGGTGAACCGGCTAAACTTGCACAAACCATTGCTGACATGGCGCTGCGCTACGTCGTCATTACTTCTGTCGATCGGGATGATTTACGTGATGGTGGCGCCGCACATTTTGCCGAATGTATTCGCGCGATTCGTGAGAAAAGCCCGCAGATTAAAATCGAAACGCTGGTGCCGGACTTTCGCGGGCGTATGGATAAAGCGCTCGCATTTCTTAATGAAATACCTCCGGATGTGTTTAATCATAATCTGGAAAACGTCCCGCGCCTGTACCGTCAGGTGCGCCCCGGCGCGGATTACGCATGGTCCTTAAAATTACTGGAGCGCTTTAAAGAGCTGCATCCAGAGCTGCCTACCAAATCAGGATTGATGGTTGGACTTGGGGAAACGAATGAAGAAATTATCGAGGTGATGCGCGATTTGCGTCGGCACGGCGTCACAATGTTAACACTGGGACAATATTTGCAGCCTAGCCGCCATCATTTACCGGTGCAGCGTTACGTCAGGCCAGAAGAGTTTGAAGAAATGAAGTCAGAGGCACTGGCGATGGGTTTTACTCACGCAGCGTGCGGGCCTTTTGTTCGTTCTTCTTACCATGCAGATCTGCAGGCAAAAGGTCTGGAAGTCAAATAACGCAAGTAATACCTGGTAACAGTTCATTGGCTTCGAAAAGAAAAAACCGGCTCAGTGGCCGGTTTTTTTACGGAAAATCGCGTCTGAGTGTTTACTCTTTATGAGTAATACGCTCTGCTGGCACGTCATTATTCGACGCCGTTTTTGCTGCGTCATCGTCGTTCATGGCTTTTTTAAAGCCCTTGATAGCCGCGCCTAAATCGCCGCCAAGTGAACGTAACTTCTTAGTACCAAATAACAATACAATCAGCACGCCAACCATCAGCAGCTTAGTAATACTAATCTCGCCCATACTTACCTTCTTAATCAAAATCGACCAAAAATAACACTGCGTTTATTAACGGTCATTACAGCTCGCGACACAATAGCAATCTGTAACAAGGTTAATCAAGCGCTGTTGAAAAAAACATCACATTAATTGAGGTGGCGCAAATCGCCGGTGTTTAAGCACCGGCAATTGCGCACGGACTTCGCTGATACGATCTGCGCTTAACTCTGCGGAAATCAGCATGGGGCCTTCGCACGCTCCGGCAAGCGTAATACCAAATGGGTCAATAATTCGGCTATAGCCAATATTTTTTTCACCACACTCACCGGCAGCAATGATATAGCAAGTTGAATCCAGCGCGCGCGCCGCCAGCAGTGTTTCCCAATGCTGCTCTTTATGTTGACCGCGCAGCCATGCGGCGGGCAGCGCTATCGCCTGTGCGCCGGCGAGCGCTAAATGTATCGCTAAATCTGGAAACCGCAAATCATAACAGGTCATAAACCCCACCCGCATATCCGCAATATCCAGAAGCGGCGGCAGTGCCTGGCCGGCGTCAACCTGCGCCGACTCTCGGGCCGTAAAAGCGTCATAGAGGTGTAATTTCTGGTAGGTAGCGATAATCTCACCGTTACGCAAAACAACCAGAGTATTAACCGCCCGCCCTTCAGAGGTGGGCACATGCAGGGTAAATACCGTCGTCAATGGGCTACCCTCACTGGCTCTCAGAAGCAGCTTCATGAAGTCGCCGTCAAAAGTCTGAGCAGCACTCACAGCATGCAGAGGGTTATTATTATCCCGCGCAAGAACCGCTTCGGGTAACACCAATAAATCAGCCCACTGAGCCTGCTCCATTAGTGCTACACAGCATCGTGCATTATGCTGCCAGTAAGGTGTGACTATAAATTGTCCGACGGCGGCCTTCATTGCTCCCCTCCTGTTCGCTGTACTGTATATCGAGCGTTTCACACTTCATTATCTGCCGGTAGAGAAATAATGAAAATGAATGCGCATTTTACCTAAGCTTAACGTTTACCTTAGCGCAAGAAAATCGCCTGGTGCCTTCTTCATGAAGATGGACACCTCTGTTTTCTCTTTCGCCAGCCGGCGTTGATTTCACAGGCTGCTGCCGCAAACTGTTTTAGTATGCCTGGCTAATAAGCCGAATTACTGCCATAGAGCACAGCTAGCATGCTTACTTGCGGGGATCGGGCCGGGGGAAATAAGCCAACGTATTAAACGCCGGGGGGCGCTGTAATCACGCCTGCCAGACGCTTCTATTAGGGGAAACTGCTCGCGTTATACTGCTTTTAGAGGAAAAGCATAATGGCATTATCAGATATTTATTGCCGATGGCATAGCAACCTTAACCCCGGCTATGCGCAAATATTGCGAAACTGAACAACATTAGCAACGCCAGTCAGCAATACCGGCCAGCAACGGCTTCCTGCATTACATCTATATTAGGTCTAATCGCGTGATAAAATCGCATTAAAAGTAAGAAGTATAAAAAACAAAAAAACCCGCCAGTAGCGGGTTTTGAAAATTCGGCTGTAACTTACAGAGCGATAACGTTAGCAGCAGAAGGGCCTTTGGCACCGTTAGTGATTTCAAACTCAACGCGCTGGCCTTCAGCCAGGGTTTTGAAACCATTGCTCTGGATCGCAGAGAAGTGTACGAACACGTCTTTGCTGCCATCTTCCGGAGTAATGAAACCGAAACCTTTGGATTCATTAAACCACTTAACGTTACCTTTAATCTTAGACATCAAAATTACCTTTACATGAAAAAACGACACAAATGCTGTGTCGTGCATCAGTACAACAATTGTGGTGGCATTTGTCCAGCGCTTATTTACGAAAAAGTGATAAAAGTCGCTAACTTTCTCACGCCTCGCTACTTTCTCCTTATTTTACAAGGAGGCAGAAAATTACGTATATCGCGCTTAAATCTGGATACGCAGCCACGCGAAGTAAACATTACCGTTATTGTAAGTTCCAGGGATATAGGTCATCTGAAAAGTCGCTGGCCCATAGCCAATTGACGCCAGCGGCAATAAAACCGGAATGGGGATATAGCGCCAGTTGTCACGGGCAGTGACGCCAACCGTATACCCAGCCCCTAAGCGAAAGCGCTTATCGGATAATGGGCACCACGTACTTTCCCAGCCGTATCCCGCAATAGGTTCAAGTTTATTAAAGGAATCTTTAAACGCCATCGCATATAAGCCGTGCCAGTTGCCCTTTTCATCCCAGCGAGACATCCCAAAGCCGCCTCCCCACGGGCGCTCATTATATTTATCGATGTGCTCGCGGTCATATGCAAAGCGCGCATGCCAGGTTATGGCGGGTACATAAATATCGGCGTGCTGAGGCTGATGCCATGTCATTTCAATATTATGTGTTACGCCAGACAAAAACGTATTCCTGTTACCGGGCTGGTCAGCCGCAGCGACTCCCTGGAACATATTTCCCAAAACTAACAAAAAAAGAGAAAGAATAAGGCGGTTAATAAGAAAGCTCACAGTCTAAATTACCCTCAGTGAAAAACTGCGGTAATTCTATCGTAAGTTAACTGAATCGAACCTGAACAGAAAACTGAAAGTTCATTACTGATAAAATCCCACTGAATTATTTTTCAGTTAACGATTTTTGGTAAAAAATAACATTACACATTCATACAATTTAATTTACATCGTTTAATAACGCTTCTCATTGCGTCATATGTTAGCGCCGATTCAATATAATCACCAATGAAACAACCAATAAAAAATTCAATATAAATAAAACGTTAGTATTAACGACCAACTTATATAATATTAAGGTTTCACCTTTTGTTTACCTGTAGACATTCGTAATCCGCACGTTTTACCAACACTAATAATTCACCAAACAGTAATTAATAATGGTATTTCGCGCAAAAGCATTCTTTACCCCACTTCTCTGCGATAAGCAATGCTACCGTAGCGACTGTTTCACGCTATGATAATCATCATTAACCGTTTTTTGGATGAACATGAATGAAAAATAGGATTGCCGCCATCTTATTCAGCGTATTGCTTCCCTGGGGTGCGCTTCACGCAGAATATTTACAGCCTACTAAGTATGGCGATTTCGACAGTTATGTACTCGCACTTTCATGGCAGCCCGGGTTTTGCCAAAACCTGCACCAACGCGGACGCAAAATGCCAGATGAGTGCCAACGGCAGCAGGAAAGCCGCGATAAAACCCAATTTCTTTCGGTGCACGGCCTCTGGCCGGGGCTGCCTGCCTCTATCGCCGCCCGCGGGGTGGATAACAAGCGCTGGATGCGCTTTGGCTGTGCCACACGCCCCTTGCCCAACATGCCCGAAGCGCGTGCCTCCCAAAAATGCGCGGCCCCAGCGCCTCAGCTTGATGCCCAGCTTGCGGCTAAGCTCAACGAGGCTATGCCCGGCGCAGGCGGTCGCTCCTGCCTTGAACGCTATGAGTTCGCCAAGCACGGTGCGTGCTTTGGTTTTTCGCCGAATGCGTATTTCGCAACGATGATTCGCCTTAATCAAACGCTGCGTCAAAGCACTCTTGGCCATTTTTTAAATGCGCATTATGGGCAAACCGTCACTCGCAAAGCCTTTAACCAGGCGCTGCGCCAGCAGTTCGGTGATACCAGCGTTAAAGCGGTAAAACTCACCTGTAGCGGAAATCCTGGGTGGCTGACGGAAATTCAAATCACGTTAAATGCCGAAACCATTAATCAACCGCTCGATGCAAAAAGCTTTCAGTCTCAGCCCCATCCCGGTAACTGCGGCGCTAAATTTAGGCTCGATGCGGTGGGGTATATGCAATAACGGGTACCAGTCGCCCTGTGATATAGCGCCGCGTTAACTGCCATATCCAGAAAGCGTGTTTGAAATCGCTCGCTGGCAATTGCTTTTGATGCCCGATACTATTAGGTCAGCCCCTGATGGTTATCCGGCAGGGGTTTTCTTTTAGTTGAAACGAATACGCAGCTACCGCTGCCTTTGTCACAGGGAGTGACCATGCCCAGACCTAAAATTGTCATCAGTTCCCTGGATGCTGAGCGACTAGACAACCTTTTAGAACGGCCAGACTACGCTAATTTACCTGCTGCAGAAGCGCTATATAATGAGCTGGATCGCGCCGAGATTCTGTCCTCTGACGCCATGCCTCACGATGTGGTGACTATGAATAGTCAGGTCAAGTTCCGCTACCTGCACAGTGACGAAACATTCACACGCACGCTGGTTTATCCTGCCGCGCTGGCGGACAGCAACCAACAAATATCCGTGCTGGCGCCAATCGGGGCCGCGCTCCTGGGCTTACGTATAGGTGATAAAATCGACTGGCAATTGCCCGGTGGCCAAAATGCCCGGATTGAAGTTCTGGCACTGCTATATCAGCCGGAAGCCGCAGGGGAGTTTCATCGCTAAATCAGCGCAGGAGGGCTATCTTTGCTGTTTTAGCAGGTAGCCTACTTTCTTTTTTTGATGAGAAGCCCCATAAAAATCCCATTAATCAATACCGTCGGGTAAAAATTCAAATCCCGGAATGGAAGTAACGCCGCGCCAGAAAAACGCATTTTGCTCCCGAATTACTACCGTAAATAAGGGCTAACAGACAGCAGCGCAAAATATCGCTCACCGCGATCTGTAAAGTTATCTTCCTGCCGATGATGAAAACCTTCTGGTATAACGACTGCGTTAATTGTATTCGACGAGAGCAGAACAGCGATGCTAAAAAATAGCTGTTATCCGTTTGTAACGCTTTATTCTCAATAAATATGAGGGCCAAGTCCCGTTTTCTCTATGTAAAAGGCCACCTTCTAAGAAGGTGGCCTTTGAGAATGCCCCTGTAAGGGAAATATTGTCACCTTCCGCTTACTACTCTGGCAATTCCATCTGCTGTTCATGTGCTTGTTCCGTTTTCTCCTGATGTCGCACATATCTTCTGATTATTTCTTCGTTCACATCGACCGTATCTACAAACTACCCTCGGGGCCAAAAATGGTTTCCCCAGCGCGTCTTCCTGATGTGTGGAAAACGATTATAGAGCCTGATGGCACTGCTGTTACCAACGGTGCAAAACTGATCCACCCCAGCGGTTGAAAACTGATCCA
>CALYPF010000083.1 GCA_945271245.1 uncultured Enterobacteriaceae bacterium | reverse complement strand
TAGACCGTTGGTGGTGACGGTAAGTGGATCACTTTTTACCCGTTGTTGACACTTAACTCCAAAAGTCAGTGATTCAAGTCGTTCACTAAGCTGGTGAATAGAACAATTTAAATGGTCGGCCAGGGCATGGGTGAACGGATATTGTTGCCCATTATCGTCGAGTACTGATGTGACGGTGCGAGCAATAGGATCGGCTTCGGCAATAAGCCAGCTTTTAGCCGTTGGCTTGAAGTTCTGGCTTTTAAAAGGCGCAAATGATTTCCCTTCCGCGATTTGGCAAAAAACAATCACGGCTTTACCTTGAAGTACGTGGTTATCGATACCTATCCAGGTTCCATCAAATTCAATTCTCCCTCCTGCTGAGCCACCAATAGCCAGGCAAGGAAAACGCCCGCTATTATACCAGGCCTGCATCAGAAAGCCTTCCGATGCTGAAAGTCCATCGCAATAGATAAGGGCGAAAGTACGATCGGAAGATAAAGGCGTATTTACCCGTAATGATTCTAATTCGCGTTGAATTGCTTGAATGCGATCTGCGGCATTTTGTGTGTCTTTAGTATGTAAATCAACAATATGTGATTCATGATGTGAAATTAATTTTTGTGGAAGATAAATCCAGCTCCCTTCCTGGCTAGTGCTATCGCAATAAGTGGTGCGCTCGCCGCTACTACTTAGTGCACCGCTGGAAGACAATGTTAAGACAGTTAATCGGTTTGTCGTAAATTGTTGAAAGCTACGGCTTACTGAAGAAAATTGAGTATTGGGAGGAATAAATACCATCAAAATACCGGCAGCGTGTTTAGATAATCCCAATGCTGATAGCGATCCCGGTGGGGTATGACAATTAAAAGTCCCGTTATTTAAACTATGTCTGTTTCGGTTAAATACCGGGGGGATGATAGATTTTATATTTAATAACTCTTTCATTTTATTATATTTCGTTAATCTGTTAATAATATGGTGTGCCGAAAGCATTACCCAATAGAGAAACATTCTTGATAACAGCCAATGAGGTGGCTATCAACCTTATATTAGTAGTTCTTTATCATTTTACTTAACATGAGCAATATTCCTTTTGTCTGTTTTCCTTCAAGAACACTGTGTGTCGGTAAATAATAATTTACAGTTTATGACTTATACAAATATGAAGCTAATGAGTGGAACTATTTTTGTATATCCAGATATGTAATTATCGCTACTTTGATACGTATTGAAGTACTACATTCTGGAAGTCAGCAAAATATCCATAGTAATCTCTTTTACCGACGGCCGTTGAATTAGTGTTATGAATTAAAAATAACTCATTGTTTGTAATGGTTTTTATATGATGTAACTTTGCTTTTAACAGATTGTTTTTAATTGGGTAGTGTATCTTATCCCTGATTCGTGCCATTGTCTGACCGTCCGATGTTTGGTTTAACAGGCAAAAGAAGTAAATAGCCTTACTGAGGCGACGTATTTTGTTCTCTTGAATTGATTGTTGCTATTTATGCCTGAAGTCGTTTGAAATGCTACCTTCCTGATAGCCTGTATGTAATTTCACCTGCAGCTGCTTTTATGCTGCTTATTATTTCCTGACGAGCAATATCATCAATGCATCGTCATTTTGTTAGTGATTTATTTTTACCGCTTATTTCTTATTATTAATTTTCGATTGATTATGAACGCAGTTTTTTATTGAAGTGTTTATTATTTAATAATTTAATTTGTTTTCTTCAGTTATTGAAAAGATAGATGTTATTTTTATTTTTCATAATTGTTGCATTAATGTTGATTGTGTTTAATTTTATTCTATTATTATCTTTACTCTAGAAGTAACGCAATTTCCGAATATATGTTGGCTTCTCAACGCAGAGATAATAGAGCTATTTTCCTGAATTTCAGCATGCCTTTTATATTGGTATATGTATTTTTTCTGTAAAATAATTGCTATGAAGAAGGTTTTTTTCGTCTGCATCTTTCACCATTGGCATCGAAAGAAACGTAAAGTACCCCCCTGGCGATGCCGAGCAATGAAAGGTTTTCTTTTACTGTTAAAAAAAAGCGTTATTCTTGCAATATCCGGTATGTTTGCTGCTTACAGCGCATTTTTCCCGCGCTTTGTTTGCTCTATTTTGAGTGAAGGCCTGAAATGCAAAGCCGTAGAGACAGGTTTAGTGATTGCTTTTTCAGCAAACCATTTTTACATGAAAAATATGTAGAAGTTTTAGGGTGAAGTCGTTTTACTTTCCATACAAGTTAGAATCAGGACGCATATGTTAAACAGTATTTTAAGCGTAGTTATCCTTGCCGCTGGTAAAGGAACGCGCATGTACTCCGATTTACCTAAGGTACTGCATACTCTGGCGGGGAAGCCTATGGTGCAGCACGTTATTGATACAGCTGAAGAATTAGGGGCGCGCAATATTCATCTGGTCTACGGGCATGGTGGAGAATTGCTCAAGCAAACGTTAAAAACTGAATCTCTCAATTGGGTGGAACAGCGTGAGCAGTTGGGTACCGGGCATGCCATGCAGCAAGCCGCGCCTTTTTTTGCTGATGACGAAGACATACTCATGCTTTACGGTGATGTACCGCTAATCTCCGCTGAAACGTTAACGCGCCTTTGTGCCGCGAAGCCTGAGGGTGGAATTGGATTATTGACCGTTGAGCTAGACAATCCTACCGGTTATGGCCGTATTACGCGGGATAACGGTAAAGTTAGCGGTATCGTTGAGCATAAAGACGCCAATGATACGCAGCGCCAAATCAGGGAAATCAATACCGGCATTTTGGTTGCGAACGGGGCGGATTTAAAACGCTGGCTCGCCAGTCTGGATAATAATAATGCGCAGGGCGAATATTATATTACTGATGTCATTGGTATGGCCTGGCAAGAAGGTCGGGAAATTTCTGCGGTGCAGCCAGAGCGTTTGAGCGAAGTAGAAGGCGTGAATAATCGCCTGCAGTTATCTCGCCTTGAAAGAGAATATCAACGCGAGCAGGGAGAGAAACTTTTGCTGGCTGGCGTTATGCTGCGCGATCCCGCTCGTTTCGATTTACGTGGGACGCTAGCTCACGGGCGCGATGTAGAGATTGATACCAATGTCATTATTGAAGGCAGCGTTACGCTCGGGCATCGCGTTAAAATTGGCACCGGATGTGTAATCAAAAACAGTGTGATTGCTGATGACTGCGAAATCAGCCCCTATTCCGTTGTTGAAGACGCCAGGCTTGAGTCTGATTGCTCGATCGGGCCTTTTGCCCGTCTGCGTCCGGGCGCTGAGCTTGCTACTGGTGCGCACGTAGGCAATTTTGTTGAAATGAAAAAGGCGCGGCTCGGGAAGGGGTCAAAAGCCGGGCATTTAAGCTATTTAGGTGATGCAGATATTGGCGATAACGTGAATATTGGCGCAGGAACCATCACCTGTAACTATGATGGTGTTAATAAGTTCAAAACCATTATCGGTGATGGTGTTTTTGTAGGATCAGATACGCAACTGGTCGCGCCGGTTACCGTTGGCGCA
This sequence comes from uncultured Enterobacteriaceae bacterium, assembly GCA_945271245.1. Classification (GTDB taxonomy): domain Bacteria; phylum Pseudomonadota; class Gammaproteobacteria; order Enterobacterales; family Enterobacteriaceae; genus Apirhabdus; species Apirhabdus apintestini. The sequence continues at coordinate 17,898 of CALYPF010000083.1, read as the reverse complement.
GGGGCGACGATAGCCGCTGGCACTACGGTTACGCGAGATATTCAGGAAAACGAATTAGTGTTAAGCCGCGTGCCTCAGGTACACAAACAAGGCTGGCAGCGTCCGGCGAAGAAAAAATAGTATTTATTTGGCATCCTCTCATGTCCGAGGGGGTGCCAAGGCGCTTTTCGGTCTCTTTTTCATAAAGAGGCCCGGGGAAGGGAATCATATAAATTCTCCCCCAGGTACTTCCTATAAAAAACCCCAATCTCTACAAGGCTCGGGGAGCCGGTATTCCGGTATGACAGGTTAGCGACAACGCTGGCGGAAACGCCGTTATCAGGAACTCATATTATGTGTGGAATTGTTGGCGCAGTAGCGCAACGCGATATCGCAGAAATTCTGCTGGAAGGATTACGCCGTCTGGAATATCGCGGCTATGACTCAGCGGGTCTGGCAGTTGTTGATGATAAAGGAAATATGTCCCGTTTGCGACGTGTCGGCAAAGTGCAGGCGCTGGCTAGCGCGGTGGAGTCGCAGCCGTTGCACGGTGGAACTGGTATAGCGCATACGCGCTGGGCGACGCACGGTGAGCCTTCAGAATCGAACGCGCATCCTCATGTTTCTGGTCATATCGCAGTAGTGCATAACGGTATCATTGAAAACTACGAGCCACTGCGCAACGAGTTAAAGTCTCGCGGGTTTGTTTTTGCTTCAGAAACCGATACTGAAGTGATTGCTCACTTGGTGCACTGGGAAATGGAACAGGGCGGATCGCTGCGCGATGCCGTGCTGCGCGCAATCCCGCAATTACGTGGCGCATACGGGACTGTAATTATAGATACTCGCAACCCCGATGTTTTATTAGCCGCGCGCTCAGGTAGTCCACTGGTTATTGGCCTTGGGGTGGGAGAGAACTTTATTGCTTCCGATCAGTTGGCTCTGCTACCGGTAACCCGGCGGTTTATCTTCCTTGAAGAAGGCGATATTGCAGAAGTTACTCGCCGTAGCGTGACTATTTTTTCACGCACCGGGGAAGCGGTAACGCGCCCTGAAGTGGAGTCAAACCTTCAATATGATGCGGGTGATAAAGGGATCTATCGCCACTACATGCAAAAAGAAATTTACGAACAGCCAAACGCGATAAAAAATATCCTGGTCGGGCGAATTAATCATGGCTCCGTCGATCTTAGTGAAATTGGCCCACAGGCGGATGAGCTGCTCTCTCAGGTTGAACATATCCAAATCGTTGCCTGCGGCACGTCTTATAACTCCGGAATGGTGTCGCGCTACTGGTTTGAAGCTCTGGCTGGCGTACCGTGCGATGTCGAAATCGCATCGGAGTTTCGCTATCGCAAATCCGCCGTGCGGCGCAATAGCCTAATGATAACGCTTTCTCAGTCGGGAGAAACCGCAGATACGCTGGCCGCACTGCGTTTGTCTAAAGAGCTGGGATATTTAGGATCGCTTGCCATATGTAACGTTGCCGGATCGTCGCTGGTGCGAGAGTCTGATTTGGCGCTAATGACTAAAGCGGGAACGGAAATCGGCGTGGCTTCTACCAAGGCGTTTACTACCCAGTTAACGGTACTATTGATGCTGGTGGCAAAAATAGGGCGCCTGAAAGGTGTAGATGCCGCTATCGAGCAGGATATTGTCCATGCTCTGCAGGCCTTACCTAGCCGTATTGAGCAAATGCTTTCTCAGGACAAGCTAATTGAAACATTGGCTGAGGATTTTTCTGATAAGCAGCATGCGCTGTTTCTTGGGCGTGGCGATCAGTATCCCATCGCTCTGGAAGGCGCGCTCAAGCTGAAGGAAATTTCTTATATTCATGCAGAAGCCTATGCGGCTGGTGAACTCAAACACGGCCCGCTGGCGCTAATTGATGCCAATATGCCCGTCATTGTCGTCGCGCCTAACAATGAGTTGCTGGAAAAGCTGAAGTCGAATATTGAAGAGGTTCGCGCGCGAGGTGGTCACCTGTACGTGTTTGCCGATGAAAATGCAGGTTTCACTGATAGTGAAACAATGCACGTTATTTCATTGCCACACGTTGAAGAGGTGATTGCACCGATATTTTATACCGTGCCGCTACAACTGCTGTCTTATCACGTTGCTTTAATTAAAGGCACTGATGTAGACCAGCCGCGCAATCTGGCGAAATCAGTTACGGTTGAGTGAGTTAATATTGTATTAAAAAACCCCGGAATAAAATCCGGGGTTTTTTATTGCCAACTGAAAACCGCGTCCTGGGGGCGTGGTCATCAACAGGTTTTGGCTTTGCCCTGTTGTTTTGGGATTTAAATCTCACAAGACTGGCAGAGGCTTTTTTTAAAGAATTTGGTATGCCCCCCCGGGTATCAAAGCAGTGCCGCCTTCTATTTCTATGAAGGAAGATTTTTACTGTTAGCGAAAAGTCGAACCCTGGATACAGGGTTATTAACAGAAGTTTTGGCGGAACCTATAAAAACTGGCTTATGCTAAAACGTTCCGGGGTTTCCACGCCGTTTAAAGGGAGAAAGACTGAAGAGGGCCTAAAGTGCTCCCGGCAATTTTATTCGAAATGTAGGGAAGTTCCGCTCAAAACTGAGCAGAGTTTCAATATTAGCTATGGTTCTAAATTCATTGTTCGGCAATATCATGTTTTCTTCCCATTAGGTAATAGCAATCTCCGACACTATAACCAACCAAGTTAATACTGGATAAGAATAGCTATCTGTATGCGAGCCTGCACGGCATGAAGCGATATTGTTAGTTATTGCTCGATTTTCTACATTGATAATTGTGAATAATTTCTCTTTATCATATTTCTTGAATAACGAACTAATGTCTCCGAATACATTCTTATGGCTTTATTCCTATTGTAATGAACATTTTTCTGAATATAGCATAAGCAGCACGGCTGTCATGTAACCATGGTAATGAGATGACAACAATAAAATATCAATGCAGAAACAACGGGATGTCGTCTCTGATAGTGGGGTAATGTTTAATAATATAAAATAACTTTTTAATGTTTATTATACCTTTAACTAAAGATCATCATTTTGCCCGGCCTTTTTTCTTAAAGAAAAGACATTATTTTAATTTATTTTAATGTTACATGGATTTGATTTTTACAATAAAATCAATTAGTTATTGTGTTTTTGTTATATTGTGTATATTGAGATTATTTACATTAACCTATTCATATACATTTTATTTTTTCGTTTTTGGTATTGTGTTTAAATCTTCTTTGTGAATAATCTCAATGCATGGGAATTGATTTGTAGGCTGTATCTTAATTCCTTTTATGTGGTTCTTATGGATGTCATTTAAAATGGAAATAACTATGAAAAGATTATCATTGCTGTCTTTAATTATGTCAGGGGTAATGGTTAGTAGTGTGGCGAATGCTAATGACTGGAACAACTGGACATCAAATGTGGATAGTAGCAATGGTCATGCTGGATCGGCTGCTACTAATGGAAATTTCTCTGATATAAAAAATAATGTCGATAGTATTGATTCGACGCTGACTCAGCATGTTAAGGATCAGGAGGCTGTAAATAAGAAACAGTCCGCTATTAATGATAGCCAATCAGCGTGGAATAAGGCCCAGGAAGGTCTGAACAATCAGCAGCGTGATATTAATCAGAAGCAGGCTGATACCAATGCGAATCAGTCTACATGGAACAAAAGTCAGGAATCGATAAACAACCAACAAGCCTCGGTTAATCAGCAGCAATCGACGGTTAACCAGCGGCAGGATCAGTGGAATCATCAACAGGAAGGGGTTAATACTCAGCAGCAGATTGTCAATCGTACGCTAACGCAACAGAATGCCCAAATGCGTAATGATATTAATAGTTTGCATAATAGGGTAGATAACCTGGATAATAAAATGAAGCGTGGATTTGCCTCACAGGCCGCTTTATCTGGCTTATTCCAGCCATACAGCGTAGGCCGGTTTAATCTCTCTACGTCGGTTGGTGGATATGAATCTACGAATGCTCTTGCGGTAGGCTCTGGTTATCGTTTTAATGATAATGTCGCAGCAAAAGCCGGTGTGTCTACTAATACCGAGGATTTTAAAGGCGTTACTTATAACGCTGCGATAAACGTTGAGTGGTAAGAAATTTAATTGGTTTTATACACATGGCAATAGTAAAAATAATTATAAAATAAACAATATAATTATAAGGTGTTTGCTGTTATTTGTTTTCCTCCTGGCGTTGATACATCATAACAGGAACTATGCGTGTGTAAATGATATGGTGTATCACTATTATTTCTTGTTGGCCGCCACTTATGTGGCGGTTTTTTTAGGATTAAATATGATTAGTGACGGTTCAGGTTACAGCCGCTAATTATTCATAGTAATGGATACAATAAATTTAGAGACCGTTATAACTCTACTTTATCTTACTGCTAAGCTGAGATATTTCATTTTTTAGCGCACTATAATCGCGTTTATTATTTTCTATATCGCGCTTTAAGGTGTCACTTTCACGCTTCATATTATCAAGCTCCCCTTTTAACTTGCTATTCTCATTACTTATTTCTTTAATATTACTCTCCAGAGCGGCATTTTTATTTTTAAGCTCATCGATCGTTTTTTGTTGAGCATTGACGTTTTGCACAGCTGTATTGACCGCATCGATACTGAGATTTGAGACAGAAATATTATAGTAACCGTTATGATCTTGACTGCCTGATCCTGTTAGTATCGTTGAGCCAGAGTCGTAATTATAGAACCTTATGTTATCTGCTGCGGTGGCCTGCAGAATAAAGGTTGTACAAAGTAAAGTGCTAATAAAAAGAAGAGGCTTAATCATACTGAATTTCCTTATTTATCATTTATATATGGTATTTTTGCTCTTGGGTGAGCGTACTTTTTTGTCATAAAACTGTCATATTGCGGACATTTCTCTGTCATGTTTAGGGCCTATTTTCTTTTATGGCAGCGGGCCTTTAATACCTGCTACATAAAGCCATTCGCGTAATTAAGTGGCTCCCTGGGTCTAATAAAACAGACAATTCTGGAGATATTATGAATGTGCTGCGTTATCCAGTTTTTACTGCCTTTGTCGCACTCCTTTCGTTACCCGCCTTTTCTTCTTATGCTGCTGTAAATCTCACCGGAGCCGGGGCTACGTTTCCTGCGCCGGTCTACGCCCGCTGGGCCGATAGCTACCAAAAAGCAACGGGCGGAAAAGTGAATTATCAGGGAATAGGTTCTTCGGGGGGCGTAAAGCAAATTATCGCTAATACCGTTGATTTTGGTGCTTCAGATGCGCCGCTTTCGGAAGCAAACCTTGAAGAAAATGGTCTGTTTCAATTCCCTACGGTTATCGGTGGCGTCGTTCTGGCGGTAAATATACCCGGGATAAAAAGCGACCAACTGGTGTTAGACGGCGCGGCGGTTGGTGATATTTACCTTGGGAAAATAAAAAAATGGGACGATCCGGCTATTAAAGCGCTCAACCCGGGCGTTAACCTGCCGGCGATTAATATCGCCGTAGTTCGACGTGCAGATGGTTCAGGCACCTCTTACGTGTTTACCCGCTATCTATCAAAAGTAAATGAGACCTGGCAAAAACAAGTGGGTTCAGGAACTACGGTTAAATGGCCCGTGGGACTGGGCGGTAAAAGAAATGATGGTATTGCGGCGTTCGTACAGCGTTTACCTGGCGCAATAGGCTATGTGGAATACGCATATGCGAAACAAAATCGCCTGGCCTGGACGCGCCTGATATCTGCAGATGGGAAACCCGTTAGCCCGACCGAAACGAATTTCTCAAATGCGGCAAAAGGCGCGGACTGGGAAACTTCATTTGCTCAGGATCTCACTAATCAAAATGGTGCGGATGCGTGGCCGATAACCTCAACGACATTTATTCTTTTACCCAAAAAAACGCAGCGCCCGGGCCAGACCCGCGAAGTATTAAAATTCTTTGACTGGGCGTGGAAAACCGGTGGTAAAGACGCTAAAGCGCTGGATTATGCCACGCTGCCAGATGAGGTTGTTCAGCAAATTCGTCTGGTATGGAAAACCGCATTAAAAGACGAGCACGGGAAGTCGCTTTATTAAGCCCATTCGTCAGTATTCCTATCACAACCTGAAAAGATAACGTTATGGTGACAATAATGCGTGCGCGGAAATTTTCGGGGAAGCGAGCGGACCTAGTATTTGGCACCCTGGTCAGACTGGCAGCGCTGGTCATATTGCTATTTATGGGCGGTATCATTGTTTCGCTAATCGTAGCTTCGGTGCCGAGTATGGAAAAGTTCGGCATTGCATTTCTCTGGTCGAAAGAGTGGGATGCGCCGAATGAAATATTTGGCGCACTGGTGCCGGTTTACGGCACGCTGGTAACCTCTTTTATCGCATTGATTATTGCGGTTCCCGTAAGCTTTGGCATCGCATTATTTTTGACTGAACTTGCGCCGCGCTGGCTACGTCGGCCTTTAGGCATCGCCATTGAGCTGCTTGCCGCTATTCCCAGTATCGTTTACGGAATGTGGGGACTATTTATTTTTGCCCCGCTATTTGCTACCTGGTTTCAGGCGCCTCTAGGGCAGATTGTATCTACGGTTCCGTTTATTGGTGCGCTTTTTTCTGGTCCGGCTTTTGGTATTGGATTACTGGCCGCCGGTATCATCCTGGCGATTATGATAGTGCCGTATATTGCCTCAGTGATGCGCGATGTTTTCGAACAAACCCCTGCCATGATGAAAGAATCCGCGTATGGCGTTGGCTGCACAACGTGGGAGGTTATTTGGCATATCGTTTTGCCTTATACCAAAAATGGCGTTATCGGCGGCGTGATGCTGGGTCTGGGGCGGGCGCTGGGAGAAACCATGGCAGTCACATTTATTATCGGTAACACCTGGCAACTGGACAGCGCTTCCTTATATATGCCGGGCAACAGCATTACATCGGCGCTGGCGAACGAATTTGCTGAAGCAGAGTCGGGATTACATTCCTCTGCGCTCATGGAACTTGGGCTTATTTTGTTTGTAATTACGTTTATTGTGCTGGTTCTTTCCCGGCTCCTGGTCGCGCGCTTAGGCAGAAATGAAGGTCGGCAGACATGAATAAGCCAGAAACACGAGTTCAGTTATTGGCTACGCGGCAGCGAATGCAGTCCCGCAGGCGTGTAAAAAATGGAATAGCGCTTACATTATCTATGGCTGCAATGATATTTGGCCTGTTCTGGCTATGCTGGATTTTATTTTCCACAGTGACGCGGGGCGTTGAAGGTTTATCACTGAGTGTTTTTACCAACATGACACCCCCACCCAATAGCGAACAAGGGGGACTTGCGAATGCGCTGGCTGGCAGCGGGCTTCTGCTTTTATGGGCAACGATAGCCGGCACCCCGGTGGGTATTTTAGCCGGCATATATCTGGCTGAATACGGGCGTAGTTCAGCGCTGGCGGGGACGATTCGTTTTATTAACGATATCTTACTGTCTGCGCCTTCAATCGTAGTTGGGTTATTTGTTTACACCATCATGGTTGCCCGTATGCAGCATTTTTCGGGATGGGCTGGGGTAGTAGCGCTGGCGTTGTTACAGGTACCGATTGTTATACGAACCACGGAAAATATGTTGAAACTGGTGCCAGATAGTTTACGTGAAGCGGCTTATGCGCTGGGAGCACCAAAGTGGAAAATAGTTACCGCTATTACCCTTAAAGCCGCTGTACCTGGCGTTGTGACGGGAGTTATGCTGGCGATTGCTCGTATTGCCGGTGAGACCGCCCCGCTACTTTTTACTTCGCTGTCAAATCAGTTCTGGAGCACCGATATGATGCAGCCGCTGGCGAATTTACCGGTGACAATATTTAAATTCGCAATGAGTCCGTTTACCGGCTGGCAGCAACTGGCATGGGCTGGCGTACTTATTATTACGCTATGTGTACTACTACTGAATATTCTTGCGCGGGTTCTTTTTACTAAAAATAATTCCGGATAAATACAGGGCGATAGATATGCATGTTGAGACCACGTATTGTGAAAAAATAAGGATTAGAAATCTAAATTTTTGGTATGGAAAATATCAGGCTCTGAAAAACATCAGCATGGATATTTCATCACAACAGGTAACGGCTTTTATTGGGCCTTCAGGGTGTGGTAAATCTACTTTACTGCGTACTCTAAATAAAATGTACGCGTTATACCCTGAGCAGCGGGCTGAAGGTGATATATTTCTGGATAGAGAAAATATACTTACTCAACAGCAAGATATTTCTTTATTACGAGCCAGAGTGGGGATGGTGTTTCAAAAACCAACGCCGTTTCCCATGTCTATTTATGACAATATCGCCTTTGGAGTAAGGTTATTTGAAAAATTATCGCGCGCGGATATGGATGAACGCGTGCAATGGGCATTAACGCAAGCCGCATTGTGGAACGAAACAAAAGACAAAATTCATCAAAGCGGATATTCGCTTTCTGGAGGTCAGCAGCAGCGATTATGTATTGCGCGTGCAATAGCAATACAACCGGAGGTATTACTTTTAGATGAGCCCTGTTCTGCACTCGACCCTATCTCTACCGGGCGCATTGAAGAATTAATTACTGAGTTGAAAAAGGATTATGCCGTTGTCATAGTAACACACAATATGCAGCAGGCGGCACGCTGTTCCGATAAAACCGCTTTTATGTACCTTGGTGAATTAATTGAATTTAGTGATACCGATACTCTTTTTACTCGACCGGCGCATAAGAAAACTGAAGATTATATTACCGGCCGCTACGGTTAATAATATTTGGGCCATTTTTACGACAACTGTACCTGGAAAACCCAATGGATAATCTTAATTTGCATAACCACATCTCTGGTCAATTCAATGCCGAATTGGCGCATATCTGCACGCAGGTAATGAGTATGGGTGGGCTGGTTGAACAACAGCTAACCGATGCGATTACGGCGATGCTTAATCAGGATAGTCAGCAGGCGCTGCGTGTTATCGATGGTGATAAAGAAGTTAATTTGCTGGAGGTGAGTATTGATGAAGCCTGTGTACGTATCATTGCCAGGCGACAGCCAGCGGCCGGTGATTTACGGCTGATAATGGCAATCATTAAAACTACCTCTGAACTCGAGCGAATTGGCGATGTGGCAGATAAGATATGCCGTACCGCGCTGGAAAGTTTTACGCAGCAGCATCGGCCATTAATTGTAAGCCTGGAATCCTTAGGCCGACATGCAATACAGATGCTACACGATGTTCTGGATGCGTTTGCAAGAATGGATATCGAAGACGCTATTCGAATCTACCATGAAGATCAAAAAATCGATCGTGAATATGAAAGTATTGTTCGTGAGCTTATGACATACATGATGGAAGATCCCCGAACCATTCCCAATGTATTAACTGCTTTGTTTTGCGCGCGCTCGATTGAACGCATTGGCGATCGCTGTCAAAACATCTGTGAGTTTATATTCTATTTTGTAAAAGGGCATGATTTCAGACATATCAATGGTGATGAAATAGAGCGGCGACTCTCCGGGAATGATTTTGTAGACAATAATTATTAATAGCAAGTACTATCCATGACGATTATTTATTAAAAATTAATAGCATTAATAATGAAAGTTATCGTTTAGTTTCACCTGAGAAAGTAATCGGTTAAATAAAATTACGAGCGATAATGCGTAAGACGCTATATGGGAAAATAGGTTATTAATAAAAAATTGTTATTAATTTATAACAATACTTAATAAAAAGTGATGCTAAAGGATGTGTTTTATATATTAACTTGTTGTTTTTAAAGATTATTATTGCAGCCCCTATCTCGATTGTCGATATTTTTATATTATTGTTACCTCTCAATGAATATCTAATATAAATAAATTTTTCTAAGTGGGTATTTTATAAAATGATTAAAAATATTATTAAATCATAAATATATCTACCTGGAATAACGAATGAGAAATCCCTCCTTCTGATATATAGTATCTCTGTACAATTTGATTTTCATTTCGACTTATACGGGTGGCTATTTATGTGAATCTATAAAAATAGAATACACACATGCTTTCGATATTATCGTAAAAATTGAATGGTTAGTAATTTTAACATTGAATAGGGATGTCAGGATTTTTAAATGGAAATTATAAATAAAATAATTAATGAGTTTTTACCTGGTAAGAAGTTGTCTCCCTGGCAACATAAGTTGATAACATGGATTTTCTCAGAGAAATCTGTAACTCATTTACTTGAAAAAAATGAAGCAGCGACAGGTATTACTTGGGTAGAGTCTGTTATTGATACCTTTGAATTAAATATTGATATAAATAGCGATGCATATAATAAAATACCAGCTACTGGCCCAGTCATTGTAGTTTCTAACCACCCAACTTTAGCTGATGGTATTTCTCTTATAAAAACGATCTCTAAAGTGCGTACTGATATTAAATTTATCGCTAATCATTTACTGACGATTATTTTTCCTCAGGTTAAAGAGCTGACAATTGGCATTCATAATATGAATGGAAGCATGGGGAGAAAAGAATATAAAGAGATGAATGATCATCTTAAAAATGGTGGTGTTCTTATTATATGTCCTTCTGGGCGTCTGGCAAGTGCGGGGTTAACCGGGCTGCGTGAATCTCCGTGGCATGCGGGCTTTATTCAGCTAGCTATTAAGGCAAAAGCGGCGATAGTACCAATACATATCCATGGTCGAAATAGTATCCGGTATTATATTACGGCATTAATTTATCGCCCATTATCTAATCTGACGATAATGAGAGAGGCATTGAGGCAACGCGGCAATCGTCTGCGGATCACCGTGTGTAAACAAATCGATTTATCGAAGATTAAGAAATCCGATAATGATTATTCTGATATAGCAGCAAAAATACAGCGACATTTATTTCTATCCGGAAATGGGAAAAAAGGCATAGTGCCCGAGCTTCCCCCAGTTGCGATACCGGAAAAACGCTCTTTTTTAATTTCAGAATTGAATGAATGCGAAATTCTAAAAAGAATGTCAGATGGTAAAATTGTTTATCTTTATCATTATAATGGGTCATCTTATTCAGCAGTATTGCGGGAAATTGGGCGACTTAGAGAAATTTCTTATCGATCTATTGGTGCTGGCACAGGTGCGCTTCGTGATAACGATATCTATGATAGAGATTATTATCATATTATTTTGTGGGATCCAAATACGTTAGAAATTGCGGGAGCATACAGGGTAATATATATAGATGAGCAAATTAAAAACAAAGGGTTTGCTGGTCTTTATAGCTACTCTTTATTTAATTATCAAGAAGGCCTAATTCCAAATTTAGAGTCAAGTATCGAAATTGGCCGTGGGTTTGTCCAACATCAATACCAAAAAACAAATGCTATTGATGTACTATGGAAAGGAATCTTTTGCTTTATTGCAAAGTACCCACGGTGCAAGAACCTATTAGGTGTATTATCCATATCTCAGTCTTACCCAACTGATGCTCAGAAGTTAATTGTTTCTTTTTATCAGAAGTATTTTTCAGAAGGGAACTTGTTATGTTCCATTAATGGCTCATATGGATTTGATTGTAGTAGTATTGATAATATTTTCAGCGGTGATAATTTTGATGCTGATTGGAAAAAACTAAATGAAGAAAAAAAAAAACATGGAAAAGATCTTCCATGGCCATACAAACAAGCGGCTAGGTGGTTTCAACCAGGTGGTTCTAAAATACATGCTTTTGTAAAAGATGACCACTTTAATTCAATTGCAGCGCTTAATACCTATGAACTTTCGAAGTTGAAAGAAATATATATCAAGCACTTTGTTTACAGTGTAGATGGCAATAATTAACTAACTTTGTATCTATTAAGACTTACGTAATTGAATTAGAGAAAATAGTTATGCGATTTGTGATAGGGATATTAACTATATTAACAACCTTACTCATAGGATGTAAGGATACTAATAGCCAGCTTTTTCCTGGCTATTCTTATGGAGACTTTGTTTATCTGTCTTACAACATGTCAGAGAAAGTTTCCCAGATCTACGTAGAAAAAGGTGAAACTGTAAAGAAAGGGGAGCGTTTAGTTAAAATGGATGATTTCCCGAGTGAAAATGCAAAAAAAATAGCTGAAAAGAATTATCGAGCTGAAGTTTCATCTCTTCATAATATGCAGTCTGGTGAGCGCCCAGAAGAATTAGATCTTATTCGAGCCCAACTTGAAAGGGCTAAAGCGGCGCTTAAACTTGCCAAGAGTCAGCTAGAGAGGTATCGACCACTGTATTCTAAGCGGGTTGTTTCTGAAGCGGAATGGGATAATTTTAATAATGATTTTGCGCAGAAATCGGCGCAAGTTAAAGAATTATCCAGGCAATTGGTGGCTAAAAACCTGCCTGCGCGCGATGAACAGATTCGTAATCAAAGATCACGCGTAGAATCAGCTAAATTACAGTTAGATAAAGCAGAATGGGATCTTCAGCAAACCTTTATTTCTGCGCCTCAGGATGCATTGATATACGATGTTATATATCGACCTGGTGAACGTCCTGTTGCAGGGCGACCTATAATTAGTCTGCTTCCCCCTGAAAATATAAAAATACGTTTTTTTTTTCCAGAATCAACATTAGCAAAATTCCATGTGGGTATGAAGGTCAAAATTTACAGCGATGGGGTTCATAAAACCGTATCCGGGAAAATAAACTACATTAGCCCTCAGGCTGAGTATACACCGCCCGTAATTTATAGTACCTCCCGCAGAGAGAAGCTTATTTTTATGGTAGAGGCTATTCCTGATATAAATCAGGCTATGAATATAAGAATTGGCCAACCTGTGCGCGTGGAGCCAGTTCCTCATGAGTGATTTGTGTATCGATGTCCGAAAGCTAAATAAACATTTTGCTAAAAATCATGTGGTTAAAGATTTTTCGCTCCAGGTACATAAAGGCGAGATCTATGGCTTTTTAGGGCCTAATGGCAGTGGAAAAACGACATCAATACGCATGATGTGTGGGCTTATTACACCGGATTCGGGTAGCGGGCGCTGTCTTGATATGGATATATTTACCCAAAGCGATGACATAAAAAAGCGCATTGGTTATATGACACAGCATTTTTCAATGTGGGGAAATTTGACCATTAAAGAAAATCTGCTTTTTGTCGCCAGGCTTCATAACTTGGATCAGAGAACACAGCGAGTTGAGAAAACGCTGACTGATTTAGGTTTAACGGCTCGCCAGGATCAATTGGCAAAATACCTTTCCGGAGGCTGGAAACAAAGAATGGCGTTAGCTGCCTGCATGTTACACCAGCCTTCACTATTATTTTTAGATGAACCTACGGCTGGGGTCGATCCAAAAGCAAGACGTGAATTTTGGCAAACGTTACATCGTTTATCCGATGAAGGTATTTCCATTCTTGTGAGTACGCATTATATGGATGAAGCGGAGCGATGCCATAAAGTAGCATACCTATCTTATGGACAATTACTCGCCAGTGGAACAATTCAGGATATTATTAAAGCGCAGAATCTAACGACAATACAGATAACTGGAACAAACTTGAGTGAAATAGAAAGCCGACTCTTGGAATTTCCTTCAATAGAACAAACCGTAATTTTTGGAAATAAATTGTTTGTTACCTCACGCGATGAAAGAAAATTGGGAGAAATTATCTCCCAAAACTTAACCCGAGAATATCAGTTCAGTAAAGTCGATACGAATCTGGAAGATGCCTTCACTTGGTTAATGAAATCGAATGATGAAAAAAATGAAACTTAATTTTTCTATAACACGCTGGATCGGTATTGTTATTAAAGAACTACATGAATTGAGAAGAGATAAAATCAGCATTGGTATGATTTTTCTTACGCCATTATTTCAACTTATTATTTTGGGGTATGCTGTGAATATGGATCCACACAGGGTTCCTACCGCGTTGCTTAACTATGATACAGGGCGATTTAGCCAGGTATTTATCAGTGCGACCCAAAATACTGACTACTTCTCAATGATTCCTTTCTCATCCGAGCCGGAGGCTAAAAAAGCATTCATTAATGGCGATGTTATTTTTATTCTCACTATCCCGGAAGGGTTCTCAGAAAGGATATTAAAAGGAGAGAAACCAAAATTACTTATTCAGGGCGATGCTATCGATCCAATGGCGATAGGCAATGCATTGAGCGCTATTGTACAGGTATCCAAAAATGCTTTTCAGCATGATTTACCCGATGCATTAACTACCAATCAGGGTGAGGATGTTTTTGAGTTAGTTATCCATAAAATGTTTAATCCGGAAGGTATTACTCAATATAATACGATCCCAGGAATTATTGGTTCGATATTGAGCACTACACTTATTTTGATGACGGCTCTTGCTATTACCAGGGAGAGAGAAAGCGGCGCCATTGAAAACTTATTGGTTTCACCTGTCACCGGGCTGGAAGTCGTTTTGGGTAAAATAACACCTTATATTCTTATTGGTATTTTCCAGTCTGTACTGATACTTGTTTTTGCAGTTTACTTATTTAAAATTCCTCTAATGGGAAATGTTTTTCTGTTGTTCTCAGTCTTAATTATGTATATTTTTTTATGTCTGTCGCTAGGGATTACTATCTCTGGCGTGGCGCAAAGTCAGTTGCAGGCTTTACAAATGTCCTCTTTCTATTTTATTCCGTCGGTGATGTTGTCTGGGTTTATCAGCCCTTTTATCAGTATGCCTGTTTGGGCGCAGGCGATAGGTTCATGCCTCCCGCTAACTTATTTTATCCGGTTGATTAAAGGGATTATGCTGAAAGGCTACACACTCATTGAGCTGTTACCTGATTTACTGCCTTTATTTATCTTATCCGCCGTTGTTATTTTTATTGGATTGAAAACCTACCGTAAAACCCTGGATTAATAGCAATTCAGTTAATAAAAAAATTAATTACAAAAGCTCCCCTTATTATTTTAATAAGGGGAGCTTTTAAATAAAATTAAAGCATTACTTCGAACCGTATTTTGCCTATCGCGTTAACGACCAGCCGCGGGCCTCCATAGTGCAGGCAGCTCACTAAGATGCTTAAATGTCGTCACATTAGGGTGGTTTATCGGTTTATTATGCGGATCGGCGCAGAAATAGAACACCGACATTCCGGCGGCTATTCCCGACTGCGCACCGGCGACAGAGTCATCAACCAGTATGCAGCGTTCGGTGGCAACATCCATTGCCGCCGCCGCATGATACATAAGCGCCGGATCGGGCTTCCACGCCTGAATGTCATAACCGCTAAACAATTTATTTGGAAAATGGTGCAGCATATTGGTGTTGCCAAGCGAGTGCTGCATTTTGCTGACAGGGCCATTGGATACTACGCACATAGGCACCGTAATTTGGTTAAGCAGCTCTGGCGCTCCGGGAATTACCTGCAATTCACTCTCGAAGAGCCGCGCGACTTCAGCACGATATACGGGTTCCAGCGTAGAGGGTGAAAGCTGAGCGCCATATTCTTTGCTGATAGTATTGATGATTTCGTAGAGCTTTACGCCCTTAAAGCGTTTGAAAACCTCTTCCAGTTCCAGATGTATGCCGCTTTCGGCGAACATATGAACATAGGCGCGAGAGCAAATGACTTCACTGTCCACCAGGGTACCGTCGCAATCGAAAAATACTGCATCAATCTGAGACATACCTTTTCCTGTTTTTGAATATTAGGCGTTTACTTTACGATGTTTGCGCTACGCAATCGATGCCGTATAGGAAATAAGCCCTAAAAATTTGCTAATTCGGCATTAATTCACATTCGTTTTGGTATAGGATAGCGGCCTGGTCGACCTCCTTAAACGTTCGGAAACAAACATGAGCCAACAACAGATACGCCGGGATGCACCCTCCGGGCTGCTTGAACGCGTGTTCAAATTGCGCAGCCACGGTACTACGGCGCGTACAGAGGTAATCGCCGGTTTTACGACCTTCCTGACGATGGTCTATATCGTATTCGTTAACCCGCAAATTTTAGGCGCTGCGGGCATGGATACTCAGGCGGTGTTTGTTACCACCTGCCTGATTGCTGCATTGGGCAGTATTTTGATGGGCTTTATCGCGAACCTGCCAGTCGCGCTGGCACCGGCGATGGGGTTGAATGCTTTTTTTGCGTTTGTAGTGGTGGGCGCGATGGGGCTTTCCTGGCAGGTTGGCATGGGCGCGATTTTTTGGGGCGCAGTCGGTTTGCTATTACTCACCGTTTTCCGTATTCGCTACTGGATGATAGCCAATATTCCGCTGAGTTTACGCGTAGGCATCACCAGTGGAATTGGCCTGTTTATTGGCATGATGGGGCTAAAAAATGCCGGAGTGATTGTCGCCAGCCCGGAAACCTTGGTCTCAGTGGGGGCGCTGGCGTCTCATAGTGTGTTGCTGGGGATTCTGGGCTTTTTTATTATTGCTATCCTCGCTTCGCGTAATATTCATGCAGCCGTGCTTGTCTCAATTGTTGTTACGACCGTTCTTGGGTTGCTGTTTGGCGATGTGCACTATGGCGGTGTCGTGTCGCTTCCGCCCGATATAACTTCCGTTGTAGGGCACGTTGATTTGGCGGGGTCTTTGAATCTGGGGCTGGCGGGCGTGATTTTTTCTTTTATGTTGGTCAACCTGTTTGATTCTTCCGGAACCCTGATTGGAGTTACGGATAAAGCCGGGTTAACCGATGAGAAGGGCACTTTTCCGCGTATGAAACAGGCGCTATTTGTCGATAGCCTTTCGTCCGTTGCCGGCTCTTTTATTGGCACCTCTTCAGTGACGGCATTTGTGGAGTCTACGTCGGGCGTGTCGGTAGGCGGGCGTACCGGGTTAACGGCCGTTGTCGTTGGCCTATTGTTTTTACTGGTTATTTTCTTGGCTCCACTGGCTGGAATGGTACCCCCCTATGCGGCGGCCGGAGCGCTTATTTATGTGGGCGTACTCATGACGTCAAGTCTGGCGCGCGTTCAGTGGCAGGATTTAACTGAAGCGGTGCCCGCTTTTATTACCGCAGTAATGATGCCTTTTAGTTTCTCTATTACTGAAGGTATTGCGATGGGGTTCATTTCCTATTGCATCATGAAAATATTCACCGGGCGCTTTCGCGATCTTAGTCTGTGCGTGGTTGTGGTCGCGCTACTGTTTATATTAAAAATCGCATTTATCGATAGCCACTAAACTAAGTAAAAATCCGCCTTCATAGAAGGCGGCATTGCTTTGATGCCCCTCAGGGGCGCACCAAATCCCTTAAAAAAGCCTCTGCCAGTCTTGTAAGATTTAAGTCCCAAAACAGCAGGGCAGAGCCAAAACCTGTTGATGACCACGCCCACAGGAAGTGATTTTCAGTCGGCAATAAAAGACCACCTTACTTATAGAAAGAGGCTTTTGAGATGCCCCCTGTAAGGTGAGCTATTGTCACCTTCCGCTTATTGCTCTGGCAATTCCATCTGCTGTTCATGTGTTTGTTCCGTTTTCTCCTGATGTCGCACATATCTTCTGAGTATTTCTTCGTTCACACCTGCCGTATCTAAAGTACCCACGGCGCCAAAAATGGTTTCCCCGGAGCTTCTTCCCGATGGGTGGAAAACGATTACAGAGCCTGATGGTACTGCGACCTTTCAAATGACCCGTTAGCGTTGATATTGAGGTTTTAGGTGGGACGATGACCACAGATGTATATGAGCTGGCTGAACATTTACCTCCGGAACTTCACAATCCTTTATTCCGCATAGAATGTAGATTGTCCGGTAAAGCTCCTTGCCCGGCCTGTCTTTAAGGCTCCTGAATCGATACTTTGGCGTCCAAACTATATGCTATTTGCAACGCCAATATACCTGTGATGAACGCCTGTAAAGCCCCGTGTTGGTCTACCTGCGGTGAGTAAGCAGAGATATTCCGCCATGGGCATTCTTCTGTTACCAACGGTGCAAAACTGATCCACCCCAGCGGTTGAAAACTGATCCAG
>CALYPF010000082.1 GCA_945271245.1 uncultured Enterobacteriaceae bacterium | reverse complement strand
TTAGACCGTTGGTGGTGACGGTAAGTGGATCACTTTTTACCCGTTGTTGACAACTTTCAAAGCTGGCATTAGAAGGCGCGCAAAATGAAAAACAAAAGCGTGCCGCCGGTGGCCGCCTGAAAGATTTACCGAATCTCAATTATAGTCTTGAAAATATGCTGTGGCTGGCAGGTATACATGATGTTGAAACCTTACGGGCGACGGGCGCACGCGAAGGGTGGTTACGGTTACGCAAAATAAATAAAACTGCGGGAATTAGAATTCTGCTGGCCCTTGCCGGCGCTTTAACCGGGCAGCATGCCGCCGCGCTTCCGGCTCAGCTAAAGCAGGAGCTACTGGAATGGGCGGCAGATCAAATGCACCAGGATGATAATTATTCCGGCAAATGACAAATTTGTTTTTGGCACTGAGATAGTTCAGGTATCAGTGATACCAGCAATCCAATCTGCTGTATGACCAGGGTTTTTTTGTTGTCTACCCGGAAAGCACTGTGCTCAAGGCGTTGAATTATCGCTTTAAGTGTGTGCTGAATATTTTCATTGTTTACATCAGTGCTGAAATTTAGCGTGCTATCGATATAGCATACCGTTTCATCCAGAAGTGTGAGCGTTTCGGCATCGCAGAGTTTTTCCCGATGAGCTCCCAGCGTTGAAATATAGCTATTAAAAGTATGATTCAGGCAAAGTAAGCGGAATGCTGCTTCACGTATTTCAGGTTTAACATTGGGTTCAGTGGACATATTAGATACCACAGAGGCGAACTCAGCATCCTGATTATGAGCATTACGCCGGGCAATACGATAATCCAGACGGTTATCACGTCCCTGGTGATATTGTTCCATAATCGCATCGAGGTAGCGGCAGTTTGCCTGAAAGGCGCGTTCAACGACCGAAGGGAGGCGCCGGAAACGCCAGTCTGGCCAAATAAAACTAACCGCAGTCCATGCGATAGCACATCCAATAAGTGTGTCAATAATGCGCGGTATTGCAACAATAAAGCCTTCACCCAGAAGGTTAAAACACAGCAGTACCAGCAGGGTAATAAATAATGTTGCGTGAGCATATTGTATATTGCGAAATGCAAAAAAAAGGACGCCGCTCAGAACAATTAAAAGTAATTGCCCTTCAATTGAAGGCACCAGAAGTAATATAGGAATGCCGATAGCTACCCCAAGCAGCGTTCCTATTATACGCAGTTTTAGACGGTGGCGAGTTGCATTATAGTTGGGTTGGCAGACAAACAGGCTGGTAAGCAATATCCAGTAGCCATGTTTTAGCCCCGTTAACTGTATAAAAATATACCCAAGACACAGCACTAAAGACATCCGCACCGCGTGACGAAAAAGCGCTGATTCAGGCGTAATCGTATGTTTTATTCGCAACCACATATCATGGATACTGTTTAAACTATCATCTGCGAGCTGGTTTTCAGGATCGCTAACCCGTTGAACTATTGCAGACTGCTCAGACTCAATTGTGGCGAGTTGCGTATCTATAGCTCGCAGATTTCTGATAAGAAAGCGAATAGCTTCGCGTTCAGCGGTGGTTATATCAAGCGGGGATAAACGCTCCAGCGCGGTGTCCAGATGCGTGAAATAACGTTCAAAACGTGCGTCGTGGCGGTATGGCGTACGTAATAAAATTGCACGGGATAGCTGCTGGCAAGCCTGGGCCTGCATTGATAACAACCGCTGGAAACGAAACATTACATCGCTGTGGCGAAATTTATCGCGCAGCGCCTGATACTGGATATGTGAGGCATTGGCCCGCTCGTGGATATCCTGAGCTGTGAAGTAGTAGTGAAGCGCGCGACGCGTTCCCCGCTGTCCGCGATCGCCGCGCAGGCGGGTGAGTAAAATCGCTTTTGTCTGATTAAGTGTGGCGACCAGACGGCCATTAGCCATAGCCAGATCGAGTAATAATGCCTGGCTATCATCTTCAATATCGGGATCAAACAGCCGGGACTTAAGCTCAAGATAATGCGCAAGTTCGCCATAGCTTTGGGATAGACTATCCTGTGCCGGGCGTATGGGAAATATGAGGTGCCCGACAAGGGTAAGCAGATTGTACCAGATAGCCCCCGCAAGCAATAACAAAGGCTGTTGATACCAGGTATGAAATAAGGAAAAGCCCAGCATGGTATAGATAGCAATCAGCAGTGCGCCGAATGCAATAGTTGCATAACGCTGTCCCAGGCTGCCTAACAGAATAAAGCCACTGGTTGATAACATTAACCCCACGGTAAAAAAGACTGGCATAGGGAAAAGCAGCTCTACGGACACTGAAGCGACAAAGAAGCTGATTAGCGTAATAATGAGATTGCGCAGGCGCCCGGCTAAACGATCGTCTAAATCCGCCAGCGCGGCGGCAACAACGCCGAGCGTTAGCGGGATAGTCAATTTAACTTCATTAAGCCACCAGGGAAATGCTGCGCATCCGCTTAGAGCGATAAGTATGCGAACATTGTAAAGCCAGGCGCTATTACCGGTATAGCGTTGCAGCAATGGGCTAAGTTTCACCACGCAGGTTGACCGCTTATTGGGAGAAAGAATGACGCGCGTTCGCTTCACGGGCGGCGCGGGCCGTTTCAATAGACACTACGCGGCGTCCTACGGGCCAAAGTGCAATTGCCGCTATTTTAAAATTGGCGATACCGACTGGTATACCGATTAGCGTCAGGCACTGGGCAATCCCTGCGCCAATGTGGAGTAGACAAAGCCACCAGCCAAAAAAGATAACCCACAAAATATTTAGCAGCGTACCGCCGGTATTCATGAGTGCATTCTTTCGTGCGGGATACAAAACGTCCACATGAACAGCTTCGTTACCGTAGGGCAGCAAAGATAGCTTTGTTATTTCCCAGCATGAACGCGTTAACGGTAATGTAAATATTAGGATGATACTGACGATTGTGGCCAACAGCCATGAAGCGGTGGTTAAAAAACCGCCCAAAATAAAATTAAGGATATTCAGTACGGTGCGCATAAATTACCCAAGTATAATAAAACGTATCCGGAGCGATGAGAGAAATGATTGTACCGTGTTTTTGTCTGGAGCGGGGGTTCTACGGCGGGTAAACTCAATATTTCAAAAAATCACTCGGGCAGGGCTGTGACTGGCATGGAATTAAAAGCAACCGCGATAGGCAAACATTTAGCACAACATCCGTACAATCGCGTGCGTATGCTTAATGCAGGCGTTAAAGTTTCAGGCGAACGGCATCAGTACCTTATTCCTTTCAATCAACTATTAGCCATTCACTGTAAGCGTGGGTTGGTATGGGGGGAGCTGGAGTTTGAACTGCCGCAGCATCAGGTTGTGCGTCTGCATGGCACGGAATGGAATGCCACGCAGCGTTTTTTCCATCATCTCAATCAATGCTGGCAGCGCTGGAGCGCAGAGATGAGTGAAATTGCCGCCAGCGTATTGCGTCAGCAACTGGAGGCTGTAGCGTTAATAGCAGGCAATCAGCATTGGCTAAGGCGTGAGGATTTGGCGGTAATACAGGGCGGTATTCGCGAGGCCTGCCAGGCGCTTCCTTTTCCAGCTGCGCGCCTTGATGAGTTTGAACACTGTCGAACACTGTGGCGACGGTGCCAGGCATGGCTGAAGGAAGGCGAAACTTACCGGGAGCAGCAAAATGATGCCTGGACGCACCAAATGCTGCAGGAACACCGTGATTTTTTTGAAACGAAAGAAAGCGCCCCGTTGAATGTTTCACAGGCGCGGGCGGTGGTTAACGGTGAATCTTCTTTATTGGTATTGGCCGGCGCCGGTAGCGGAAAAACGTCCGTACTAGTAGCGCGCGCCGGCTGGCTTTTATTGCGCCAGGAGGCACTACCTGAACAAATTTTGCTGTTGGCTTTTGGGCGCAATGCCGCGCGGGAAATAGACGAGCGAATAGCCCAACGCCTGCACGCAGAGGCTATCACGGCCCGGACGTTTCACTCATTAGCGCTGTATATTCTTCAGCAAAGTGGAGGGAAGATCCCACGTATTAGCCAGCTCGAAACAGGCAGTGCTGCGCGTCAGCACCTCCTTATCGAGGCCTGGCAGCAGCAATGCCAGAATAAAAAAACGCAGGCCGTCGGCTGGCGACAGTGGTTAAGCGACGAATTGGGTTGGGCGTTGCCTGAGGGTGAGTTCTGGAAGGATGAAAAACTTGCTTGCCGCCTGGCTCCACGTCTGGAGCGTTGGTTAGGGTTGATGCGCATGCACGGTGGTTCTCAGGCGGTAATGATTGCCGATTGCCCGGAAGAGATCGGGGCGACTTTCCAAAAACGCATCAGATTAATGGCCCCTCTACTGAAGGCCTGGAAAAGTGCGCTAAAAGAAGAAGGTGCAGTCGATTTTTCGGGACTTATTCATCAAGCGATTAATGCGCTGAATAAAGGGCGTTTTATCAGCCCCTGGAAGCACATTTTGGTGGATGAATTTCAGGATATATCTCCTCAGCGCGCGGCTTTACTGGAAGCGCTTCGGCGGCAAAACACGCAAACGACGCTGTTTGCCGTTGGCGATGATTGGCAGGCGATTTATCGATTTAGCGGCGCGGAATTATCGCTTACGACCGCATTTGAGCAAACGTTTGGCGGTGGCGATTATGTCGCGCTGGATACGACATACCGCTTTAATCGTCGTATTGGGGAGATAGCTAGCCGTTTTATTCAGCAAAATCCCGGCCAGTTAGAAAAACCACTAAATAGCCTGACACTTGGTGATAAAAACGCGGTGGCTCTGCTTGGTGAGGATAAATTTGAGGCTCTATTAGATAAACTTAGCGGCTACGTTGAGAATGGCCAGCGGGTGCTAATTCTGGCGCGGTACCACTATTTGCGCCCCGCCGTGCTGGACAAAGCTGCCACGCGCTGGCCAAAGCTTTGTCTTGATTTTTTGACTATTCATGCCAGCAAAGGACAACAGGCTGATTATGTCATTATTCTTGGGTTGCAGAATGAACCAGACGCTTTTCCCGCAAAAACGCGTGAATCAGTTATAGAACAAGCATTGTTGCCGCCGCAGGAAGATTTTCCTGACGCTGAGGAGCGGCGCTTATTGTATGTGGCATTGACGCGTGCGAAGCATCGGGTATGGCTTTTATATCACTCGCAGCGGCCATCCATTTTTGTCGATACATTAAAGCAACTCGGTGTGCCGGTATTACGTAAACCGTGATTATTTCAGGCGTTCAGCCAGGTAGCGCGGGTAGTCTGGAATAATAATCTCCATGCTATCTTTAAAATGCGGCGACTGAATTAATAAATCAGCGGTTGAAACATTGGTTGCAACAGGAATATTCCAAACGGTGGCCAGGCGTAACAGCGCCTTTACGTCGGGATCGTGCGGTACGGCGTTAAGCGGATCCCAGAAGAATATTAGAATATCGATTTTTCCTTCGGAAATCAGTGCGCCAACCTGCTGATCGCCACCCAGCGGGCCGCTTAGCATTGCTTTAACATCCAGACCGCTGGCGCGCTGAATAAGATTGCCGGTAGTGCCTGTGGCATACAATTTATGGTGAGAAAGACGCTCTTTATGGCGTTCAACCCACTGCAGCAGTATAGTTTTACAATGATCGTGGGCAACCAGAGCGATATGCTTTCGCGGCGCTAAAGTGCGAGTAGTGAGTTCCATATTATTTCCTGTAACGAATTGGCCAATGGATTCTAATTTAGTCTTTCAAGACTGCAAACAATAACGCAGTGCGGGGAAAATGCCATACTAAGTTAATTGCGTTGAAGTGGATACAATAGGTTTATTATTAGGACGTTGAGGAGGACACAATGATGCAAGACGGTGAGATTCGCAACATTTTAACCAATACGCACACGATAGCCTTAGTCGGGGCCAGCGATAAACCTGACCGGGCCAGTTATCGGGTGATGGCATATTTACTGGCGCAGGGATTTCGGGTTATTCCGGTATCACCGAAAGCGGCAAACACCGATATCCTGGGGCAAAAAGGGTATGCCACCCTGGAGGAGATCCCTGAGCCTGTCGATATGGTGGATGTATTTCGTAACGCCGAGGCTGCCTGGGACGTGGCGCAGGAAGCTATCGCCATCGGCGCGAAAACACTCTGGCTTCAGCTTGGGGTGATTAATGAACAGGCAGCAACGCTGGCGCGAGATGCCGGTTTGCGCGTGGTAATGGACCGATGCCCCGCAATTGAAATCCCCCGCCTGAATTTAGCGCGAGCATAACGTGAGTAATTGGCCGTCTTTTAAAACGCAAATGCATATTAGGCCGCGCAATCGATTATTGCGCAGCCAGCAAAACTCGGATTAAACCCCGCCCTTGCTGCTGATTAGCTGCGCCCGCCGAATCGTTATCCAGATTTCTGAGTAACCCTATTTTAAAAAAAAGTTTATTCAACGAAATAGGGTTAAGCCTGTATAAGGCGCTGTTAGCGCTATTTATTTTTTAATACACCCTTGTGAAGCATAAAAGCGGGTATTTTAGGCTACTGTGATTTTTGACAGATTTGCTTAACGATAAATTTAGACTGGCCGCGCGCGCAATCTTTTCTATGGGAGGCCGTATATTCTGAGAGCTGAGCGATAAATATTGTCGTCGGTGGGGGCAAAATTTTTCATCAGTAAACGCGCGCTAAGCTGAAGCGCTTAACGCGCGTAATCAATCACTTTTTCTGACTAAAATAGTTTCTTTGCCACCGACGTAGACATATTTTGGCGAGGCGAAAGATCAGTTCCTCAGGCGTGGAGCCTGAAGCTGCTGCTGAATGGATCGCGCAAGATCGTCAAGCGTAGGCTGTTCCGGATGATCCTGCGCTATCTCTCCGCTCAGCTGGGCTTCGGCCAAATACGTGCGAACGGGGTTTCCTTCATCATCTTCCATCACCACGTGATACCAGGGAGCGGCTCTTAAGGCATCACTGACGGCAAGTTCGTCGGCTGACGGTTTTTCCAGCGCATATCCGGCATCGATATCTACCACTACTCCCAAATAGCCAAGAAGCTGATGGCGGACCTGCTGTCCAATATTAAATTTGCTGGTAATCATATGACCTCCCAAAAACGCTTTATGCCCGTATATATATGGGCGAAAGCGTTTTTTTCAAGACGGGCGCCAGTTTAGATTAGACGGCAGGCAAAACCTTTAAGATATAGCCCTTCCGGGTAGGCGACATTAACCGGATGATCGGCAGCCTGGCGAAACTGCTCTATAAATTGCACTTCGCGACCGGCGTCCACGGCGGCATCGGCGATGATTTTTTGAAATAAATCGCCGCTCATTAATCCTGAGCAGGAAAACGTTAGCAATACTCCACCCGGGTTAAGCAGCTGGAAAGCCAATAAATTAATATCTTTATATCCACGGCATGCGCCAGCCAGTTGGTTTTTATTTTCAACAAACTTCGGGGGATCCATGATAATAACGTCAAATGTTTCGCCTTGCTCACGGTAGCGGCGCAGCAGTTTAAATACATCATCACGGATAAACTGGGCTTTGCTGACATCAAGCTGATTAAGCTCGACGTTCCGGCGGGCAATATCTAATGCTTCCTGAGAGGTGTCTACACTGATAACTTCACGGCAATTCCCCAGCAATGCGGAGACGGCGAAACCGCCCGTATAGGAAAAGCAGTTTAGCACGCGCTTATCCTGCGCATAACGTCGGCTCGCAAAACGGCTATCACGCTGGTCAAGGTAATAGCCGGTTTTATGGCCGGATTTTATATCGACCCAGAGTTTCATTCCGTGCTCTTCTATTGACAGTAACTCTGGCGGCAGTTCACCGCAGACTAAACCCTGTGTTAACGGCAGGCCTTCTTTTTTGCGCACGGCGACATCTGAACGGTCATAGATAGAACACTCTGGATAAAGTTTTTGTAATGCGCTGACTAATACCGGGCGCTGATATTCGGCACCGGCAGATAAAAGTTGTAATACCAGAAATTGTCCAAAACGATCGATAGTGATCCCAGGCAGCCCGTCTGATTCTCCGGCAATCAACCGGTAGCTGTCCAGTCCGTCACGCTGAGCGATTTCACTGCGCCACTGCTGCGCGCGCTGCAGACGACGTTCAAAAAAATCAATATCGATAGATTCCGTCGGATCGAACGTCCAGACTCGGGCGCGGATCTGTGACGCGGGAGATAACGCCGCGCGCGCCAGCCAGGCGCCCTGATGGCTGACGATATCTACGGTTTCACCAGGGCTGGCTTTCCCTTCCATGCGGGCGACGGCTCCGGAGAAAACCCATGGATGACGGCGCTGTAATGATTTTTCGCGCCCTTTGGCTAACACTAAACGTACGCTCATAATTTGCTATGCTGCGAAGAGAATGACAAAAGGAGCGCCATTCTCCCGAGTTCCCTGAAGAAAAGCAACGGCGCTCTGACTGAGTGGGAGGCGTGTATGGCTTACAGTATGATGAGTTGGATTTATGGCCGGGTGCAAGGGGTTGGTTTTCGCTATAGCACCCAGCGTGAGGCACAAAGATTAGGTGTGACCGGGTATGCGCGCAATTTGGATGATGGCAGTGTTGAAGTGCTGGCCTGCGGTGAGAAACAACAAATCGACCAGCTTATTGCCTGGCTCAAAGCCGGTGGCCCCGCAAGCGCCCGCGTTGAACGTGTAGATAGCGAACCCTATCACTCGGATAAGCGCTGGGATCGCTTTGAGATCCGCCGCTAAATACATTTTACAGGTTTAGGCAGGCCGGCAATTTTTGTAGCCTGCTTAGCCGGCCCTTTGGGAAACAGGCGGTACAGATAGCGGCTATTGCCTTTATCTTCGCCCAGTTTTTTAGCTACCGCTTTAACCAGCATACGAATGGCCGGTGAGGTATTAAATTCCAGATAAAATTCACGTACAAAATGCACAACTTCACGGTGCTCGGGCGTGAGAATAATATTTTCATTTATAGCAATGGCTTCGGCTAATGCTTCGCTCCAGTCCGCGCTATCTTTAAGATACCCGTCGGCGTCGGTTTCAATTTCCCGGCCTTGAAATATGAGCATGGCGATCCCCAGGAAGGAAAAGAGAAAGTGTAACAAAAGCGCAGTTCTTAAAAAAGACGGCCGGCTAGATTTATAGGGCCACTCTCATATGCATTGAAGCGTATGACGCTATGATTGGTGCTATCAAAACTTATTTAATATTTTGGGATTGCCTTAATGATGAAATAGTTGCATTACAGGTGACTAATATGCGCCAGGCTTTCAGTCGTGGGTATTTTAGTATCAAATATCATAAATATTATCTCTGCCGGTTTTGGGATAGCTTAAATATAATCTGTAAAGATACCTGTAAGACGTTTTGCTAATCAAATTCAGCGTTATTTGGTATGAATTAATATAAGTCAATTGTATGATAATTATATGAATTTAATAGTGTAAACATGGGCGTCTAGCTATAGGGAATATCAGTTAATGATGCATGTAATTAGCATTATTCCTATAGTAGGTCTCTATGCTTTGATTTAAAACCGCCTTGCCGGTAAAAAAGGAAGACGGTATTTAAACGTGAAATCTATTAGTCGCGGCTGGTAAAGCCCAAAATACTCAGCAGACTGACAAATATATTATACAGTGAAACGTATAAACTCACCGTTGCGCGAATATAGTTAGTTTCACCACCGTGAATAATATTGCTTGTTTCAAACAAAATGGCGCCAGAAGAGATAAGAATAAACAATGCGCTGATGGCTAACTGCAACGCGGGCAGATGCAAAAATAAATTTGCCACCATACCAACCAGCACGATAACTATACCGGCCATCAGCATGCCGCTCAGGAAAGACATATCTCTGCGGGTCGTCAAAACATAAGCGGAGCAGCAGAAAAAAACTACCGCAGTACCGCCAAGCGCCAGAGCGATGGCATCTCCCATCCCCGCAGAGAGAAAGCTATTTAATAGCGGACCCAGAATGTAGCCAAGGAAGCCGGTGAAAGCGAAAGCGGCCAAAATGCCAAGAGGTTTGTCAGCCAGTCGGTATGTCAGGAACACCAGGCCGTACATGCCGACCAGCGTTAAAATAAACCCGGGGGCAGGTAAAGCGAGTAGGGTACTGGCCGTTGCAGTAATGGCAGAAAAAGCCAGCGTCAAACCAAGGAGGAAATAGGTATTGCGCAGCACCTTGTGCGAACTTAATAGCGATGAATGGCCGCGTGAAGAAACAATAGTACGATCCATTATTCATACTCTCTTATTTACAGGTATTGTTAGTACCGAGCATAAAGACAGGGATGAATGAGGTGAAGGTGGTTTACCCATCTTTACGCAAAAAGTGCTATCTTCTTTAGTAACATGTTATTTTATATAGGTTTATGCATTGATAATGCCATTATTAGTAGATCAATTTTTAGCGAGTTTATTCTGATTCAGAAGCCGGGGTAATGCTTCCGGAAATCTCGTTCGTTAAAAGCGATGACCCCTTGTTACTGTTCATAAACTAATGCGCAGAGAATTTCGGCATTAAAAAGAGTGCTATGGACATTAAAAGCGGAAAGTGGAAATCAGCGAGGCAGTTTTGGTCAACCTCAGCGTCTTTGACAGTATTTACTAAGCTGAAACCTGGGAAAAGCCAGGATCTTAAGGCCTATATGAGCATTAGTATGATGGTTTTATAAACAAAGTGCTGTCATTTCAGTCATATGAGCGAGAATTGATGATTTTTACGTCAAACGATAGCGCTAAGGCTTTACAACCACTCTGGCGATGTTTATAGTTCGCGTCATCAGGAAGTGTGGCCGAGCGGTTGAAGGCACCGGTCTTGAAAACCGGCGAGGGGAAACCCTCCCAGAGTTCGAATCTCTGCGCTTCCGCCAAACATAAACCCCAGCTAATCGAATTAGCTGGGGTTTTTCTTTTCATATACTTTCCGGTACAGAAGCAAAATAGCCTGGACTCAGAGCGCTGTCGGTATATCGCTATGGTCTGGCGTTTACTGATAATTATCATGCAGCCTGTTCCGGTAACCAGCCGCGTTCAGCAAATAAGGCATATCCATTCTACCGATAACCAGATGCTCGGGCCGCCTGATGTCTATCAGCGCCAGCCTGAGCGGCTTTGTGATATGCCGGTTTGTATCACCCGTACGTGGTCGGACGGATGGTTATGCGCCACTGTGGGCTGCTGCAACATTGTGTTTCAGGGTAACCTTAACCACTTTGCGAGGATGTATCTGAACGGTGCTAAAACTGCCGGTCGTTGGCCAGTCGCCGGTGCCGGCTATCCGGCCACGCCACCGGGAATATCTCTCACATTAGCCCAATCGTTTTTACGCGCAGCCAGTCCCGTGAGCTGCTGACGGATATAATCGCAGCGCCCGGCTCCCGCAATCGCTTTCAAATAACCCCCAGTGCACGTTGAATACTCTTCCGTGCGTAGGGCGGTATTTCAGGGGATGGTATGGGGGTGGGGATAAATCTAACGCTATGCTGATGACTGGTGTGAGTGCATCCATTTCCGGCGTCTAATCGATGAGGCGCATAGTGATGTGGCGGTTGGGAATGGCTCAGCATACTCCCGCAGTCGGTTATAGCATCACATTTAATGCGGCAGACTTGGCGGTTGTCGACCAGCGGACAAATAGCAATATTGGCGTTTTTGCTGCTTATATTGGCACCGCTGTCATTTATGGCATTCAACAGTGACTATCTATCATGACTGATATCATTTGCCGCTGGCGCTATAAATGCGCTGGCGTTGCTGCGGGCATAAAAATATCAGAAGCCCAGGCATAGGCGGTCCATCCAGCCAACGATGCGGGGGCTCCAGTCATATCCATTGTCGGATGGTGGCAAAGTATTTCGGCCAGAACTTTAATCTTTGTGTACCAGGCGATATGGCGGCAGTGATTTCAGTCTGGCGAGATAGTTGGGATCAGCCCAACTATAGCTGCTCCTGATACCGCTACACTTTTCAATCCTATGTTTGCTCCAGAAAATGGGTTCGTCGGCTACATAAAAGGACAAATATTCCTCAGCAGTTGCCACATTGAACGGCCCCGATGATTACGCGTTACGGTGTTATAAAGCGCCTGCCATCACCGCTCAATGCAATTTATCCACGGTGAGTAAACCGGCTGATAAATTATCCTGAACTGAGAATAAGCTGGTGAAGCGTGGTGGAAGCGATCCGGTAGTTATTTAATTGCCTGAAGTTCATGAGAGTTATTCATACAAGACTCTCAGCGTGAAAAATAAAATCCCGCCGCCTGATAAAGGACGCGGGGTAATTCACGGAGACAATATTTTCTGGAATTATTCGAAATATTTGATAGCACCTGATAGCGGGAACCGGGCTATAGACGTGCAGGTGCCATTAGGATGAAAAAGGGCTTATACCCGATACAACTTCATTGTTAAAATGCCTGCTCCATGCTTCATATCGCCGTTAGAAGAAATACTTAAAACGTACCCGTGCACCGTAGCGCTCGTCGGTATTGCCGGTTTTCGTGGATGACGAATTCAGCCACGATGCGTAGGCTCCAAGATAAATATTAAAGTTCGGCATAGCCATAATGTTTGGTAACTGCCAGGATGAGTGAATGGTATGGATATCATAGTTGCCTGGCGCCAGCACCGTGCAGTCGCCACTACATTCTGCGCTGACGTTAGCCATATTAAATTGGTCGATGTTGTTATGGGCATATATATAGCCAAGTTCTACGCGGTGCCATAGCGCGTTGATACCGGCGCTGAAGTCTTTTTCATCCGCCGCATCCAGATATGCTGCGCTTATATTCACTACTGCGCCATCTTGATTATCTGCTTTTAGCGTATTCCAGCTTAGCGTCATGCCATAGCCGGTACGCTTGGATTGATCGATCCAGCGGCCATTTTGATTCTGATAGCCATAGGCATTATTGATGAGATTACTTTCCAGCGCCGTAGCGACAGACCACGCTCCTGACAGCCAGGCTGCTACCGGGCGCACATACACTATATTTTTGCGATTATCTAGCGCATTGCCATGATATTTCTGGTCAACAAATAGCGAGCTGCCGTCCTCGACGAGCGTATTTACCTCGAAATACCAGTTGTCGAAAGTTTTACTGAGCAGAAAGTTACCGCCGCTGTTGCTACGCCCGCGTCCCTCTTTCATCATGAAAATATAACCATAGCCATCACTGTACAAATCGTTTGCTGTATTACCGGAATATTCAATAAATGTATCCTGATTAAGTGGGAACATATCATAGGCTTCGAAACGGCCTACTTTAAATTTCCAGTTGTCTTCCTGGCCAAAGAAAAAGGCTGCATCGTCAAGATTCATTTTGCCGGTCATATCGGCCAGTGGTTGTACGCTAAATCCTGAAAATTTACCGTTAGTACTTTTAAGTAATCCATCAAAGCCTAAAAGAATGCGTCCGTTAATATCCCAACGTTCTTTATCTCCCGGAGCCCAATCTTTATTAGCGCTGGTTTTTATCGACGTAAGACTGCCCGTACGGCTGGCACCATCCATATTGAACTCAATGTCGCCGTAGAATTTTAAATCCGTATCACCCGTAAGCTGTAATATGGATTTAGTTGCTGCTGCATGAGTGGCTGTCGGTGGTATCATCGGTTTTTTTAGCTCATGAATTTCCGCTTCCGCGCGCGCTGCACGCAATTCCGTTGCTTTTAGTCGCTGTTCCATTTGCGCCAGACGTTCCTCAATAGATAAGGGCGTTTGTGCATTGGATACAGGGGTAAATAGAGTCGAGAAAAAAATAATCCATATTTTATTCATCGCAAACCTTTTTTATTCTTTAATTAAAAGGGAATGTGTCATATGCAATTAGTAATAATGATAATGTGATTAATAACCCATGACTGGCAATAGGCGCGTTATTAATGATAATGGACAATATATTCTAACGAATGGCCATTTTATTTATTAAGTTAGAACTAATTTATTGTAGCCAGCTTCTCTAATTTTTCTTCAACATCACCGGTAGGGAGGTTCTCCTTTCGGCGTTCAGCTAGCAGACGGCAAATCTCGGCATGTTTATCCTCCGTAAAGGTAAAGAATGACATACAGCCAAGGCGAATGAGCGAGCCAATTGCCGGAAGCAGGCAGATACCAAAGAACAGGCCAGTAAGTACACTGCTACTCTGCGTCTGTGCCTGTGGCACATAATCGATTACCATCAGAAATACGCCGATTAACCCACCGCCAACCGCCACTGACATTTTCCCGGTAAAGGTTTGCCCGGAGAAAGTAATGGCCGCACAGCGTTTGTTAGTATGGTATTCCGCATATTCGATGGTGTCGGCAATCATTGATGACGTCAGTATATTGGACATCATCACAAACAGCGTGCTGAAGCCTAACAAAATAAAGAGCAGCACCGTCTGTTGATATCCGACAAACCACATCACGATGCGTACCGCGATATCTAATCCACACAGAATCATAAATAACTTTCTTTTATACATTCTACGCGTCAGCATCGGGACAATCAGACATACGATTGCAGCTACAATTCCTATGATACCAATCCCCATTTGCAGGCTAGCGTCCTTCATATTGTAAATAAAGAAATAAATATTCAAACCCCCGGCTACATTATGAAAAAGACAGAAGAAAAAAGACGTTAAAATAATAAACAGCGGCTTGTTTTGACGAAGATTATGGAATGTATCGCGAATTGTTACCTTTTCCGGGCTTGGTGGTACACGTTCTTTAATCTGCATAAAGCCGTTTAACATCAGCGGTAGGCCAATCAGAAGCATAACCAGCGCCGCCATAAAGTAGCCTTTATCGTTACTATACTGGGCGAAATGCGCCGCCAGTTTCGGGAAGAAGATATTAGCGCAGGCAATCCCTGCATTAACGCCTAACATCGCGGCGGTTACTGCTCGGGTGCGCTGACCTGAGTCGTTAGTCATGACTGAAGACATAGACCAGAACGGAATATCCGAAATGGCATACATTGTTCCCCACAGGATATAGGTCACTCCTGCGTAGAGAATCTTAGTGGTCATATCCGCTTCAATTTTATAAAACGAAAGCAGCGTGACGCCGGTAATTAGCAGCGGAGCAATCAGTAAAAAGTGGCGGAATTTACCGAGTCGGCTATTAATGGTATCCATAATACTGGCAAAGAAAGGATCATGGATTGCATCCCAGGCGCGAGCGATTAAAAAAATAGAACTTGCTGCCAGCGCCGATATTCCCAGCACATCAGTGTAAAAGTAGTTAATAAATGAGCCAACTAGACCAAAACTAAAACATTGACCTAGGCCATATCCAAAATAAGACCACAACTCGCGAGACGGTATTTTCATTGTCATTGCCATCGTGTGCACCTTACTACCCGGCAGTGCAGTGCCGGGTTATTGTTGTTATGCCCGTGTGGACGAGGAAATTTCACGAAGATTACGCATAAGATCGATCTCTTTACGGGAGAAGGGGATACCATTCTCTTCGAAGACATCGTGGAACCAAAGGCGGCAGTAGTCCGTCGATTCTTTCATGAGGACGGGCCACGGCAGCCAGGTCTGGGTTTTACCGCGCACCAGCCCCCACTGATAGGGCGCTACTTTTGCCATATACATCAGCGGTAGCTGTTCTTCGATGGTGCTGCCCACGTGGCGTGCTAACCATTCGGTACAGAATATTGGTCTTCCAAGCTGCTGTAGCTGCTGAATAATGGCCGTCATGCGAGCGGTATTGGTATAGGCGTGGTAGCTGATCACATCCGACAGCGCCAGCGCGGTTTGATCCAACGGATGCTGGTAGAAGCGCTCCCCTTTTTCTTCCGGAGGTAGACGCCACGCGCAAACGGTCAGCGGCTGATCGGGATCCTCCACACGCGCCCAGCGAAACGCCAGTTCCATTAGCTCATGAGCGAACGTCTCCAGCTTTTCGTCATACAGCACTTCTTCTGTGCCGGTGGCAAAAATCCCGCGGTTGCCCGGTTCGTTGTAGAGATCCCACAGCAGTACGCGTTTATCGTGGCGAAACTGGCGGATAACGTCGCGAATATAGCGTTCAATTCGCGGCCAGCTATCGCGGTTGCAGACGTTATCACGGCCCGGACTTGCCGCCGCCTGACTGTTATGTTTGCCGGGCACCGGTGATTTTTGTGGCCCCAGGTAGGGCTCATCGCCGGAAAACCCGCAGTCGTCCATCAGCGTCAACATAGTGCTGAAGCCGTGGCTGTCGGCAATGCGCAGAAAATGATCGATACGCGCCATTAGCCCGTCCCGATCGTGTTCCCAAACGATAAACGGCAGATTGATGCGCAGTGTGTTATAGCCTGCGTCCGCCGCCCAGCCCAGCTCACGTTCAATGGTTAGCGCATCAAAAGTTTCCTGCTGCCAGATGTCGGTCCAGTTCACCGCCGTTGACGGCAGGTAATTAAAGCCGCACAGCCAGCCCTGGTCCTGATACCACGCCTGCACCTGAGCGCTGCTCCACCGTTGTTTCATCATTTTTCCTCATGTTTATAATATTTAGCTAATAAATATTAGCTGTAATATAAATGAGCAAACTGTAGCGTGCAGAAAAGCGATAAGAGTCACAAAGTTAGCGCCATTAATAAGAAGAAACGTGATCGGCAGCGCTTCAGCGAGCAGTTAGGGTATGATGCGTTTTCACGTAATGGGGGAGCGATGAAGCGGAAAAATAAAATTACTATGAATGATATTGCACGCAAGGCGGGAGTATCACAGGCGACGGTATCGCTGGTGCTTAACCAGTCGCGTAATATAAAACTGAGTGAAGAGACCCGCCAGCGGGTGATTACTGTCGCGATGGAGCTCGGTTATGACCGCCTGCCTACAATGCACGCACCGAATAACCAGGAAGAAGTGGCGCTATTAATCAGCTCCCTGCAAAGCTACGATCCGTTTATTGATGCTATCAGTCAGGCTCGTGAAACGGCCTATCGTAATAAAGTACTGCTCACGGTTTATGACTATGGTGACGATGTAGATCTGGCGCTGAATATTATTAGCCAGCTTGAAAGGCGCAACTGCATAGGTATTATTCTCGCTTCTCCGGTCACTACGCTGGTCGACATGAGCGCTTTCCAGGAGTGCACTCAAATTCCTCTGGTCATGCTGAACCAGAGCGATCCCGGCCAGCCTTTAATGCCATCATTTATACCTGATGACTATGGCAACGCATTCCAGGTGACAAAGCACCTGATTGACTGTGGGGCTAAGCGCATTGCCCATATTACCGGCGAAAGCTGGATGGAGGCCTCGCGTCAGCGGTTGGCTGGTTATCAGGACGCGTTACAACAGGCAGGATTGGCCTACGATGATAGCCTGATTTATCAGACAAACTGGCAATTCAGTGAATCATTTACCGCTACGACATCGCTGCTGCAGATGACGGCGCGCCCGGATGCCATCTTTTGCGCCAGCGATTGGCTTGCCATTGGTTGCTACCAGTCGCTGGCGATGCACGGCGTACAGATTCCCCGGGATATGCTGTTAGCCGGCTATGATGACCAAAAGATTTCCGAACAAATGACGCCTTCGCTAACCAGTATTGAACTTCCCTATAGCGAGCTGGGGCGACTCGCGGTGGAGTATCTGTATAATCAGGAAGATGCTGCGACGCACGTAACGCTGGCAGGAAGACTGAAAGTACGGCAATCGAGCAGAAAAGACGGATAATCCCAATCACTCTGCCAGCAGCACCCGCATCGCTTCAATGGTCCTCCCCGCTTCGGTGATGCCGATCTCAGGATTAACCTCCAGGCCAGCGCTTTTGTATCATAGGGCTGACGAAGCGCAGAACCCATTCCCTTTCCTCGTTTCGCTGATTGATGTAGTGCCAGCCCCGCCGCTCTAACATGGGCAGCGGGTGTATCTTCAGTTTACTGATCACGAGCTTTGGTATCGGTAATCATCGCTATGAGAAAACGGTGATAACGCTGAGGATATTCCTACATGGAAGCTCAACGCAATATTCGGTGGAATTCCATTCTTTAGGTTTTTCCAGCACGATTATTACATCCGAGCGTCCTACTTTTTATTTCTGCCTGTGCGACTGAATAAATAGTAAGACTGGATAACCAATAAATCAGATCCCAAAAATAGTTTTTATAGATAGTCGTTATCCTGATGATATTCTTTCCCGTTCTATAATTTATGTTTACATACTGTTGCTTATATCCACGTCGCAACTGATTTAACTTCTGGAAGAATATACTTATTTTCCATATTGGGCGTGGCGCCGTGGGATATTTGCTGAAAGAGTACGTTGTATTCATGGATTTGAATATAGCCGTTCCCGCCTTTTCAGCTGTTGCGGTTGCGCCTATATACCGCCGTATCGGGATCATGTATGGCTTCTATCCAGGAGGGTTACTGGATTGGCTTTGCGCTGGCTATTATTCTGCTTATGGTCGACACTAGCCTTTCCTGGCATTCAGGCAGAATAAACCCAGTGAGCGTGCCGGAGATATTCAAAATGTGTCGCTTTTGATATTTCGCGCTTTACGCCTTCGGTATCGCCCGTATTTATGGCACCTCCACCAGCAATGCCTGCTTTAGAAATTGACTCAAGCACAGTGCTGATTCCGCTTCACGGTCTGTGAACTTAGCGGCTTCATGACACGCCCACTCGTAGCCTGAGCAACACTGAGTCAGCCTCCAGAGGCTGCTTAATACCTGGTATCTTGTCGGACGGCGGGGCAATTTACGTTGGACGATGCCCCGCATCAGCAAGGCTTGCAGAGAGCTGGCGAATAAGTAAAAGTATGAAACCCGCGCGTGCGGCCATAAAAACGCGTTTATTGTGAAGCATGACGCGTGCGACGGCGGTTACTGTAACATCCGCGCGCTATATGATGATATTCGTTGCTAAATAATGTAATAAACGCCGGCCATTGCCTGCCTGATAAACTCCCGTCGGCGTCTCTTTCCTGCACTCCGGCGTGTAGGAAAGCCAGATAATGCTCTGATTTAAAAATTAGAAACCACGTACTTGCGGCCTTGCTCGTAGAGTATTTCGCCTTTCATTTTTGCGGTGCCAATCAGCATTGTAGAAGTGTTAAAAACCGATGGCAGGTAGCGTAATGCCTCTTCAGAGGGAAGGGCGATGGAGTTAAAAAGATATCTCTGTCGCACCATGAAAGCCTTCCGGGTGAGTCCCGACTGCAGTTTAAGAGGTGGATAAAAGTCCCCCGGGGCATCAATTTTACCGGGCAGAGTGCAATAATACGGTCTCTAGGGCACATAAGGCGAGAGTAC
This sequence comes from uncultured Enterobacteriaceae bacterium, assembly GCA_945271245.1. Classification (GTDB taxonomy): domain Bacteria; phylum Pseudomonadota; class Gammaproteobacteria; order Enterobacterales; family Enterobacteriaceae; genus Apirhabdus; species Apirhabdus apintestini. Next base: position 2,397 of record CALYPF010000082.1, on the reverse strand, counting down.
GTTATCTATGGATAAATATTAAATTATGGCTTCATTGCTAAAATAAATTTAGCTATTACCTGAATAGCAACAGCCTTTATAAGCAATTATTATGGGGTACAGTGCGAGAAGCTGACAAACACGGGAGCGGTAATAAATATCCAGACCCATTGGTCGGCAATGAAACGCGCTGGTTCTTAATATATGTCTGAGGGTTTTTTGTTAAAAAATATGTTCTATTAATAACCCTAAATAATGAATCCGTCGGCGAATATGAAATACTCTTGAATATTACATGAATCTGTAAATCATTATTTATTTTAACAGCAGAGAAATGTTTGAGTTTAATTTCAGGGAAACCAGTGTAATTTATGTTCTGAGCTTTTCCCGATACTGTCAGTACAGGTAAGGCACTAACATAGTCTAATTATTTACGTCGAAAAGTACTATTTCTATGCATGAACATTAGCTTTTCTTGCGATTTATTTATGATGCGGTCGATTTTTTCCTCAATCGCTCTCTGGCCCTTCTGACAGACGCCCGGCTACGCCCGGGGAATAGTTGCACCAGCGCTTCTAACGGAAGCGTCAGGTTTCGGGCAAGTAGCGTCAATTCTTCCTGTCGCCAGCGTCGGGAAGATGACCTGGAGTTGCTGCAATATTTTAGACCCAGGCTTGCCGCCTTCAGCCTGATGGCTTCAGGTGTCCTACCCGGCAGCTTCTCTGCGACAGCGGTGCCCTGTATCGGATAACACTGCTGCAGAAGTTGCTGCTCTGCGGCGTTCCAGCCTCGCCCACTGGCAACACCCATTTTACGTGCCATTTCAAAAATAGTTTTACGCGTGCGCCCGGGAAGGAGAAGCTGTATTCGTGTGATACCTGCGCCATCGGCATAGTGAGTCTGCAGAATCGCCAGCTCTTCTGCGGACCATTCCGGGTTTTGCCGGTGATTACAGCCCAGCTTAGCGGCTGCCAGCCTAATGGCTGCTGGCGTTCGCCCCAGACGATACGCAATATCAGCGGTGGGCAGCGTGCCATAATGCATTTCTACATAGTGCAGCTCTTTTGCTGTCCATGCGCTGCGGTGGTTTCTGGCTCTATGAGGCGTTCTGGACATTTTATTTGCCTGACTTGTTCATCCTGCGATAACACGGTAAGGCCTTCTTATAGGCCAATGACTCATACGGCGTCTCGATCTCTGGAGAAAGTATGTATTCAGAGAAACCTGCTGTTTGTCGTTAATGCTGAGTGTAACAAATAGTGCTGAACAATGATTACAGTCAATAACCTTAAATTTAAGGTGTATTTGTCTGATATTTTCATTGATTCTGAAATATCAGATTATTGAGCGGTGCAATTATGGATTTAGCTTTCAGAAATAATGGTTTAAATAAGGGATTATATCGGAGTGCGAAATAATATTTTTTGTGGAATGACTATCCCATTCTAAGGGCTGCTATATTGATTATTTTTAGTATTTCATACTATATTGAGCGGGAAAAATCACACCGGGAATATTACTATTGTTTTATTTCCAGGACCGCTATTCACAAGGAGTGCTCATGAGCGATTCATTCCAGAATGAAATACCTAAAGCCCGCGTAAATATAAAACTGGATTTACATACTGGAGGGGCGCAGAAAAAAGTTGAATTACCGCTGAAATTATTGGTGACGGGAGATTTTAGTAATGGCCAGGAAACCGGGCCATTATCCGAGCGCAATAAAGTCAACGTCAATAAAAACAACTTTAATAGCGTACTTTCCGAATTTTCACCGGCTGTCACATTATCTGTGCCTAATACCCTCGCCGCAGACGGTAGTGAAGAAAATGTCCGCCTGACATTCCGGGACATGAAGGATTTTGAGCCGGAACAGGTCGCCCGCCAGATGCCTCAGCTAAAAGCGATGCTTGCCATGCGTAACCTGCTGCGCGATCTGAAATCGAACCTGCTGGATAACGTTACTTTTCGCAAAGAGCTGGAAGCCATCCTTAAGGATCCAGCCCTGAGTAATGAACTGCGTAACGAACTGTCTGCCCTAATGCCCGAAAAAGCGTAACGGCGGCGTGTTAACGGATTAATGAGAGAAAATGCTGATGTCTGTGCAGAATGAAAATGCGTCCTCAAATGAAGGCGTAGTACTGGAGCGCCCGGCAGCGGGTGGCGTATACGGTTCCCTGTTTGAAAAAATCAATCTGAACCCGGTAGGCCAACTGAGCGACCTGTCGGTGTGGCAAGATAACCAGGCGATGTCGGATGCTACGGCGGACGAGCGCGTTACGGCGGCAATGCAGGTCTTTCTGGAGCGCCTGAAGCAATCGGGTAGTAAAGTTGAAAAGCTGGATAAAACGCTGCTCGACAGCCATATCGCAGAACTTGACCGCCAGATTAGCCGGCAGCTTGATGCGGTCATGCATC
>CALYPF010000081.1 GCA_945271245.1 uncultured Enterobacteriaceae bacterium | reverse complement strand
AGACCGTTGGTGGTGACGGTAAGTGGATCACTTTTTACCCGTTGTTGACATTGTGTGGCTAAGTGTAGGTGAGAATGGCGTTTTGTGTGGGAGAGATATAAAAATACCCGCCTGTTCGACGGGCATTATGGATTAAGCAAAGCGCATAATCCAGGCATCGGTATGGCTGTCATAGTGAGTGCGATAAAGGACGGAATGTTCACCATTTAGAAGCGCGGGAACGCTCGTTTCAGGATCCCATGCGTCCAGTTGCATGCATAAGTCCGGATCGGATTTGCATGGAATACTTAAGATTCTGGCTCCGGGTGGTTCCTGGATTAATTCGGCATCGTCAATTTCAAAGTTGCCGATTCTGACGCTGGTTTTCGTCATAACGTGCTCCGTGATTTGCAGTGATGGCCTGGTATGACCAGTAAAGGGCATACCTTATTTAGCCTAGACGAGCCCGTCGAAATTACCAGTCAGACAATGATGAATTTATTCGTCGGCTGTTTGTATAAGCAACCTGCCATCGCGAACCAGTTCCCGGGGATAATTATTCTTTAGGCGAGTACCTACCTTTTTTGCGATGCCCAGGATAGCGCCATTGTAGCTGAGTAAGGCTTCGCCCTCGGGTACAGGGCTGTCAGGGTAGATATCACGTCCACGGAACCATTCTTCGGCCTGCTCTGCGCTAAGCGCAATAGTGCCAGGCGCGCTGGTATCGCCAAGCGCAATAGCGGCCTCATGCTGCCAGCGATAGCCTTTGTTATGCTGCGTCGCTAAGTGAATACCGATGCGCGAAAAGCGAATCTTGCCCAGTAGTGGAGTAATGGTCTGTGGAAAAAGCCAGAGTTCCTTATCCCTCTGCCAAAGCGTTAGCGCAGAATCCCAGACAAGCCCTGCGCTTTTAGCGGCCTGCTCAACAAGGCGAGCGTCACGCTCGCGCAGCGGGGAGAATGGGAATGCGCCCATTCTGTAACGCGGCGGCTCCGGGGGCGGAACGGAGGCCGTTTTGCGAAATCTGGCGACAAAGAACCCTTCGCAGTCATAGTAATGAGGGAAAATATGTAGGAAACCTTCAGGCGTTAGCGCTTTGTTCGCCTCCGGAAATAAATCCTCCAGCGATTCAATTTATATCGCCTGGGGGTATCGCTCAATCAGCCAGCGGCAAACCTGCTGATTTTCAAGCATATTTAACGTGCAGGTTGAATAGATTAATACGCCGCCTGGGCAAAGCGCATGAAAGGCGCTCTCAATCAGTTCGCGCTGCGTCTCTGCAATACTCTGATTACTGTCAACGGACCAGTTGCGTAAGGCATTGGGATCTTTACGCACGACGCCTTCGCCGGAGCAGGGAGCATCCAGCAGAATACTATCGAAACTTTCAGGGGCGGCGGCGCCAAATACGCGGCCATCAAAGTGCGTGAGCGCGACATTAGCGACTCCGCAGCGGCTTAAGTTTGCGTGTAACGCTTTTAAGCGGCTGGAAGAGAGTTCATTGGCTAAAATAGCGCCGCGATTATGCATGTTTGCCGCAATCTGCGTCGTTTTCGAGCCGGGGGCTGCGGCAACGTCCATCACACGCTGAGGGGCGTTTCCTCTGGAGAACAGCGCGCTCACTGGCAGCATCGAGCTGGCTTCCTGAATGTAGAATAATCCACACAGATGCTCAGCAACGCTGCCGGGTGGAGCGATATTTTCATCAATGGATTCAACCCAGAAACCTTCGGGGCACCAGGGAATTGGCGTTAGCTGCCAGCCTAAGGGCGCGATGCGAATTAAGAAATCTGCCACGCTGATTTTCAGCGTGTTGACGCGCAGGCTGCGTCTTAATGGCCGCTGGCAGGCAGCAATAAAATCGTTGAATCCGGCGGTGTCCGGAATGGCAGAGCGCATAGCGCTAAGAAATGCGTCGGGGAAAAATACAGCGGAGGTGGTGGCCACGAGTCGTCGGTCTCTGCAAATTAAGAGCGCGCAGTGTAGCATAAACGCCCCGGGTCGGTCGCCGGGGCGTTTATCGCGTCAGTGCGGCAGGGCGGTTCCCCATTCGCGCCACTCTTTGGGTTCATTATCGAGCAGCAGGAAGTGTTTACCCGGCTGCGCATTGGGCGCTAAAGGTGTGCCGGGCGGTGTGGCAAAAGCGATACCGCCGCGAATAAACTGGTTGAATGTACCGGTTTTCACCACGCCGCCTACCAGACCGAAGTCAAGGCTGTAGCCTGAGGCCAGCCAGAATACGGAGTTATTGCGCACCAGATGCTGGTAGCGCTTACTGATGCGCAGGCCAATCATGACCCGATCGGATAAATTGCCGAGATGCATGCCGGTTACTGTGCCCACTTCAATGCCGCGGAATAGCACCGGAGTGCCGATATTGAGCGAGCCGGCATCCGGCACTTCAACGATAATGCTTAGCCCGTCGAGATAGCGGGAGTCGGTAATTGTCGCCTCTTGCAATTCAAAACTGCGCAGCGGTTTCCCTCGTCCAGGTTCAACGTTGATGTAAGGCTGCAGCAGGCTATCAAGATGTTCGACTCCGCCGGCGGAAATTTGCGGGCTAATTACTGAGAAGCGGGTGCCGGCGCGGGAAAACGTATTGACATACTGCGGATATAATACGGCTTTAGCCTGCACTTCGTTGCGTTCCGTTATAAGCTGCAGTGACTCAAGCTGACCAATATCGATGCCTAAATAACGGATAGGCATACCCGGTGCCAGCTTATCCGCATCGAAGGCGTGGAGCGTTATTTGACTGCCGACGGCGCGGGCAGACGTCTCTGATGGATAGAGCATCCGCTTACCGCCTTTAGCCACGTTAGCAGCAGCGCCGGAAAGATTATCGAAGCTAATCGCGCCTTTCAGCGCCCGGGAAAGCGGCGATGCCTGGACTGTAAGCCCGCTGCCGTTAAGCTGCACACGTGCGCCGCCTTCCGCCCAGAATACGCTGTCTTGAGATAAGAGATGGCGATATTGCGGTTTTACATAAACTTCAATATCAAACGCGCTGGTACGTGGTCGAATAGCGATAACTTCGCCGACCTCGAATTTTCGGTACAGAACAACGGAGCCAGCCTGAACATCGGGTAAACTTTGCGCCGTCAACGTTAGTGTAGGGATAGGCACATCGCCCTGGCTATTCTCAATGGCCTTTTCGATATTGGCATATAAGGGATAACTGGTTTTGGCTCCCCCGCTTTTCCCGGGAATAACTCGAATACCGCCGTTAACCCACTCGCTCGCGCTGGCGGCTAAAAACTCAACGCCATCGAACCCCATTTTTACGTCAATGCGGCTATTCACCACAAACTTACTGTCTGCTTTGATGAGTGCCCGATACTGTGGGTCGATGGCGATAGAAAATGTAACGCCGCGCTGGGTGAGTTTGCGCTCAATGACTTGCCCAATCTGGACGCCGTGCAGGCTTACCGGTTGCCCGCCTTCAACCCCAAAACTATCGGGAGCGGTAAGCGTCAGCGTGAGCACATCCGGGCGCTGTAATGGCGTTTTATTCGCGGCCGCAACGACAAAATGGTGCTGCGGCTCACCGGTTCCCGGCACCAGTTCCAGCGTGCTTCCGGTAAGCAGGCGACTTAGCTGAGGATTATCCAGCGCGAGACGCGGATTTTTTAGTTCAATGCGCGTGCCGGTGCGCATAAGCGATACCACGCTGGGATCGACCGTGAGTTCACCCGTGACCGCACCGCCATCATTAAGCGTAATTTTGGTCAGCGTTCCGACTTCAAGCCCTTGATACATTAGCCGCGTAGAGTCTGCCTTAAGGCCATTGCCGTCAGGAAGTTCCAGTGTCACCAGCACGCCGCGCTGGCTATGGGCTAAATCTTCATAGAGCGAATAGGTCTCATCCTGTTTTGCAGCCGGTGCATCGTCCGGTGAGTCGAAGGCGATAGCGCCATTGACCAGCGCGGCTAAACTTTCCAGCTGTACTTTGGCCCCGCCCAGCCCGACATCGGCCTTCATCCCTGATACATTCCAGAAGCGGCTGCTTTTTTTCACAAGAGTGGCAAAACGCCGGTCAATAAGTACATCGATTGTCACGCCCTGTTTATTATTATTTATCGTGTAATCGTAGACATGACCAACCGGTATTTTGCGAAAGTAAACCTGAGAACCACTATTGAGCGATCCGAGATCGGGCGCATTCAAATGCACCATGAGTTCGCCGCTGTTAATGCGATATTTGGGCTGGGTGTCCAGTGCGGAAAAATGATCCTGAGGTTTACCTTTGCCTGGCATCATTCCAATATAGTTGCCGCCAACCAGCGCATCCAGCCCGGAAACCCCGGCCAGAGATGCTTTTGGGGTAACCAGCCAAAACTGTGTCTCTTCGCGCAGCGCATCTTTCATATCGCTTTTAATACTGACTTTGACTTCGATTTTCCGAAGATCTTCGCTTGGCGTTACGCTCTGGACTGTACCCACCTCGACCCCCTGATAGCGCACTGGCGTGCGGCCCGGCACGATGCCGTCGGCGGAAGTGAAATCGATTCTGATAGTTGAACCGTGTTCCTGCCATGTATTCCAGATAAGCCATAGCGCAATGAGTAGCGCAATAACCGGTAGCAGCCAGAAGGGTGAAATACGGCGTTTTGTTTTAACCTTGGCCTCAGTCGGTGAAGCGTGCATTTCCTGACTCATGTGCGTCCCAAAGTAAGCGGCTGTCCAGCCATTCCACGGCAAGGATAGTCAAAATAACCGCTGCGCCGAAATAAAATGCAGCGGGACCCATAGTAAAAGCTAGCAGTTGATCGCGGTTAACCAGCGTCATAGTGAGTGAGATAACAAAGAGATCGAGCATAGACCAGCGGCCAATCCAGGTGACAAAACGCAGCAGTAATATGCGCGTCTTTAAGCCTTGCTCACATTTAAAGTGAATACTTAACAGCAGTGTAATCATCACAATAACTTTGGTAAAAGGCACCAAAATACTGGCGATGAATACCACGCCGGCCACGGCAATGTTGCTGGAAGCGAGCGATATTATCCCGGAAAGTATTGTGTCTTCCTGACGTGCGCCGTTAACGTAAATAACTGAAATTGGAAGGAGATTTGCCGGCAGTAACAGAATGAGTGAGGCAATCAGCGCCGCCCAGCTTTTCTGCAAGCTTTGCGGGCGCCGGAAATAGAGCGGGGTGTGGCAACGCGGGCAGCGCCCGTGTTTATCCGCGAGCCCGGTAAAATGGCATCCCAGACAAACGCGCAGCGCCTCGGCGTGATGACGCGCAGCGCGCTGGGGATAGAACCGCTCCCACAGTTCATCAACGTTCAGATGGATTAAAGTCAGAATACTTAACAGCGTCAGTAGGATGAAAGCATATAAGCCAATGCCGGGCTGGAGCCAGGCGTATTCTTTGACTTTAATAGACGCCACGCCGATGCCGATTAGGTAGATATCCAGCATAACCCACTCTTTTAAGCGGTGCAGCATGAGTAATACCGGGCGCAGGTTAGCGCCCAGTGCGCCGCCCAGCCAAAGCCAGAGAATCGCAACCACCAGCGTAACAGGCGCGCCGGCCGCACAAAAAAGTACCATAGCGGCGGTAATAGGATCGCCCTGACGCGCCATTTGCCAAATTCCTTGCAGCATTGAGGCTTCGATATGGCTACCAAGAAGCCAAAAATGCAAAACCGGCTCGTTCCAGGCGATCGGCATAAGTATCAACATCATTACCGCCATTACGCCGAGGCGGGTTAACGACCAGTCGCGCCCGTTGTGGACTTTGGCGTGGCAGCGGGGACAAAACGCATTCTGATTCGATTTCACCGTCGGTAACAGAAAAAGAGTGTCGCATTCCTGGCAGCGCTGATACCGTGCCCGAGGTAGGCTGTTGCCGATAGTGTGGATAATTAAAGGCTGGCCTGTTGGCATGCCTTTGGGTTTCAGTGCCATAGTCGCCTTAAAGGCCAATCCCGTTAGTCTGTTTTTATGTGTTTGCTGGATTCAGAGTACGGGTCATCGTACCGCGTTTGCTCCGAATGCTTGTTGCCGTCCGTGTCCACACTGCCAGCAACAATTACGTCTGCCGGGAGAGGCTCTTGATATGATTATTTGGTTAATGAATATTAACTCAGTAAATCTGTCGCTTGAGCATGACAGCATTTAATGTTTATTTAAACTGTTACTGTATTAAAGATAAAAAGACGGATTGTTTTCATGAGTGTAAGTAAAACGCAGTTCTATGCGGAGTTAACGCGGGATTTTCAGGCATTAATGGCGGGTGAAACCAGTTTTTTGGCTATGCTGGCTAATACCAGTGCGCTACTGTTTTCCCGGTTGGATGACGTTAACTGGGCCGGTTTTTATTTGATTGACGGCGATACGCTAGTATTAGGGCCATTTCAGGGGAACATTGCCTGTGTGCGTATTCCCGTTGGCAAAGGCGTGTGCGGGGCAGCCGCCGCCAGCGCTAAAATTCAGCGCGTCGGCGATGTACATACTTTCGATGGCCATATTGCCTGTGATGCAGCCAGTAATGCAGAAATTGTGCTGCCACTACGAGTTGGAAATCAGATAATTGGCGTATTGGACATCGATAGTACCCGTTACGATCGCTTTGATTCGCAGGATGAGTCCGGGCTTAGCGCGCTGGCTGAGGCTCTTCAGGAGGCGATTGTTGCGACCGATTTCAAAAAAATTCTTGCGCCTTGATGCATAAGAAACAACGGTTAACGTAGCATTTGCTGAATGCGTCATTATAATCACGCCTGTTCATGCCTGCGGCCTGGCCGGCAAAGTCCGTTGTAATCAGGAAATTTCATGGAAAATCAACCTAAGTTGAATAGCAGTAAAGAAGTTATCGCTTTTCTTGCCGAACGCTTCCCCCAGTGTTTTAGTGCAGAAGGTGAGGCGCGCCCGCTCAAGATTGGTATCTTTCAGGATCTTGTCGCGCGCGTAGATGGGGAAATGAGCCTCAGTAAAACACAGCTGCGCTCTGCGCTGCGTTCGTATACGTCTAGCTGGCGCTACCTGTATGGTATTAAGCCCGGTGCGACTCGCGTTGATTTAGATGGCAACGCCTGCGGTGAGTTGGAAGAGCAGCACGTTGAGCATGCTCGCAAACAGCTTGAAGAGGCGAAAGCGCGGGTACAGGCGCAGCGCCAGGCGAAAAAACGCGCTTCCGCTGAATCGGCTGGTGGAGAAGAGGCGCCGCGCCGCGAGCGTAAAGCGCGTCCCGCACCGCGTCGCAAGCCTGATGGCGACCGCAAACCGCGCGCGGCTAAACCCACAGCTGCCCGTCAGGAAAGTGAGCATAAGCCAGTAACGGATGTTTCGCAGCTTAAAACAGGCCAGACTGTCAAAGTCAAAGCGGGTAACAATGCAATGAGCGCCGTTGTTCAGGAAATTACCAAAGACGGCGTCCGCGTGCAGTTGGCTTCCGGTATGTCAATGAGTGTACGCGCAGAACATCTGTTGTTCTGAAACGGAGGTCAACCAGGGCATGAACGCTTTTTGTAAACTTACCGCAGTGGCGGCAGCGCTTTTTCTGGCTGTAAGCAGTGCGCAGGCTACTGACGTGATAACGCGCGCCGATCTGCTTCCTGTATTAAAGGAAGAGCCTCAGCATCCCACCGTGAGCGAGCGCGTAACGTCTCGTTTTACTCGCTCTCATTATCGTCAGTTCAGTCTCGATAAAGCTTTCTCCGCTAAAATCTTTGATCGTTATTTGAATCTGCTGGATTACAGTCACAATATTTTACTGGCGTCCGACGTTGAGCAGTTCGCCAGTAAAAAGAATGAGGTGGGTGATGAACTGCGCAGTGGCCGGTTAGACATCTTTTACGAGATGTTTAACTTGGCGCAAAAGCGTCGCTTTGAGCGTTACACCTACGCGCTGCAGACTTTAGAGCATCCCGTGAATTTTAATGGCCAGGATACGTTTAATCTTGACAGAAGCAAGGTGCCCTGGCCGGAAAACGCGGCGGCTTTGAATACGCTATGGGACGCAAAAGTTAAATATGATCGGTTAAGCCTGAAGCTTGCAGGTAAATCGGATAAAGAGATTCATGACACGCTCACTCGTCGCTATAAGTCCGCGATACGACGCCTTGCTCAGACCAAAAGCGAGGATGTGTTTTCGCTGGCGATGACGGCCTTTGCGCATGAGATAGACCCCCATACGAACTATTTATCGCCCCGTAATACCGAGCAGTTTAATACTGAAATGAGCCTGTCGCTTGAGGGGATTGGCGCCGTATTACAGATGGATGATGATTATACCGTAATCAACTCCCTGGTTGCGGGCGGCCCGGCGGGAAAGAGTAAGGCTATTTCCGTCGGCGATCGCATTGTTGGCGTCGGTGAACCGGGTAAACCTGTTCAGGATGTCATCGGCATGCGCCTGGATGATGTCGTCGCCCTGATCAAAGGACCGAAAGGTAGCAAGGTGCGCCTTGAAATTCTGCCTGCCGGTAAAGGAACAAAAACGCGTTTTGTGAGTTTAACGCGCGAGCGCATTCGTCTCGAAGATCGTGCTGTAAAAATGTCGGTTAAGACCCTCGGTAAAGAAAAAGTGGGGATACTTGATATTCCTGGTTTTTATGTAGGCTTGACCGATGATGTGAAAGCACAGCTACAGAAGCTGTCACGCCAGCATGTCAGTAGCATTATCATTGATTTGCGTACCAATGGCGGCGGGGCACTCACCGAAGCCGTTTCGCTCTCCGGTTTGTTTATCCCCGGTGGCCCGATAGTTCAGGTACGGGATAACAATGGGAAGGTACGCTCTGACAGCGATACGGATGGCGTTGTGTATTACAACGGCCCGCTCGTGGTATTGGTCGATCGTTTTAGCGCTTCAGCATCGGAAATTTTTGCTGCGGCAATGCAGGATTATGGTCGGGCGCTGATAGTAGGTGAGCCTACCTTTGGTAAAGGTACGGTACAGCAATACCGTTCGTTAAATAGAATCTATGACCAGATGCTGCGTCCTGAATGGCCGGCGTTAGGTTCGGTGCAATACACCATACAGAAGTTCTATCGCATCAACGGTGGCAGTACGCAGCGTAAGGGCGTGTCGCCTGATATCCTGATGCCGACAGGTAGCGAAGAAACGGAGACCGGTGAAAAATTCGAGGACAACGCGCTGCCCTGGGATAGCATTAAGCCGGCCAGTTGGGTGAAAGCAGGGGATCTGAATGCTTTTGAGCCTGATTTATTGCGTTTGCATCAGCAGCGTATTGCGAAAGATCCCGAATTTCAGTACATCATGAAAGACATTGCGCGCTATAACGCGATGAAGGCTAAGCGGGATATCGTTTCGCTCAATTATGCGCAGCGTGAAAAGGATAATGATGAAGAGGATGCGCTTCGATTGCAGCGTATTAATGAACGACTGAAGCGTGCCGGAAAACCCGCCCTGAAAAAACTGGATGATGTTCCCAAAAATTATCAGGAACCGGATCCGTATTTAGACGAAACGGTGCATATAGCAAGCGATTTGGCCCGTCTTGAAAAAAAACGGCCGGCTGAAAACCCTGCTCCGTTAAAGTAGGGTAATTCCGACAAAAAAGGCACAAGGAATTGTGCCTTTTTCTATTTAGCTTTGCCACTGAAGTCAGGATGTCAGTTATAGATTAAAAAATGTAAAGTTGTGTCTTTTTAGCGATTTAGTCGCGTCTGATAGTTGAAAATAAGGGCTTTCCTCCGCACGATATATTTCATCGCACACTGCGTTTGTTAAACAGAGGTAATAAGTACTATGATGCGAATTGCGCTTTTCCTGCTGACCAACCTTGCGGTTATGGTGGTTTTTGGGCTGGTGCTGAGCCTGACAGGGATCCGGTCGAGCAGCGTGCAGGGGCTAATGATTATGGCGCTGCTCTTTGGTTTCGGTGGCTCGTTTGTTTCACTTTTAATGTCCCGATGGATGGCTCTGCGCTCTGTCGGGGGCGAGGTTATCGAACAGCCGCGTAATGATACTGAACGCTGGCTGATGAATACGGTAAGCCTTCAGGCTCGACAGGCCGGGATTGCCATGCCGCAAGTAGCCATTTATCACGCGCCGGATATTAATGCGTTCGCGACCGGCGCCCGCCGGAATGCATCGCTGGTCGCCGTGAGTACTGGCCTGCTTCAGAATATGAGTCAGGATGAAGCTGAAGCCGTTATTGCGCACGAAATAAGTCATGTGGCAAACGGCGATATGGTGACCATGACGTTGATTCAGGGCGTGGTTAATACTTTTGTTATTTTTATTTCGCGAATACTCGCGCAAGTTGCTGCAGGTTTTCTGGGCGGAAATCGAGATGATGGCGAAGAGAGTAACGGCAACCCGATGATTTATTTTGCCGTCGCCACGGTACTGGAGCTGGTATTCGGTATTTTGGCAAGCATCATAACTATGTGGTTCTCGCGCCACCGTGAGTTTCATGCGGATGCTGGCTCAGCAAAGCTTGTTGGCCGTGAAAAAATGATCGCAGCGCTGCAAAGACTAAAAACCAGCTACGAACCCCAGGAAACGGGGAGTTTGATGGCTTTTTGTATAAACGGTAAAGGAAAATCGCTTGGTGAGCTTTTTATGACGCACCCGCCGCTGGATAAGCGTATCGAGGCACTTCGCAGCGGGCAATATCTGAAATAGAATAAAATCAATGCACAATAAAAAAACGCGCTTCGGCGCGTTTTTTTACATTTATAAAATCGACGCTGCGCCGGGATTGTCGCTGGTAATCAGGATATTTATACTGCGGGGCACTTGGTTATTCTGGCATTATTGAAAGTGAGGTAAAAATGGCCGCGACTGAGTCACAGAAACAGCCCGATTCCGTGGCGTCCGTAGTGAAAGTATTCACGATACTTCAGATGTTAAGTGCGGAGAAATCCATTGGTATCACTGACCTTTCTCAGAGGATAATGATGTCCAAAAGTACCGTCTATCGTTTTTTGCAAACGATGAAAACACTGGGGTATGTGGCTCAGGAAGAGGATACGGAAAAATATTCGCTGACGCTAAAGTTCTTTGAATTGGGCGCCAGCGCGTTACAGCATACGGATTTGATCTCTTTGGCGAATACTGAAATGTGTGAGCTAGCGAAATTAACCAAAGAGGCGATACATTTAGGCGCCCTGGATGGTGATAGCTTTATCTATATTCATAAAATTGATGCGCAGTACACGCTGAGGATGTATTCCCGCATCGGTCGCCGTAATCCACTATACAGTACAGCAATAGGAAAAGTATTGTTGGCCTGGCGTGAGTCGGAAGAGGTGCTGGCAATCATGGCCGCTGTTGATTATCAGGGAAGTACGCCGCGTACTGTAAGCAGTACACAGGCACTCTTGCCCATTCTGGCGCACGTCAGGCAGCAAGGTTTCGCAGAAGATAATGAAGAGCAGGAAGAAGGCATTCGTTGCCTTGCAGTACCCGTATTCGATAGATTTGGTGCCGTAGCGGCCGGGTTAAGTATTTCACTTCCAACCCTTCGTTTTTCAGAACAGAAAGCGGAGGAGTATGTCAGGTTATTACACGCTGGCGCGCGACGAGTATCGGCTGCAATGGGCTTTCATCACTATCCGTTTTAAATCAGAATCATGTTTATTGATTACCGTCCGTTATCAATTGTTGTTTCTATTTTGCGCAGAATAGGGCAGTTGGTTACCCCGATAATACCGCTTTCGGTATGCACGTATTCTGCTGCCATTACGCCCCGTGCCGCTAAATATTGGCATTTTAGCCCCAACCCTGCGGCATTTTCTTTGCTTCCAACCAGGAAGCCATAGCCACTGAATAACAGTGCTCCCCAAACTAATGCGAATGCGATCATTGTACGAATGATAATGCGCATAAATTCCTCTAAGGCCTCTCTTATGACTGCGCGCAATATCCCATATTGGATAGGCCATAACAATATGATGATTCCTAAAGGAAAAAGAGGTATGTGAAGATTGGTTTAAGTTTCAAGTGATAGTCTTTGCCGTGTTGGATGTAAATATGGGAGAGTGCAGTGAGAAGATATCGGTGGATTATCCTGATTGTGCTGGTTATCACCTGTTTGCTACTCTGGACGCAGGTGCTTAACGGGTTGTGCGATCAGGATATGCCATTCTTCAGTGGAATATGTGTAGTTAATAAGTTTATTCCGTGGTAACGGGAGCGTCCGGGCGTTTTGTGAGCCAGCCGATGACAAAGAGGGAAACCTCTAAGAGGATGTAATGGTTGATTTGGGGCTGTCATCTTTAAACTTAATATCGCTTGCGGCGTACACGGCTTTTTTTTGTCTGGGTTTATTTATCTGGTTTAGGGTGAATCGCGCCAGCATTAGAGCAAATCGGCAAATTGCGCTGCTGGAGGCGATACTTGAACAGGAAAAACGGCAAACTGCGTTACTGAAACGCCTGTATGAAGCATCTGGCCATAAAAATGTTGAGCCCAAAGTTACGTTGGCTGCTGAGCAGGAGGACGAATTTATGCGCCTGGTTGCCGAGCGCTAAGTAACGTTTCCTTGAGTATGTTAACAATAAGGGCAGGGGTATGGTCTGGAAAAATCCTTGGTATAATTCTGCAATGCCCCATCATCGCCCAGATGGTTTTTGCAATCCGGCGCCCCAAACTCGGGAGGATGGCGACGTGCAGCGCTGGCGTAAAAATCGGCGTCAGCAGCGGCTTCCTTATCCTCCAAAGGAAGGGTATGCAGCATTTCAGGATAGCTGGTGGCAACCCGTTGATTTTAATGCTCAAGGCGACGGCGTATGGTGGTTGGGGCATGCCTCATTATTGCTGCGCCTGAGCGGGCAATATCTCTTAACCGATCCCGTATTTTCCCGCCGCGCTTCGCCTCTCACGTTTTATGGCCCCGAACGTAAAACGCCGTCGCCCATAACGCTGAGTGAGTTACCGCATCTGGATGCCGTGCTAATTTCTCATAATCATTACGATCACCTTGATAAACATACTATTATGGAAATCTCCCGCCGGTTTCCAGAGGCTTATTATTATGTTCCATTGGGGTTAAAGCCTTGGTTTTTGCGGCTAGGAATAAAGCAGGTCGTTGAGCTTGACTGGTGGGAATCAAAGTTGCACTCGTCTTTGTCCATTTGTGCGGTACCCGCCAGGCACTGGAGTATGCGCACATTGTGGGACCGTAATCGGACATTATGGTGTGGCTGGGTGATTGGACATGCTGGAAAACGGTTTTGGTTTAGCGGTGATACAGGCTATAGCAAGCAATTACTTGAGATTCCTGAGCGGCTCGGTGTAATTGATGCTGCGGCTATCCCCATTGGCGCTTATGCGCCGCGTTGGTTTATGGGCGATAATCATATGGCACCGGAACAGGCCGTGTTACTTTGGCAAAAAATAGGTAAACCGCTGGCTATTCCCATTCACTGGGGCGTATTCGAATTGGGTGACGAATCATTAGACGAACCTCCGCAAGTCTTACTCGATACGTTAATTGCTGCCGGAGAATCATTGACGCGCTTTGCTCCCGTGCGCATTGGCGCATTTATCTCTATGCCGTAAACTATGCTTATGAATAAATAATATGATTTTAAAATGAATTTTTTTCATAATAGTACCGATCTAACTTCATAAAATATCATTAAAACTCATTTCTATGTCTGGGGAAATCAATACCTCGTAACAAAAAAAACATCTTAACTATTTGCATATTTAATGAATGCCTTTCAAATGAATTGAATTTTTTAATTTTATAAAAAAGAATGATGCTACTTTTTAGTCTTCATCACTGGACGAAATCTGGTTTTTCACCTATTTTACTACAGTCCACATTTGGAAATATCGCTGCCCGCAGTGTGACACAATACCTAGCATTGAGAATATGCTAATGTATGTAATGTGTGCAAACGCGTCAGCGCTTTCCGAAATTGTGCGGCAGATCGAGACGCGCCTAAAAATGGCTTGCCATTCCAGGCGTTGTGTGTGATAACCCTTGCGGGTTAAACGAGGTACCGTTCTGTTTATGTGTGGCGTTTTCAGTAAAGAAGTTTTGAGTAAACACGTTGTCGTTGAATACCGCTTCTCTGCCGAGCCTTATTTCAGTGTCTCATTATGTAACTCTTTTGTTTTATCAAAAATTATGCCTTTTATTGGCATAGAAACACGTTAAGGAATTTGTAAATGGCAAAGATCAAAGGTCAAGTTAAGTGGTTCAACGAATCTAAAGGCTTCGGTTTTATTACTCCCGCTGACGGCAGCAAAGATGTGTTTGTACACTTCTCTGCTATCCAGGGGAATGGTTTTAAAACGCTGGCTGAAGGTCAGAACGTAGAGTTTGAAATTCAAGATGGTCAGAAAGGTCCTGCAGCGGTTAACGTTGTAGCAATCTGATGCATTTAATCACTGACATTAGTCAGTGTGTAATAAGCCTCGTTAACATGCGGGGCTTTTTTTTGTTTTAGAAAAAAGAACGATTGCGTTCCTGAAACAAAATACGAGTTTGTTAAAAGTTGGAATATTTTTCTTTAAACCAGAAACTATGATTCTGTAACTCCTCTCGTTAATTTTAATTTCTGCTGCGTTCCCGTCATTTCTCTCCATAATGCTATCTCTGAAATGAAATTTGTATTTTCTTCTTATTTGGGCTGAAGCCTGAACTATATCTTCAAAACTTCTAGTGCGGAGACGATTTTTTCTTCAATCGACAAAATCTATACAGCAATGACTAGAATAAAGAATAATCCTGACGAACATACGGTATATCAGGATCGAAGTCGCTTTTGACGGCAGTGATTATTATAAATGAGGTAAAGCTAAGCATTTGAGCCGCATGGTAGAGCTTGCCCGCAGCGCCGCCATTTCGTTAACGGTTTATTAGCGGTAAACTTGCGGTCAATCGCCCACGCTCGGAGTTATTATGTCTTTTAGTTGTCCACTATGTCACGCTGCGCTAACTGAACGTTCAGGCGCGTTTTGCTGTCCGCAGGGGCATCAGTTTGACAGAGCGAAAGAGGGTTATGTAAATCTATTGCCCGTCCAGCATAAACGTTCACGAGAGCCGGGAGATAGCATTGAAATGATGCGTGCACGCCGGCATTTTCTTGAGGCGGGACATTATGCGCCACTGAGAGATGAGTTAGTTCAAGTTCTGACGCGTCTGTCCGTAATAAATGCTCCTCAGTACCTGGATATAGGCTGCGGCGAAGGTTATTACACCTCTGCCTTTGCAGCGCTTGCAAAACGGCAGGGGGGGCTTTGTTACGGGCTTGATGTATCAAAAGCGGCAATACGCTATGCGGCACGGCGTTATCCGGAAGCCATGTTTTGTGTGGCCTCCAGTTATCGTTTGCCATTCCACGCGCATACTTTTGATGGTGTTATCCGTATCTATGCCCCCTGTGAGGCTGCTGAATTGGCACGGGTTATTAAACCCAATGGTTTATTACTTACCGTGTCGCCCGGGCCACGCCATTTATACCAGCTTAAATCACTTATTTATCGTGAAGTGCAATTACATGCGGCGCGACAGGAAATGTTAGAGGGGTTTTCTTTAGAAGAAACCTACACTCCCGCATGGACAATGACACTGAGTGGCGATAGCGCTGCGGCATTGCTGCAAATGACACCCTTTGCCTGGCGTGCCCGTCCGGAGGTGCCTGGCAATCTATTACAGCGGGTAGATTTTTCCTGTGAAACTGATTTTCTTATCCACGTCTGGCGGCGCAATGCCTGATTATCCGTAAAAGTGGCTATACAGGATCTGAACCCCAATCCCGATTAACACTATGCCGCCAAGAATCTCGGCGCGTTTTCCCAGCAGCGGGCCGATGAAGCGCCCCAGCATGATACCCAGCGTTGACATCACGAGCGTCGAGCAGCCTATAGCAAATGCGGTAAAAATAATATTCACCTTGAGAAATGCCAGACCGACGCCGACGGCCATCGCATCCAGGCTGGTAGCAATTGCCGTTGTGACCAACAGCCAAAAGCCATGATGCTGCCGCGGCGCGGCGTTTTCATCGGTATTGCCGCGAATACCTTCAATAACCATGCGCAGGCCGAGAAATAAGAGCAGAGTAAAGGCTATCCAGTGATTCCATGCGAGCACAAACTGGCTGGCCAGAAGACCTAATCCCCAGCCGAGTAAGGGAGTTATAGCCTCGATTATGCCAAAAATCAGACCAGTGCGTAGCGCTTCGCGAAAGTGCGGACGTTGGAGCGTAGCGCCTTTACTGATGGATACGGCAAAAGCGTCCATCGACATACCAAGCGCAAGAAGAAGTGTAGAGGAGAGGTTCATATATAAAGCCTGACCGGGGCTATAACCATACGCATATCGCCGCCCCCGATATCGCGACAAATGCTTTATGGTCTCACCAGACTGAAACGTTGTTCAGCCCGTACGCACCACGCTGTAATAACAGCGAGTATGTTGATACGTACCTTTCCGCAAAATACTACGGAATTCGGCTACTCCCCAATAGACGGGCGCCACCTTATCATATTTTTTCAGGAAGTCTCAATTCATGAGAGCCTTATTTTTTCTTTTTGAGAATGCTTTTCATTAAAAAGTAAAAATAAGGTTAAAAGGAAAAAAATGCGTAATCATCATGTTAAATGTAGCAAAGGTTATATTTAAACTTGCCAATCTAATATATTTATTTTGAATTCACGTTATGCCTGCGGGAGGCTAACCAGAAATTGATATATTGATTCTAAATCGTCTATATTTCTGACGCGAATATAAAGTTGACGTTTTTCAAGTGTGATGAGTAAAACACCGTCTTCTGATAAATTCATTTTCCGTATTCGTGAATAATCAACCCATAACCCGGCATAGAAAAAACCGGTGGTTTTAAAACGCAGCATGGATTGGCGAAACCACCCAAGCCAAATTGCCAGCAGCGCTAGTCCGCCAAGTAACCATGCGGTGAGCTGAGGCCCGTGGCGCAAACTGTTCTGATACAGCAGAATCGCAGTGAGCAGTACAAATATAGCGCTATCTATGGGACTGCGGCGTAAAAGAGGGACCTTTAACTGGGTTTTACCTCGCAGTAAGTCGAGAATTATTACGTCATATACGGCCCAGCCGGTGGCGAGTAAAATAAATATAATGAGTAAAGAATGGGTCAGGGGAAGAGACACGGTGGTAAAATTTTCCTATATGGTGCGCATAATAAACCCAAGTTTACTCGTTGGGCTGTATGCGTTTTAAGCCATTATAAGCCAGGTATATGTGCAATATAATTACGTTACTTAATTGGCGATGTCAGTCTAAGCAGGTGGGTGTGTTAGTCAAAAAAACCGGGGCGAGCCCGGTTTTTTTGCGCCGATATTACACGCCGAGCAGGCCCACAGCGTAACCCGCAATCCCGATAACAAAGAAACCGCAGATTATCCACAGTGCGTTGACTTTCTTACGCAATAACCACATGCATGCAAAGGTCAACAGTAGAGGCACTAGACCGGGCATCAATTGATCGAGGATATTTTGTATCGTCGTCACTTTTTCTGCGCCAGTTTGATCGGTGACTTTAGACACTACCAGAGGAATATTTACATGCGTCCATTTATTCACCAGCGCGCCCATGACAAACAGACCGAGAATTGAAGCCCCTTCGGTCAACTTTTGTAAGAAGCCGCCGCCCATGTCTTTCACGATATCTACGCCTTTGCGATAGCCGTATGCTACGCCGTAATAGCGAGTCAGCAGCCGCACCAGATTAAATAACACGAAGAACAATATTGGGCCGAGCAGGCTGCCGCTCATGGCAATCCCTGCGCCAAGCGCGGCAAATACCGGGCGCACCGTTCCCCAAAAAATAGGATCTCCAACCCCTGCGAGCGGCCCCATTAAGCCGACCTTGATGCCGTTTATCGCGCCGTCATCGATTTCTGCACCGTTCGCGCGTTGCTCTTCCATCGCAAGCGTAACGCCAAGCACGGGGGCGGCAACATAAGGATGGGTATTAAAAAATTCGAGATGGCGTTTAATGGCCTGGCGCCGTTCCTCGTTATTTTCCGGATACAGGCGGCGAATTGCCGGAATCATTGAGAAACAGAAACCTAACGCCTGCATGCGTTCGAAGTTCCATGAGCCCTGAAAAATATTAGAGCGTAAAAATACGCTGCGAATATCGCCGGGAGTCAATTTTCTTTCCGTTGAGATTTTAGTCGTATCAACCATGTCGCTCACCTGTTAATCCAGTTCATTATCGAGGTCGTTATTAGCGTCGGCCTGCGCTGGCGCCGCGGCAGAACGGTTATATTTAGGGCTAAGCTGAATATACAGAATTGCCATCACGGCACCGATGACGCCGAGGGCGACCAGGTTAAAATCTGTAAATGCTGCGGTGACGAAACCCAGGTAGAAAAATGGCATCAAATAGCCTGCGCGCATCATATTAATGACCATCGCGTAGCCGACCACGACTATCATACCGCCGGCAATATTTAACCCGTTGGTGACCACTTCCGGAATCGCATTCAGCATATTCTGGACTTCACTGGTACCCACCGAAATAGTGACAATAACCGCGGGTATAGCGATACGCATAGCCTGTAAAAACAGGGAAGAGACGTGAATCCATGACAGCGCGGACAAATTGCCTTTCTCGGCCGCGCTATCCGCGGCGTGCTGAAAACCAACGGTAGTGGTGCGGACAATAATAGTTAATACCTGGCCCGCAGCGGCAAGCGGTATTGCCAGCGCAATGCCTGCGCCGATACTTTGGCCACCGGCAATAACCAGAATGGTCGAAATAATAGAGGCGAGGGCGGCATCAGGCGCTACGGCCGCACCGATATTCATCCAGCCGAGTGCTATCATTTCCAGCGTCCCGCCGATGATTATCCCTTTTTGCATATCGCCCAGAACAATACCTACTAATGTACAGGCCACTAACGGGCGATGGAACTGAAACTCATCGAGTATCGACTCCATACCGGCGATACATGCGACAATAAATACCAGTACAATTTGAAGCGTGGTTATCTCCATTGCACTTCTCCTGTCAAATTCTATTGTGTGAAAGCTGAGTAATTAAAATAAAAAACGCACTGCGTTATTTCACCTTACTAATTAGGTCCAGCATTTTCAGTTTCTGATCGCTTGCGACTTTACGAACTTCCAGTTCGATTCCGCGTTTATTAAGCTCGTTAAAAGCCGCGATATCTTTATCATCAACAGAAACGGCGTTATTAACCTGCGTTTTTCCTTGTCGGAAGGCCATGCCACCGATATTTACGCTGGTGATGTTTACACCACCTTCAACCAGACGCAGCACATCGGTAGGATTTGTGAATAACAGCATGACGCGCTGACCCGCATATTTAGGGTTGTTGTATACACGGATCATCTTCGCGATATCAACAACATGTGCCGTAACGCCGGGAGGGGCAACCTGCGTTAGCAGCGTTTTACGCACGGTATCGGCCGCTACCTCATCGCTGACGACAATAATGCGCGTAACGTTGGTATCCTTCGTCCAGCCCGTTGCCACCTGCCCGTGAATAAGGCGATCGTCGATGCGGGCCAGGCCGATTACCATGTAGTCGTTTGGCCCCATCGGTTTCGCCGGGGCGACAGGTGCTGATGGCGTCTTAACTATCGGAGCCGCTGGCGCGGGTGCCGCCGTTTTTGCTTTCAGCGCTTTAACGCCTTCTCGCCCGGTTTCCAGCGCAAGGGCAATCAGCTCATCGAATGAAGGATCGTCGTCACGCGCCATAAAGGTTTCTACCAGCATCGGAATATTAACGCCGGCGATAACCTCATAATGTTCTTTGTCAACGACGATACGGCTAGCCGCATTAAATGGGCTACCTCCCCAAGTATCGACGAGAAATAAGACGCCTTTTGATGTATCAAGTTTTTCCAGTTGAGCGGTATATTTTTCGATAAGGGTTTCTGCGTTCTCCCCCGGCACGAAATCAATCCAGCCCACGTTTTCCTGCTCGCCAAGCAGCATTTCAGCCGTTTTGAGTAACTGCTCGGCTGCCCAACCGTGCGTGCCTATGACAATAGCAATAGTCACTTGCTACCTCCTGTTTTGTCTGTTGACTCCTCTGGCTGGACTGGCAGAGTGAATCGTTTCAGACAGGGTTTATTATAGGAATGCCTTAAGATCGGGATTTATTTTAGATAGTGAAAAAATAATTATTGTGATGGGCTTCCGTAATTTATCCACAAATAGCCAATAATATTTTTTACTGTAAAATATGTCCGCCGAGGTCACAAATATAGTGCAAAGTTTGGAAAAAATTTTTCCAAATGCGAAAACCCTTTGCTATGTTAACGGACTATTTATCAACTGAAGGAGCTTTGGGCAGCCGCCCGCCGTATGGACCGCCACCGACGTTTTTTCTCTTTGCGTCCTAAAGCCGGAAGTATTATTCGGCACATTACGTATCACATCGCTTTTTTCTGTCTCTTTTTTGCGCCTGAGTATCGCCAGGCGGCATTGAATCTTTCTTGTTTCAGGAGCCTGCAATGGAATTCTTAATAGACCCCTCTGTTTGGGCGGGGCTGTTTACGCTCATCGTTCTTGAGATAGTTCTGGGAATCGATAACCTGGTTTTCATTGCGATTCTGGCGGATAAACTGCCGCCGAAGCTGCGCGATAAGGCGCGTATACTTGGACTGTCGCTGGCGCTGATTATGCGGCTTGCTTTACTGTCGCTGATTTCCTGGCTGGTAACCTTAACGCAACCGCTGTTTAGCCTGTGGGCGTTTACCTTTTCCGGGCGCGATCTCATTATGCTGGTGGGGGGGCTATTTCTCTTATTTAAGGCGACAACAGAGCTGCATGAACGCCTGGAGAATCGTCAGCATGATGACGAACACGGTAAGGGATATGCCAGTTTCTGGGTTGTCGTGCTGCAAATTGTCGTGCTGGACGCCGTATTTTCACTGGACGCTGTGATTACAGCGGTCGGTATGGTTAATGATTTACCCATCATGATGGCGGCGGTAGTTATCGCCATGGCGGTGATGCTGCTGGCGTCTAAAGCACTCACGCGTTTTGTTAACGCACATCCTACCGTCGTGGTTTTATGCCTGAGCTTTTTGCTGATGATTGGCCTAAGCCTGGTCGCGGAAGGATTTGGTTTCCATATTCCTAAAGGCTATCTCTATGCGGCTATTGGTTTCTCAATTGTGATTGAATTTTTCAATCAGGTTGCCCGCCGTAACTTTATACGGCATCAGGCCCGGCGTCCGTTACGCACACGTACTGCGGAAGCTATCCTGAAATTAATGGGCAACCACCGCATGCCACGTTCGGAATCCAGTATCGATAAGGATAACCCGGTAATGGTTCCCGCCCGCGCCGAAGCTTTTGCAGAAGAAGAGCGTTATATGATAAACGGCGTGCTGACTTTGGCATCTCGCTCCCTGCGCAGCATTATGACGCCGCGCGGGGAAATTAGTTGGGTGGACGCAACGCTGCCGTTAGACGCTATTCGGGAACAATTGCTCTCTTCGCCACACAGTTTATTCCCCGTTTGTCGCGGCGAACTTGATGAGTTGATAGGCATTGTGCGCGCGAAAGAATTATTGATGGGGCTATCTGAAGGCGTCAATGTGGAAGCAATCGCTGCGGCGTCACCGGCCATTGTGGTGCCAGAAACGCTAGACCCCATTAACCTACTGGGCGTACTGCGCCGTGCGCGCGGCAGTTTTGTTATCGTCACCAATGAATTTTGTTACCAACGGTGCAAAACTGATCCACCCCAGCGGTTGAAAACTGATCCA
>CALYPF010000080.1 GCA_945271245.1 uncultured Enterobacteriaceae bacterium | reverse complement strand
GAACAGGCCTCGTCGTGAGGACAGAATTTGTCTACTGTCACGGGGTCAGTCCAATTTGCGGCCAAGCAGTAGTTTCTTTACGTTATAAATGGAAACCAGAAGAGCTACTAAAACACATGGAAAGACGTAATAGCATGGGTGTGTTAAAAAATAAACGGTTCTACCATGGTAGTCTTGATGATTTGGATAATATAAAAAAGGCATTAAAATATTCGAATGTAAAATTCGAATTTGCAATTGCTCAGCCTGGCGTAGAAAAGTCGAATTTGCCAATAGATATGAGAAATTTCTTGGGTTCAATTTATGCAACTATTGTAGAAATGACTGAAACCAAATTAAAATGTTATTTTAGCAAGTAAAAAACATATAGGCCCTTCAAAAAAAGGGCCTATATTCTTATACATAAAGTTAGAACTTAAAAGGAACAACAATATCGTCATAGCCATCATCAATATCAGGAGCATACTTGATGCCTGATATATCTGATAATAATTCAGGTTTGACTTTAAATTTCTCGGCTAACATTTCAAAAGATATACCCAGCTGTTCTTTCAAAATTATTAAACTCTCCTCAAGCACATGAGGTTCTTCTAAAGGAATTTGGTCGTCGAGTTTCTCTTTTTTAGTTTGTCTCGTTTGACTAAACCAAACATTAGCATTTCTATATTGCTGAGCATTAATGAAGCCTAAAAAATGTGCCCTATAAATAATCGCTCTAGCGCTTACTTTCCAGCGAACTTTTAAGTTATAAACCTTCTTCCAGTCAATTGCACCACCAGCACCTAAGCAAACAGGAAACTCTCTTGCAAATGATTTGCGAGGGAATAGAAAAGCACTCGCAAAAGCATCCGCTTCTCTCTCTGTTTGTTTACATCCAGTTTCAATACCATCGTGCATGATTAAGTGGCCGCATTCATGAGCCAAGTCAAAACGCATTCGACATGCACTTTCTTTCGCTGTATTGCGGATTATTATTGGAAATTTTCTATTAACTGATAAAGCATCTACTTTTTCAGAAACACCGTCAAAACAGGTAACGATAGCCCCCTGATTTTCGACAACATTAACCATATTATCTATGGGTGCATCAGGTGTTAATCCCCAGCGAACACGAGCACCTTCAGCAATCTTCTCAATCAATGGAGGTGTTAGTTCTACAATTTTACTGTTATCTATCAAATTAAAACCGTTTTCGGGCATATCTAAATGCTCATGTAGCTCAGTAACAAGCTGTTCAAGAATGGTACTGTATGCCTGAACCCGTTCTTTCACTCCCGCAGGGGTTGTCTGTCTCTTACGAAAATGGCATTGCTCAGGTTTAACATCACCAGAGAGAGGTAAACCAAAAAACGCAGAAGACACCTGTAAAAATTCAGCCAATGCATTCCGAACATCATTTGCAGGTGCTCTGACATCACTTTCATATTGATGTATGCTTTGCCGGGTCACAGAAACTGCATCACCGAGCTCTTGTAGAGTATACCCTTTTAACAAACGAGCGAGCCGAAGCCGCTCGCCATAAAATGCTATAGCCATAACTTATTACTAACCATTATTCGAATCATCATTCTCCGCCTTTTTGTCTTTCCTTTTAACAGAGATTGGTGCTTTCTGAGTTTTGACTGGCTCAGGTAATTCAGCATCAATTGAACTGAAAGCAGGAACTCTCTCATCCAGAGGAATTTCCCAGCATGAAACCTGCACACCCTCTAAAAAGCCAGTAAATGTTACACGCTCTACATAACGAAAATCATCAACTTCAACAGCAAAAAACCAAAGTACAGAAGCATCATTACCTACTTCTACAGGTAATAAGCTCATCTGACTCAGTGCTTCCACACAAGGTATCAGCCTACGCTCTTCCGGACGATTAGGCCCTCCACGATATAAACGAACAGGTACTGAATCAATAGAAAAAGTGAACTTACCATCGTCTTTTACTATGCCCAGCCAAGGCCATTCTTCGTGTTGAGTGGCAGCACGAATTATCCTCGTCCGGCAGCACTCATAAGCCCTCAATCCCGTGGAACGAGCAGAATCGCCGAGATCTTCATTATGTAAATCAATTACATCATCCCTGACATTTCGAATCAGAGACGCAAGTTGTTTAAGTCGCTCTAATGTTAGAGCAGGGTTTAATTCCCAAGGTTGCTTCATTATAACAGCTGTCCTCATGCGTAGAGTTATGTAGCCCTTAAAGGGGTTCGGTGAAATATCTGCCAATAATCCTGCATTTTTTATTATTTGTCAAGCTGAATTAAAAAAGTAACCCAAACAACGAAATGTAAATAAAAATTTAATATGCTGATTAATAATCAAAAATTATTAAATTTGAATAAAAACAATATTAAAAGTACAATTCAAATGTACATTTTAGGAGGCACATTATGCGTACATACACCTCAACTCAAGCTCGTGCCAATATCTCAGAAGTGTTGGATGCAGCAACCCACGGCGAACCGATTGAAATCACCCGCAGAGACGGCAGTTCAGCGGTAGTTATCAGCAAGGCCGAATTTGAGTCATATCAGAATGCTAAGTTGGATGCAGAGTTTGATGTGATTATGCAACGTCATGGGCATACTGTAGAAGCGCTGACAAATCGATGATATGGATTAGCGCACAGGAAGTTATCGCTTTCCATGATCGTATATTGCAGCGGCTTCCCGGCGTTGCTGGCATGTCCGATCCCGGTAGAGCCGAAGCACTCATCTATCGGGTGCAAAACCGTACACATTATGAAGGTGTTATGGATGTATTTGAGCTGGCTGCAACTTATTGGGTGGCTATCGCTCGAGGGCATATATTTAATGACGGCAATAAGCGCACCGCATTTTTTGTTACCATGACCTTTCTCTATCGCAACGGTATCAAGATCCGTGATAACGATAATATGCTGGAAAATTTAACGGTAGAGGCAGCCACAGGTGAGAAGACCGTAAACCAGTTAGCGCAGCATTTACGGGATTTAGTAGACAATTCCAGCCCAATTCGTTGAGCACCCTCGCATTCCGTGTACTTAAGTGTGTACTTACCCCAAAGATAGATTAATAAAAACACAATAAAATCAATGCATATATGTCATCACTCAACATTCAGATTCAATCCCGGCCCGCTCATTGCGGGCTTTTTCATAAATAACACCGTAGCAATACGGTAAGCCCGTTAAGAAAAGATCCCGTCCTTCACTTTATGCAGCCAGAGGCTAAATGCCCCATGTCTGGATCTCACCGTCAATTTAATGACACAATCATCGATAACCACATGATTATACTGGAAAATAAATGAAGTTAGCGCATTAAAAGCGCGTCATCTATTGTTGAATATCTACCACCGTTAGGCCTCTTTTAAGAGGGGAAAGCGATATACAACGGCTACGCAAAACCAATTTCAATTTATCGTGTAAATAGCAATTAAGCGGCCAGAATAAAAATGATACGGGGAGGTAAATCATAAAATCACGATTATTACTTATCACATAATTAATAATAAAACTCGAAGATAACGCCTACGTTCTGAGAGAAGCAATTAGCAATATGGATGTGATGAATATGTTATATACGGTTATATTTTATAATAGAAATTAATGCACTGTTATCGTCAAAAAAAAGAATAATCCCAAAATACTCAATGCCATACCCCATGCGGTTAAAAGATGATGCTGTGACAGCGAGGCAGCCACATTCGCACATACCCCCTTAAGAACCCACAGAGAACAAAGCCCACAGGCTGAGATAACAAACCACAGAGTAAGGCTCGCTGTATAAATATGGATAGTTGGACTAACCCCATAAATACCGAGAATAATAACTACAAGAGATAATTTGCCTAACATTGTAATTCCGTCTACAACAAATTTATTCCTAATAAAATAATAACACGTAAATTTCTATATTATAGAACCCCGAAAAAGCAAAGTGTATCTTAATATTTCATTTAATAGGGTAAATTAAGCGATATTTTAAGAAAAGGATTAATCACAGCGTTCACTATTCCTAAAATAATTAGGAAATATAAAATTCTTTATCATAACTTTCCCAGTAATATTTATTGCTTTGCATAATTACATTAGCTGCAAACAAGTCGCACCATACTGGCAACTAAGGTTGCCATAAATCTGCGATACAAATCCTCGACAGTAGCGCTTTTATTCAGGCTAATTGCATACACATTTAGCCTCCATGTGGTAGATTCACCTATTCAGAAATCAAAATACAGCCACTTATTCCACACTCCGTACGGACTGTCATGAAATCCATTGCAAATCACCATCTGCTATTGATGCTAATTTTACTGGTAGCCGTCGGTCAGATGGCACAAACCATTTATATCCCGGCAATCGCTGATATGGCGATTGCGCTCAATGTACGTGAAGGCGCCGTTCAGGGTGTAATGGCGGCCTATTTACTGACCTATGGCGGCTCTCAGCTCATCTACGGCCCTATCTCCGACAGAGTCGGGCGCCGCCCGGTGATTTTACTCGGTATGGCTATTTTCATGCTGGCAACGATACTCGCCATCTTTGCTCAAAACCTGCACATTTTAGTCATCGCGGGCGCGTTACAAGGCGCGGGCACAGGGGTTGCCGGCGTTATGGCACGTACGTTACCGCGCGATCTGTATGAAGGCCAGCCTCTGCGCCATGCAAACAGTTTGCTCAATATGGGAATTCTGGTCAGCCCATTACTGGCACCTCTTATTGGCGGCATGCTGGATACACTCTGGAACTGGCGCGCCTGCTTTATTTTCCTGCTGCTATTATGCGGCGGCGTCGGTATCAGCATGCTGCTCTGGATGCCTGAGACGCGGCCTAAAGATGCGCCACGCACCCGCTTGATTTCCAGCTACCGCACGCTGCTGGGAACACTGCCGTTCAATTGCTACGTTCTTATGCTGATTGGTGGTCTGGCTGGAGTGGCTGCCTTTGAGGCCTGCTCCGGCGTCCTGCTTGGTAGCGGGCTTGGGCTGGATAGTTTCTCCGTCAGTATTTTATTTATTTTACCTATACCCGCTGCATTTCTCGGCGCATGGGTCGCCGGGAGACAAAACAAGCGCTTTACCACTATGATGTGGCAGGCGGTAGTGAGCTGCGTCGCTGCTGGCTTAATGATGTGGATACCGGGATGGCTGGGGGTGATGAACGTCTGGACGCTGCTTGTGCCTGCTGCGCTGTTTTTCTTCGGTGCAGGTATGCTATTTCCGCTGGCCACCAGCGGCGCGATGGAACCCTTTCCTTTCCTGGCAGGCACTGCGGGGGCGCTTATCGGTGGCCTGCAAAATATTGGCTCCGGTACGCTGGCGTCCTTTTCCGCAGCGCTGCCACAAAGCGGGCAAAACAGTCTGGGTATGTTGATGACCCTGATGGGGCTACTTATTCTGGTCTGCTGGCTGCCGCTATTCCGCCGGGAACAGCGTCTTAAGCAGGCGATTTAATCCTGCTGCGCCAGCATCCTCATCAGCAGAGCCGGCGAGCGCCGCTGGCGAATTAAATCACGCATAACGCGCATGGCGGGCGCGCTGTGGTTGAAAAAAGCGCGATAGCCTTCGCACAGCGCGCTTTTCGCGTTTTTATCACGATGTTTTGGACAGTCGCCGCCGCAAAAACGCAGCACATCGCAACCCTGGCATTCCTCGCTAAGCGTCTTACTTTTCGCTTCACCAAATGCCCGCGCCTGCTGGCCTGCATTTAACGCTATCAGCGGCGTTGTATTCAGGTTCCCCAACCGATATTCAGGATAAACATAGTGATCGCACTGATACAGTGAGCCATCAGCCTCCAGTGCGAAAGCATGTCCGCAATTTTCACTAAAAACGCACATTTGCGAGGGCTGGCCGCACCACACGCCCAGCGTAGAATCAAACTGCTGTACAAAGATGCGACCGATATCTTCCCGTACCCAGATATCGAAAATACGCGTTAAGAAATGTCCCCACGCAATAGCATCAACCGACTCCACGGTTAACTGGCCCTGCTCGTCTCGCTCAACTAAGGGAATGAACTGCAAAAACGGCGTACCTAACCCTCGTAGATAGCGCCAGACTCGCTCAGGCTCATGCACATTCGCTGCGCTGACAACCGTGAGTAGATTAAACGCTACGCCGTATTCTTTAAGTCTGGCCAGCACCCGCACCACGCGCTCGTGAGTGGGCTTCCCGGAGCGACTGAGTCTGTATCTATCGTGTAACTCGGCGGGTCCATCCAGAGATACGCCGACCAGCCAGTTCTCCTGACGTAAAAAGCGACACCAGGCCTCATCCAGCAGCGTTCCGTTGGTTTGCAGGCTGTTGCGAATAGTTTTACCGCCGGCATAGCGCTTTTGTAGCGCAACAGCGCGCTGAAAGAACGAAAGCCCCGCCAGCGTTGGCTCACCGCCCTGCCAGGCAAATTCCACCTCATTGCCGGGTTGGGCGGATATATGCTGCCGGATAAAGGCCTCCAGCGTCTTCTCATCCATCCTCGGCTGGCGCGGTTTTTCAATATAAAAACAGTAACGGCAATCCAGATTACAGCGCGAGCTGGCGGGTTTCGCCATAACATGGCAACCGGTCACTATGTCATTCCCCCTAACAAAATGAGCCGTTGGATATGTGAAACGGCAAACAGCAGCGCTAAAAACAGCACCGCCAGCGCAATCAATAATTTCGCCCTCACAACGCGCGGCAGGGCGAAATCCTCAATCACAATATCCATGAGATTGCGCTGGCGCGCATAGCTATAAACCAGCGGCACCACCAGCGCTAAAATCACCACGGAGACCCAAAATAACGCTCCCGCCTGATACCAGGCGTGACGCAGCGCCAGCGCCAGCAGCGCGCCATATCCCATTAAGGTGCGCAGCCAGGCGAGAGAAGTACGTTCAGGCTGTAGACCCGGATCGGCGAGACGACGAGCCCGACGGCTATCCGCCATAAACAACCAGCATAATCACTACGGCTACCGCAGCCGCCATGGCCACGCTGATAAACAGCAGCGTCCACGTATAGGGCAGGTCTTGTTTCAGGCGCATCGCCTTTTCATTACGCAGCCAGCGCAAATAACCATAAATTGCCAGCATCCCGGCAAATAAGCACAGCAGCAGAGAAACGCTTTCCCGCACTATCGGCGTCGCCAGGTTTGGCGCGAGCTGGTCCAGCCCAACACCAGCGGCTAAAAACCCTAACGCGGTGCGTATCCAGGCGAGAAAAGTACGCTCATTCGCCAGCGAAAAACGGTAGTCCGGTGCTTCGCCAAGCCGGGATATTTTCATGCCTTCTCCTCAGCGGATTTAGCGCTTTCTTTCGAAAGCGCCTGCCCATCAAAATTTTTGTTTCTTATCTTCCACTTTTACACCCTGGGTCGGCAAGCCGGTATCATAATCGCGAACTACCGGCGAGTAGCCATCTTCCGGACGCGGCCGGAAAGATCCCATCCAGCGCGGCTGCGCATTCAAGCGCCACGGGCGACACGACCATTGATAAGTACGGAACGGATCGCGAATATAATCCATATTATTTAACAGTTCATCATGCAGCGCGTCGCGCTGCGCCGCATAGTGCGGGTCATCAATCAAATTACGCATTTCCTGCGGATCTTCGTGACGGTCATATAGCTCATCGCTGGTAAACAGATTTAGCACCAGTTTGAAACGATCCGTCACCCAGCAGCGTACCGGAATAAAACCGCCAAAGCTGTCATGTTCGATTTCATAGCGGTTAAACTCCACCATCACCCCGCGATCGCCGCTAATGTCGACAATATTTCCGCCCGGCAGGATATCCGGTGGCGTAATACCGGCAAGCTGCATCATCGTTGGCAGTACATCAATATGGCTGACCGGCGTATCGACCTGCTTCGGCGCCTCCTGCCCCAGCGGCGGGCGGAAAATAAGCGGAATACGCGTAATATCGTCGTACATCGCAGCACCTTTGCTGATGAGGCGATGTGCCCCCATCATTTCACCGTGATCGGAGGTATAAATTACCCAGGTATTTTCACGCTGTTCTGGCGTCAGCGCCGCAACGACGCGCCCGATTTCGTCATCCACAAAGTCATTACAGGCGAAATAGAGCGGGTGGTGATAATGGCCGTCCTCACCAACCGGAGAAGGCATCGCCTGCGCCCATAAGCGGTGATGTTCTGGTTTATCTTCCAGGCTATCGCGCGCTTTCTCGCCTAGGTCGTAGCGGAAATCCTGATATTTTTCAAGATACTCCGGCGGGCAGGTAAACGGATGATGCGGTTCATCATAAGAAACCACCAGCAGGAACGGAGAGTCCTGATTGTTACGCTGCGCCAGGAAATCTACCGCGCGATTACTGATGCGATGCGCCCAGGTAAAAGTTTTATCGATATGATTTTCACGCAAATCTTCAATGGTATTCAGGCCGTTGCGCCATAGCCCAATTTCACGCTCGCTGAGTTCTGCCAGATAATTCGCGCCGTCATACCAGTAATCAGGGTCCCACTCTTCCGGGCAAACGCCGGTGCCGAAATAATCATGTCCGTCGAGATGCCATTTTCCGATATAGCCCGTGTGATAGCCTGCATCCTTAAAATAGCGCCCCATGGTTGAGATATTTTTCCCCGGTGCGACATTATTGGTCCACGGTCCAGATTGATTCGCATAGATCCCGGTAAACAGCCCCGCGCGAGCGGGGGTGCAGACTGGCGTGCAGGTATAGGCTGAATTAAAACGAATACCTTCTTCCGCCAGCGCATCGATATGATCGGTGTTAAGGGGCTTACCGCTGTAGCAGCCCACCATATTAGTGGCCTGAGTATCGGTCATAATAAACAGGAAGTTAGGGCGAGCCATTATTTCTCCTTAACGTCTGAGGCGTAAACGATGGGCGCTGCGCGTTTGGCGCGAATACCGCTATAAATGAGATAAACCACTACAGCGGCCACAATGAGATAACAAATAATTGTCAGCATATGCGTTGGGTAACCCCCGAACTGTGCCAGACCTGCATACACGCCAATCATGGCGAACAGCACGCCCAGTGAGGCGATTTTAGTATGACGCCAGGGATTCATATCGACAGCGAACGCATCCTGGAAGCGGAACGCAGTGTCCCGAGGCTTTAACCAGCCTATAAGCAGCATTAGCGCCACATTTATACAGAAAGTAATAAACAAGACATACAGGAAGTGAATGTGGATATTTACCAGATAGTTAATCACGATATAGCTAACAATCCCGAATAGCAGCGCTGCTTTGGCCGCAATAGCCGGGATGCGCGGGAAGAAGAAACCCATAATGACAATGGTCACTAACGGTACGTTGTAGATACCATTAAGCTGTTTCATCCATGAATAAAGCCCATCCGGCGCGTTTGCTATCCACGGCGCCACCAGCACAGAAACTACCGCAACAACCAGACCAAATAGGCGCCCTACACGAACAAGCTGCGTGGAAGAGGCATTCTGGTTAATGATCCGGTTGTAAATACCCAGGCTAAACAGCGTACAAGCGCTATTCAGAAATCCACAAAACGCACTGATAATCGCGCCAAACAGCACGGCGCTAAAGAAACCGACCAGCGGCAGCGGCATCACTTTATTGATTAAGGCGGGATAGGCCATATCCGCTGACGGAAGATCCTTAAACAGATGGAACGCGATGACGCCCGGCAGCACTAAAATTAAGGGGTCAAGCATCTTAAGCACCGCAGTCATCAACGCGCCCTTCTGCCCTTCAGCCAGGCTCTTTGAAGCCAGCGTACGCTGTACAATGCCCTGATTGGTACACCAGTAAAACGTGTTGACTAAAATCAAACCGGTAAGCGCAGCGCCCAACGGAACGGGATCGTTAGCTCCCCCCACGGAGTTCAACATTTCGCTGTGGCTGGTGGTTAGTTTATCAATGCCCGCCGACAGGCTACCGTGCCCCATCGCCATCAAGCCAAACAGCGGTACCATCAACCCGCCGATCACAAGCCCAATACCGTTAATGACATCGGCAATGGCGATTGCACGCATGCCCCCGACCACGGCGTACAGAATGCCAGAAATCCCAAGGACAATGACCATTGCCCAAATCGCCGCATTTTGAGAAATACCGAAAGCTTCCGTCACATGAAACATACTGTTAAAAGCCAGAGAACCGGAATACAGCACGATTGGCAGGAAACAAATTCCCGTGGCTATCAGAAAACAGCAGTCAACAATGATGCGCGTCGTTTTGTCATAGCGCTCTTCAATAAAATCAGGAATGGTGGCGATACCGCGCTGCAAATAGCGGGGTAAAAAAATCAGCGCCAAAAAAATCAGCGGGATAGCGGAAATGACCTCCCAGGCCATAACGGACATGCCGCTACGGTAGGCCTGCCCGGTCAGCCCAACAAGCTGTTCCGTTGATAGGTTGGTTAACATTAATGAAGCCGCGATTACCGGTGCTTTCAAAGAGCGTCCTGCTAAAAAGTACCCCTGCTGAGACGCGGTATCCTGTTTTCGTAATTTCCACCAGGTAATCACAGCCACCAGCAATGTAAAGGCGATAAAGCTCACTATTTGTTGAACATTCATTTTATTGTCCCTTAGGTATTCTTTTGCCCCGGCCTGAATCAGATACAGAAAATAGTGCGGCCGGCCCTCTGGCTGTGACTTTTATTCAAATAGAGGTTTCCCCGAAAACGAAGTCTGTTAGATTTCTCTTCAGGATGGATTGCATCATTCTCCGGTGGAGGAATGAAATGAATGGAAAAACCAGGGTTTTAGATGTAAAAAACGAAACCACATACAATATTCCGCTGGTTCTTGAAGAAAGTGTGATCTCAAGCGGGTTAGCGCTTATCTCCCTGTGGCATACCCGGGCGGATAATCAATATCATGTCATCTGGCCGCGTGATAAAAAGAAACCGCTTATCGCCAATTCATGGGTGGCTATTTATACGGTCCAGGGCGTGGGAAATATTACGCTACAGGACGATGCCGTCATCACGCTGAACGGTAACTGCATTATCTTCCTTAAGCCTACTGATATTAAATCCTATCACTGTGTCGGCCTTATTTGGGAGCAGTACTGGATGGAGTTTGTGCCGACGGGTTTTATGGAAATTCCCCTTTCGCAACCGACGATAATTTATAACGGCGATACGTTTAACCGCGAACTGGAGCACGTCGAAGCGTTAATCCGTAGCCCAATCCCGATGGAAAATAATCTGGCGGTCGCATCGCTCACGCATATGATTTACCAGTGGGTATGTCTGATTACGCGACACGGCACCCGGGAACCGCGGTTGATTCAACTGGAGAAACTGCTCTCCACATTGCATGCAGACTTACAGCGCCGCTGGACGGTAAAAGAAATGGCGGGCGCTTTACAGTGTAGTGAGCAATATTTACGCCGCCTGTTTTTACGCTATACGGGGAAATCGCCAAAAGAATACTATTTAGATGCCAGACTTGAGCTGGCGCTGTCGCTGCTGCGCCAGGAAAGTCACAGTGTAAGCCAGGTTGCTGATATGCTGAATTTTTTTGACACGTTTCACTTCAGTAAAGCGTTTAAACAAAAATTTGGGTTTTCGCCCTCCCAAGCACGGCGCCGGGCTGGCCCCGATCTAATCTGATATAAAGAACGGTAAAACGCGCGCCGCGCTTTTCAGACATGATGTCTCCGGCATAGCCGGGTTACCAACGCAAAATTCGCAATCGCTTCCTGCTATTACGCCGCTGCTTACTGCCGGTTACCGCCCAACCTCCCCACTTTTCTTTTGCAGTTCTGTACACGCGTTGAGCAAGAGCGATTAGCGCGACGCTAGTCGTGCCGCTGGCCCCCCTCATTCGCACCTATGAATGGCAGCATCATTATTTATAAGGGGCTCACCCATAAAAAAACCCTGCCGAAGCAGGGTTTTTTTCATTTACGCAGTACCGTTTACTCTTTAGGGCCACGGTTAGCGCGACGACGATCGTTTTCCGTCAGATGGCGTTTACGCAAACGTATGGACGTCGGCGTAACTTCCACCAGCTCATCGTCATCGATAAACTCCAGCGCCTGCTCCAGCGTCATTTTAATCGGCGGAGACAGCGTAGTCGCTTCATCCGTACCGGATGCACGCATGTTAGTCAGCTTCTTACCGGTCAGGCAGTTAACGGTGAGGTCATTAGAACGGCTGTGAATACCGATAACCTGGCCTTCGTAAACTTCAGCGCCGTGACCGAGGAACAGCTTACCCCGATCCTGCAGGCTATACAGAGCGTAAGCGACCGCTTTACCCTGACCGTTCGAAATCAATACGCCGTTCTGGCGCTGACCAATTTCACCCGGACGCACATCGTCATAATGGCTGAAAGTAGAGTACAGGAGGCCGGTACCCGAGGTCATCGTCATGAAATCGGTACGGAAGCCGATAAGCCCACGGCTTGGAATAATGTAGTCAAGACGAACGCGGCCTTTGCCATCCGGCAGCATGTCGCGCATTTCGCCTTTACGCAGACCCAGAGCTTCCATCACGGAACCCTGATGCTGCTCTTCGATATCCAGCGTCACCTGCTCGAACGGCTCCTGCTTACGGCCATCGATTTCGCGGAAGATAACTTTCGGGCGGGACACTGCCAGCTCAAAGCCTTCACGGCGCATATTCTCGATAAGAACCGACAGGTGCAGTTCACCGCGGCCAGATACGCGGAATGCATCCGGATCTTCCGTCTCTTCTACGCGCAGCGCTACGTTATGCACCAGTTCTTTGTTCAGACGGTCCAGAATCTGACGAGACGTCACAAACTTTCCTTCTTTACCGCAGAATGGCGAGGTGTTCACGCAGAAATACATAGAGACCGTCGGCTCATCAACGGACAGCGGAGGCAATGCTTCAACCGTCGCCGGATCGCACAGCGTGTCTGAGATATTCAGCTCGCCCAGCCCGGTAATCGCGATAATGTCTCCTGCTTCTGCAGAAGCAGATTCAATACGCTGCAGGCCCATATGGCCTAATACCTGAGTGACTTTCCCGTTACGACGCTTGCCTTCAGCATCAATAATCGTCACCTGCTGGTTAGGTTTCACCACACCGCGCTTGATACGGCCAATGCCGATTACGCCAACGTAGTTGTTATAATCCAGCTGGGAAATTTGCATCTGGAACGGGCCGTTCAGGTCAACGTTAGGCGCTTCAACGTGCTTAACGATGGTTTCAAACAGCGGTGTCATATCATCGGCCATGTTTTCATGGTCAAGACCAGCGATACCGTTCAGCGCAGAGGCATAAACAATCGGGAAGTCCAGCTGTTCGTCCGTTGCACCCAGGTTCACGAACAGATCGAAGACCTGATCCACAACCCAGTCAGGACGCGCGCCGGGGCGATCGACTTTATTGATAACGACAATAGGCTTCAACCCGTTAGCAAACGCTTTCTGGGTTACGAAGCGAGTCTGCGGCATCGGGCCATCCATTGCATCAACAAGCAGCAGCACAGAGTCGACCATCGACATGACACGTTCTACTTCACCACCGAAGTCGGCGTGCCCTGGGGTGTCTACAATGTTAATGCGGTAGTCACGCCAGTTAATTGCCGTATTTTTTGCGAGAATGGTAATCCCACGCTCTTTTTCCAGATCGTTGGAGTCCATGACTCGCTCGGTAAGCTCATTACGCTCACCGAAGGTGCCAGATTGTTGCAGCAGCTTATCAACCAGGGTGGTTTTACCATGGTCAACGTGCGCAATAATGGCGATGTTACGCAGATTTTCGATCACAACTTTGCCTCAGGCATTAGAAATAGCGCGTTATTGTACACGTATTAATCGAAGGACTGAACAGATCACAGAAAACCTTTACCAACAAGATGACAGTTTAGGGTTTGTGATCGCTTTCACGAAGCGTCAAGAGACACCGAACTGCCGAATCGCACCAAATTGGTGCTACACCGTTAGCGTTGCGCACCATGTTGGTGCAAAACGCTAACGCAGGGCGTTTCTCTTGCACGATGACGCGCATAATAGCGCTTTTTTAGGGAATATTAAAAGTTGGCATAGTTTTCGCTTCTATTTTTCTATAAACCCAGCCCGGGAGAACTCCTGGCTAACAGGGTTTGGCTCCCTCGATACCGCGAGACAATAACAAATCCGGGAGAGTAATTTATGTCCGTTGAACATGTCCTGACGCTGCTGAATGAACATGAAGTTAAATTTATCGATCTGCGCTTCACTGATACGAAAGGAAAAGAACAGCACGTGACGATCCCCGCGCATCAGGTTGATGCGGACTTCTTTGAAGAAGGGAAAATGTTTGACGGCTCCTCTATCGGCGGCTGGAAAGGCATTAATGAGTCCGATATGGTGCTGATGCCGGATACCTCTACCGCGGTCATCGATCCATTCTACAAAGATTCTACGCTAATCCTACGCTGCGATATTCTCGAACCGGGTACGCTGCAGGGTTACGATCGCGACCCGCGCTCAATCGCCAAACGCGCGGAAGATTACCTGCGCAGCTCAGGCATCGCCGATACCGTCCTCTTTGGGCCAGAGCCTGAGTTCTTTCTGTTCGACGATATTCGTTTTGGCACTTCGATTTCCGGCTCCCACGTTGCAATTGACGATATTGAGGGTGCCTGGAACAGCAGTACCCAATATGAAGGCGGCAACAAAGGCCATCGCCCGGCGGTGAAAGGCGGCTACTTCCCCGTGCCGCCAGTCGATTCTGCGCAGGATATCCGCTCAGTTATGTGTTTAACGATGGAAGAGATGGGACTGGTGGTTGAGGCTCATCACCATGAAGTCGCCACCGCAGGCCAGAATGAAGTCGCGACGCGTTTTAACACGATGACCAAAAAAGCGGACGAAATTCGGATTTACAAATATGTGGTGCATAACGTAGCGCATCGCTTTGGCAAAACGGCTACTTTCATGCCAAAACCGATGTTTGGCGATAATGGCTCCGGGATGCACTGCCATATGTCTCTTTCCCGTAACGGCAATAATTTGTTCGCGGGCGATAAATACGCAGGCCTTTCTGAAGACGCACTCTTCTATATTGGCGGGATTATTAAACACGCAAAGGCGATTAATGCCCTGACGAATCCGACGACCAACTCGTATAAACGCCTGGTGCCAGGCTACGAAGCACCGGTGATGCTCGCCTACTCTGCGCGTAACCGCTCCGCATCAATTCGTATTCCGGTCGTCGCGTCGCCAAAAGCGCGTCGCATCGAGGTTCGTTTCCCGGACCCGGCCGCTAACCCTTATCTGGCATTTGCCGCGCTGCTGATGGCAGGGCTGGACGGCATTAAAAACCGTATCCACCCAGGGGATGCGATGGACAAAAACCTGTATGATCTGCCGCCAGAAGAAGCCAAAGAGATCCCTCAGGTGGCAGGCTCATTGGAAGAAGCGCTCCATGCGCTCGATAATGACCGCGAATTTTTGACCGCCGGTGGCGTCTTTACTAACGATGCCATTGATGCCTATATCGCACTTCGGCTTGAAGAAAACGATCGCGTTCGTATGACGCCGCATCCGGCTGAATTCGAGCTTTACTACAGCGTTTAATCACTTTTTAGCGCAGCGGCTCTCCTTATATAATTGCCCGCTGCGCCGTTTTCGTTACCGTGGAAGTATTGGCCCATCTTTTGATGGGCTTTTTTCTCTGTGCTACCGCAGAATGACTCAGCAACAGGGTATGAAGGCTGTTTCGTACCCGTTACGACGACGCAGCAATCACTTATAATGCACTCTTTTAGTGCAACCGGAGAGACGCAATGGCAAACGGCGTCCAGCCCGACGCGGGGCAGATCCTAAATACTTTGTTAAACAGTATCTTGCTGGTCGATGACGCATTGGTGATTCATTATGCTAATCCCGCTGCGCAGCAAATGCTGGCCCAAAGTACGCGTAAAATTTACGGCACGCCGCTTCCAGAGCTATTGAACTACTTCTCACTGGATATTGCTCTCATGCAGGGCACTCTAAAGCAGGGCCAGGGATTTACAGATAATGAAGTCACGCTGGCGATAGATGGTCGTTCTCATATCCTCTCGCTCACGGCCCAGCGCATGCAGGACGGCCTTATTTTACTTGAGCTGGCGTCGATGGATAATCAGCGGCGACTTAGCCAGGAACAGTTACAACAGGCTCAGCAACTGGCGGCCCGCGATTTAGTGCGCGGGCTGGCACACGAAATTAAAAACCCGCTCGGGGGCTTACGCGGCGCGGCTCAGCTTCTAAGTAAAGCACTCCCCGATCCTTCGCTGCGTGAATACACGAATGTGATTATCGAGCAGGCGGACCGATTGCGTAGCCTTGTCGATCGTCTACTTGGCCCTCAGCGGCCGGGGCAGCACATCACTGACAGCATTCACAAAGTACTGGAGCGCGTGGTTAAACTGGTATCACTGGAATTGCCGACCAATATCACATTAGTGCGCGATTACGATCCGAGTATGCCTGAATTGGCGCACGATCCCGACCAGATAGAACAAGTGATGCTGAATATTGTACGCAATGCATTACAGGCTCTTACGCCAGATGGCGGTACCATTACACTCCGTACCCGCACCGCCTTTCAGATAACACTACACGGAGAACGCCACCGTTTAGCAGCCCGCATTGATGTCGAAGATACCGGGCCTGGCATTCCGCCGTCGCTTCAGGACACGCTATTTTATCCCATGGTCAGTGGCCGCGAGGGCGGCACCGGGCTGGGGCTTTCCATCGCACGCAGTCTGATCGATAGACACGCCGGGAAAATTGAGTTTTCAAGCTGGCCGGGGCATACCGCCTTTTCAGTATTTTTACCCATCCGTAAAACGAGGTTTTTATGCAACGAGGAATAGTCTGGGTCGTTGACGATGACAGTTCCATCCGCTGGGTACTGGAGCGCGCACTCGACGGCGCAAATATACGCAGCGTCACTTTTGAAAACGCCGCTGATGTGCTTGAGGCCCTGGCGACACAAACGCCCGACGCGCTGCTTACGGATATACGGATGCCAGGAATGGATGGCCTGACGCTCCTCACGCACATTAAGCAACGGCATCCGATGCTACCGGTCATCATAATGACTGCGCACTCAGATTTAGATGCCGCAGTCAGCGCTTATCAGCAGGGAGCATTCGACTACCTGCCAAAACCGTTTGATATTGATGATGCTATCGCGCTGGTAGAACGTGCAATGAGCCACTATCAAGATCAACAGCAGCCCAGAACGCCGCCCGTCAGCGATCCAACGACGGATATCATTGGCGAAGCACCCGCAATGCAGGACGTATTTCGTATTATTGGCCGATTATCTCATTCGTCCATCAGCGTATTAATTAACGGAGAGTCCGGAACCGGAAAAGAACTGGTCGCGCACGCGCTGCATCGCCATAGCCCGCGCGCGAGTGCGCCGTTTATCGCACTCAATATGGCGGCTATCCCGAAAGAATTGATTGAATCAGAGCTTTTTGGTCACGAGAAGGGCGCTTTTACCGGAGCCAGCCAGATTCGCCATGGTCGGTTCGAACAGGCGAACGGCGGCACTTTATTTCTGGATGAAATCGGCGATATGCCATTAGACGTGCAAACGCGTTTACTTCGCGTTCTGGCGGATGGGCAATTTTATCGCATAGGCGGCTACGCACCGGTAAATGTTGACGTACGCATCATCGCGGCCACGCACCAGAACCTTGAACAGCGCGTTAGAGAGGACCAGTTTCGGGAAGATCTTTTTCATCGTCTGAATGTTATTCGCATTCAATTGCCGCCATTGCGCGAGCGCCGGGAGGATATACCGCGTCTGGCGCGGCATTTTTTACAAATCACCGCTCAGGAACTGGGAGTTGAGACGAAACAACTGCATCCGGATACAGAAGTGGCGCTAACGCAGCTTTGTTGGCCGGGTAATGTCCGCCAGCTTGAAAATACGTGTCGCTG
This sequence comes from uncultured Enterobacteriaceae bacterium, assembly GCA_945271245.1. Classification (GTDB taxonomy): domain Bacteria; phylum Pseudomonadota; class Gammaproteobacteria; order Enterobacterales; family Enterobacteriaceae; genus Apirhabdus; species Apirhabdus apintestini. The sequence continues at coordinate 4,030 of CALYPF010000080.1, read as the reverse complement.
GCTAACGGTAATGGCCGCCAGCCAGGAAGTACTGGTGCAGGATTTACCACCAGAGCTTTTTAGTAGCGTACCGGCAACGGCCTCTTCTGTACCCTCATTATCTGAAAGCTGGCCTACATTATTGGCCCGCTGGGCAGAGCAGGCGCTGCACAACGGTCATCAGGATTTACTGGCGGACGCTCTGCCGGAAATGGAGCGTACATTACTCACTACCGCGTTACGTCATACGGGCGGCCATAAACAGGAAGCCGCACGCCTGTTGGGCTGGGGGCGTAATACTTTAACGCGTAAGCTAAAAGAATTAGGAATGGAATAGCCCTCGCAATTCTGTATAAAAAAACGTCCACCTTATAAAAATTGCTGCTATTTTGCGCTTTACACAAGTAAGGGGTGAAGTATGATCGGGCGCGTTAATGCAGGAGAGACGCTATGCTGGAATCACTAATACACTTGGCGGCAGGCGGCGCAGATGTCGGTGCAGCGGCCGGTCATTCGCCACAGGCCGCTATTGCCGCACTACTTTGCGCGGCGCTGGTTAACTTTTTTAGTTAACCGTATTGAGAACCGGGCCAAAACTAAATCCTGGCCCGGTCACGTTTAAATTACGCGCGAATATTTTTGTAGCTGCGCTTTACGCCGCAGATAAATATCAAAACACATACAGATATTGCGGATCAGCAGCCGCCCTTTTGGCGTAACGCGTATTGCCTGGTCGCTTAATTCCACCAGCCCATCCTGCGCCAGTGGGGCCAGCAGCGCCATATCTTCCGCGAAATAGCGCTGGAAATCTAATGCCCACGGCGCTTCAATCTCCGCATAATCAAGGCTGAAATTACAAATAAGCGCTTTGATAACATCGCGACGAATACAATCATCACGCGTAAGCGTTAAGCCACGCCATAGCGCATTCCCGTTATCTTCAACTTGCTGATAATAGGAATTCAGTTCCTTCTGGTTTTGCGCATAACTATCGCCCAGCATGCTAATGGCCGAGACGCCTAATCCAAGGAGATCGGTATCGCCCTGCGTGGTATAACCCTGGAAATTACGATGCAATACGCCATTGCGCTGAGCCACGGCTAATTCATCGTCCGGCCGGGCAAAATGATCCATCCCAATAAACTGATAGCCCGCACCGGTCAGCGATGAAATGGTATTTTGAAGAATATCCAGTTTTTGCGCAGCCGACGGCAAATCTTCATCTTTGATTTTTCTTTGCGCGGCGAACAGATTCGGTAAATGGGCGTAATTGAAAACGCTAAGCCGATCGGGGCTGAGTTGCGCAACCCGGCTTAGTGTAAAAGCAAAGCTTTCGGGCGTCTGCTTTGGCAGACCGTAAATCAGGTCGATATTGGTGGAGGTAAAGCCTAATTGCCGCGCCCGCTCGATCAGCGCAAAAATGAAGGCTTCATCCTGCTCGCGGTTAACCAGGCGCTGAACTTCTTTATTAAAATCCTGAACGCCCATACTGATACGCGTAAAGCCTTCCTGCTTGAGGAGATCCAAAACATCCAGTTCAATTTCACGCGGATCGATTTCAATAGAAAGCTCGGCGTCATCATTAAAGTTGAAATACGTGCGCAGGAGTTTCATCAGGCGCGTAATTTGCGCTTTGCTTAAATAGGTGGGGGTGCCCCCACCCCAGTGCATCTGGCTAACGTGGCGATCGGTAAACAGCTTCGCCCGCTGGACAATTTCCTGTTCCAGCACGTCCAGATAGCGATCGGCTTTATGCTGCTGGCGCGTTACCTGCTTATTGCAGCCGCAAAAGTAGCAAAGCTTATGGCAAAAAGGGATGTGCACATATAACGATAACGGCCGGGAAGGATACCGCGCGGCAGCCTGTGCGAATTCAGCGTCACCAAAATCTTCTGAGAATTCAAGAGCTGTGGGATAAGAGGTATAGCGAGGGCCGGAATAATTATATTTTTGGATCAGCGCTAAATCCCAATCGATGAGTTGTTCAGACATATTTACTCCTTACTGCGACGCCGTTTTGCCGTAAAGCGCATCGGCGGCGTAGCGCCCGAAGCTCGAACAAAAAAGCGATTAAGCAGCCTGTGCTTTCGGCGCGACAGGCGCTGTAATTTTATTAGTAACCACGCCAGATAACATGTCACCGGCACGACAATAATCACGACTCCTGGCATAGCTTTTAGTCAGACTTATCCCTTGAGCAGACGGAAAATGTCATCGCCCTGCTGCGTGGTCTCTTCACCTTCTTCATCGTCATCCCAGGAGATACCAAGCTGCTGCATAAGCGCATCAATTCTATCGAGCTGCTTATCTACCCAGCGTTGTTCTTCTTCAGAGATAGCTTCACCGCCCTCAATGCGCTCCAGCAGCGCATCCAGGCGTTCATCGCTCTCCAGCTTGTCCAGATCCTCACGCGGCGACAAGGCGGGTGTGGTGGATTTAGGGCGAGAAGGTGCTACAGCGTTATCATTGCCCAGGGCAATCGGTTTTTTACTTCCGATGCGCGGATCCGCAACCGACGCTGCGCGATTACTATTACCTTTCTGCGCAGCCCCCTCAGCACGACTGCCCGCGCGATTTCCGCTACGTTTTTTTTGGCGTTTACGTTCACGCCCTTCCTGATTAAGTTCTTCGCGCGTTGGGCGACGACGAGCTTTTGTGGGGGTTCTACCGCGAGGAGAATATTGTTGCGTCATGAGATGTCATCTTAAGGCGTTGCCATTTTGAACAGTATATACCGATTGGGCGCCAGTCTACAGCGTGGCGGCCAATGTAGCTGCCCCAGGCAGCCCACTGGCGCGAAATCTAGCAGAAAGCGCATAAAGAAAAAAGGCGACAGATTAACTGTCGCCTTTATTAGACTCATTACTCAAACGAGTCAGACAATCCATGTACGCTATCGACACCCCTGTCTATCCCTTAGCAGTAACACGTCCTGGTTATGTCCTTTTCCTTTTTATGCGTATCCAAACGCCCGCCATCCTGGCTTTCTTCCCTGCTCCTCGACATCCAGTCGCTCCTGAGCACCGTTTGTGGCTTCCTGCCTGTGACACGTACTTTACGCTTATCCCTTACGTTCACAAGGCCATCTTCCGCTGTTTATTTATGACAGCCGGCAGCATATCTAAATTAATCCTTATAAATACAATAGGTAATAATGTTCAATCCCGTGCGATAACCGCAATCTCCACCGACTGCTATAGCAAATGTCTCACAGCGCCTTGCGATTCCGCCTCACTTATCCCTCAGGATGAATCGCCAGGTTTTCCCTGTAATTCAGGTATAATCACCAGCAGTGCACATCCTTATTTGGAGACAATCATTTTGACCACCTGGAATTACCATCTCACGCATTTTGTGACTAGCGCGCCAGACATCCGCCATTTGCCTGCCGATATTGGTACAGAAGTCGCATTTGCCGGGCGTTCAAACGCTGGTAAATCCAGCGCGCTGAATACATTAACCAATCAAAAAAACCTTGCTCGCACCAGTAAAACACCGGGACGCACACAATTAATCAACCTCTTCGAAGTTGCTGAGGGTAAGAGGCTGGTTGATTTACCGGGCTATGGCTACGCCGAAGTTCCTGAAGAGGTAAAGCGAAAGTGGCAGCGGGCGCTCGGTGAATACTTACAAAAGCGCCGCTCTTTGCAGGGGCTGGTGGTGCTAATGGATATTCGCCATCCAATGAAAGATCTCGATCAGCAGATGATTTTCTGGGCGGTTGAGAGCCAAATTCCGGTGCTGGTATTGCTTACAAAAGCCGACAAACTGGCATCCGGTGCACGAAAAGCGCAGCTCAACCAAGTGCGTGAGGCGGCAATCGCGTTTAATGGAGATGTACAGATTGAAATGTTCTCTTCGCTGAAGAAAATGGGTATCGATAATTTACGTCAGAAGCTGGATACCTGGTTTACTGAGCGCGTCGTTAGCGAAGAAAATATTGCTGAAGAATAAGGCTACCAGGCTTTTTTCGCAGTATGAAACATGTTTGCTTTATTGTTGTTACCAACGGTGCAAAACTGATCCACCCCAGCGGTTGAAAACTGATCCA
>CALYPF010000079.1 GCA_945271245.1 uncultured Enterobacteriaceae bacterium | reverse complement strand
TGGATCAGTTTTCAACCGCTGGGGTGGATCAGTTTTGCACCGTTGGTAACACTAACGGAATGTTTCCAGGAACAATGAGTTAAATCTGGCGCAGCCAACCGGCAGGAAGATATCATCCAAACGGCGCGCCGGATACGGGTATTACAAATTTTACCGTTAGTTAACGCTGTGAGCCGGAAATATATCTCTAAAGAATCTAAGCAGAAGTACGTTAGCGAGCCTAAAAGCGGAGATGGCAGCTATACCACCAGCAATGCGAACGAACTTGCACGGCAGGTTTTCGTGAAGGGTTGCATGTACCGTAAAGGCTGGATGCAAACAAAAGCGCAATAGCCGCGCGTTTAACTTGCCGGGGCAGGCAACTCGGTGAATAACGCATTGTGTGCTTAAAATACGCGGCCTGTGCCTTCAGTGATGCGAAACCTTATTCAGGATACAACCCTGTGGTTTGGTTTTCTTCATGCAAGGCGATGCTATAATGCGCCGCTTTATTACTACTCTATTGCCCGGCACATTACTTATCAGTCTTGCCCGGCCGCTCTCCAACGATTCACGGTAACCCTGAAATGATTGAAACTGATAACACCCGTCCTCAGGGTACAACATCTCATAATGACTGGGCTGGACGTTTTAGCGTTGCCCCGATGCTTGACTGGACCGATCGACATTGCCGTTATTTTCACCGCCAGCTCTCCCAGCGCGCGCTGCTGTATACCGAAATGGTCACCACGGGGGCAATTATTCACGGCAAAGGGGATTATCTGGCATTTAATGACGCAGAGCACCCGCTTGCCTTGCAGCTTGGTGGCAGCGATCCGGCGCTGTTGGCTCACTGTGCGAAGCTTGCTCAGGAATGTGGATACGATGAAGTAAACCTGAATGTCGGCTGCCCGTCAGATCGCGTTCAAAACGGACGCTTTGGCGCTTGTCTCATGGGCGAGGCGCAGCTAGTGGCTGATTGCATTAAGGCTATGCGCGACGCCGTTTCTATTCCGGTTACGGTAAAAACGCGCATTGGCATCGACGATCGCGATAGCTACGGTTTCCTGTGCGATTTTATTGAGCGAGTCTCTGACGAGGGCGGCTGCGATACCTTTATTATTCATGCCAGAAAAGCCTGGCTTTCCGGGCTAAGTCCAAAAGAAAACCGGGAAATTCCGCCGCTGGATTATCCGCGTGTCTGGCAGTTAAAACGCGATTTTCCGCAGCTTACGATGTCCATTAATGGTGGGATAAAAACGCTGGAAGAAGTGCAGATGCATTTGCAGCATATGGACGGCGTAATGGTCGGGCGTGAAGCTTATCAAAGCCCCGGTCTGCTGGCGGGCGTAGACAGGCTCGTTTTTAATATGCAAACGCAGGACCGCGATCCGATAGAGGTGGTGCGCGCGATGTATCCTTACATTGAGGATGCGCTGAGCCATGGCACGTGGCTTGGGCATATAACGCGCCATATGTTGGGGTTGTTTCAGGGGATCCCGGGCGCGCGACAGTGGCGACGACATTTAAGTGAGAATGCCCATCGTCCCGGTGCGGATACCGCTGTGGTTGAAAAGGCGCTGGAATTTGTGGCCAGCCGTCGATGAATTTAACCACTTTATAGTTAATTCCGCTAATCCCTAATCTTTGTTTGGGCGGGTCTTTTACAAGATCAATGGGTTATGTGTTGGCACATCCTTTGCATTAATAAGCATCTGCTTGCTGAGGAATGAAACATGCTGGAATTACTCTTTGTACTTAGCTTCTTTTGTATCCTAATGGTAATGGGAGTCTCGGTGCTGGGAATACTGGCGGCAATGGCCGTTGGTTTTATCCTGGCGCTGGCTGGCGGCATGCTAGTGATGCTGATTAAAATGCTGCCGTGGCTGCTGTTGGCGATTGTTGCAGTTTGGATGATTCGCAGCTGGAAACAGAAAAAGCGCGCGGTAGCGCAGCCGCTCTATGCGGAGTTGATTCAGGACCGCGCGCGCTGGCGGCGTATGCGCCGGCGTTTCTAACTGCTAACCGCCGGGGTTTACCAAATTATGCGAAAAGCAGTGTAATACTGTTTTTTTTGCGCCATTTTCTCTATTTGTCATATAAAATAAACAGGCGTTTTAAGAAGGCTAACGCACACGTTTTCGCGCTGTACCCTACACTACGTCGCGAACTAAAAAACGGGCTCCCTGCGGGGAGCCCGTATTATTTCCGGTGATAGCCGCACGCCTGCTCACTCGCTAAATATAATCTGCCCTGGCGTTTTACCGCTGCCCGGTATTTGCCTGAGATTGCGAGCCGCGTCCGGGCGCAATCCTGTCGGCGCTTTAAGGGATCAGCAGGCTAGAGCCCTGCGTCTGGCGGCTCTCCAGCGTTCGGTGAGCGCGGACTGCCTCACTAAGCGGAAATTGCTGTTCGGGGGGAACGTCGACGTGAATAACCCCGCTCGCCAGCAAAGAAAATAGTTCATTGCTCGCTTCTTCCAGCGCCTCGCGCGTGGTCATATAACCGTTGAGCGAAGGGCGAGTCACATAGAGCGAGCCTTTTTGATTCAAAATGCCAAGGTCAACGCCGGTCACCGGCCCGGATGCGTTACCGAAGCTGACCATCAGCCCGCGGCGTTGCAGGCAGTCAAGCGAGGCTTCCCAGGTCGCTTTTCCTACGGAATCGTATACCACGCAGACTTTCTTCCCGTCGGTGAGCGCTTCTATGCGCTGAGCGATATCTTCACGGTGATAATTAATGGTTTGCCAGGCACCGGCGGCTCTGGCACGCTCGGCCTTTTGGTCTGAGCCAACGGCGCCAATCAGTTTGGCGCCAAGAGCCTTTGCCCACTGGCAGGCAATCAGCCCCACGCCGCCCGCGGCGGCATGAAACAAAAACGGCTCATTCGGCTTGATAACATACGTCTTTCTCAGCAGAAAAAAAACGGTTAACCCTTTCAAAAAAGAGGCGGCCGCCTGCTCGAAAGAGATAGCATTGGGGAGGCGGATGACTTTATCAGCGAGGACGTTATGCACGGTGCTGTATGCGCCCTGCGAGGCTTGCGCGTAAACGACCCGATCGCCTGGCCTGAGGTGCGTTACTGCGCTACCCACCTGAGCTACCACGCCGGCCGCTTCGGTTCCCAGTCCGCTGGGGAGCGAGGCGGTGGGATACAATCCGCTGCGGATATAAGTATCGATATAATTGATGCCAATGGCTTTGTTTTCGACCTGTACTTCATTCTCTGCCGGAGGCCGTGGCGTAAAAGTGGTGGCTTGCAACACCTCCGGCCCGCCAGGCTGATTAAATTCGATACGCGTCGCCATGGGAACTCCTTTTGTCGTAGTAGCGTGAAGGGTATACTGGCCCGTCTTTTAATGATTTGGCGCCCCACTCACTATGGCAGGAAAAACCCCCTTCAACAAATCCGCTGAGTCCCGCGACCCGCAGATTGATGCGCTGAAAATGCCGCCCCATTCGGTGGAGGCTGAACAGTCGGTGCTGGGCGGATTAATGCTGGATAACGAGCGCTGGGATGACGTTGCAGAGCGCGTGGTCGCGGAAGATTTCTATACGCGTCCGCACCGTCTAATCTTCACTGAAATGCACCGTCTCCAGGAAACGGGGCACCCCATTGATCTGATCACATTATCAGAATCACTGGAACGACTTGGGCAGCTTGAAAGTGCCGGCGGTTTCGCCTATTTAGCTGAGCTTTCGAAAAATACCCCGAGCGCCGCCAATATTAGCGCCTATGCGGATATCGTGCGCGAGCGCGCCGTAGTACGTGAAATGATTTCCGTGGCGAATGAAATCGCTGATGCGGGGTTCGATCCGCAGGGGCGTTCCAGCGAAGATCTTCTCGACCTGGCTGAATCCCGCGTGTTTCAGATAGCCGAAAAGCGGGCTAATAAAGATGATGGCCCTAAAAGTATCGATCAAATTCTGGAAGCGACGGTGTCGCGTATTGAAACGCTGTATCAGCAACCGCACGATGGCGTCACGGGCGTGGATACTGGCTATCAGGATCTGAACAAGAAAACGGCGGGATTACAGCGTTCTGATTTGATAATTGTGGCAGCGCGTCCTTCCATGGGGAAAACCACCTTTGCCATGAACCTGTGTGAAAACGCGGCCATGCTTCAGCAAATGCCCGTGCTTATCTTTTCCCTTGAGATGCCCGCGGAACAGATAATGATGCGTATGCTGGCTTCGCTTTCGCGCGTGGATCAAACGCGCATTCGCACCGGCCAGTTGGACGATGAAGACTGGGCGCGGATTTCCGGCACGATGGGCATCCTGCTGGAAAAGAAAAATATGTACATCGATGACTCTTCTGGCCTGACACCGACGGAAGTCCGCTCCCGCGCCCGGCGTATTTATCGCGAGCACGGCGGCCTGAGCCTCATCATGGTCGATTATCTGCAGCTGATGCGCGTGCCGTCGCTGTCAGATAATCGTACGCTGGAAATTGCAGAAATCTCCCGCTCCCTGAAAGCGCTGGCGAAAGAGCTTCAGGTGCCGGTTGTTGCGCTGTCGCAGCTTAACCGCTCGCTGGAGCAGCGTGCGGACAAACGCCCGGTCAACTCGGATTTGCGTGAATCTGGCTCTATCGAACAGGACGCCGACCTGATTATGTTTATCTACCGTGATGAGGTGTATCACGAAAATAGCGATTTAAAAGGCATCGCGGAAATTATCATCGGTAAACAGCGTAATGGGCCTATCGGCACGGTACGGCTGACCTTTAATGGTCAGTGGTCGCGGTTTGATAACTATGCCGGCCCCGCTTATGACGAAGAATAAACTATGCCAGGCATCGCTTATCGGCGCTGGAATCTGACTGCAGTAATTCATCTACCTCATTCATGCAAGGAAATGACATGCAAGCGGCTACCGCTGTGATTCACCGCGGCGCTCTGCGCCACAATCTGCAGCGCCTGCGAGAGCTGGCGCCAGGCGCGCGGATCGTGGCCGTGGTTAAGGCGAATGCCTACGGCCACGGTTTACTTGAAACGGCGCGTACTTTAAGCGATGCCGATATCTTTGGCGTGGCCCGTCTGGAAGAAGCGCAGCGCCTGCGGGCAGGCGGTATCAGCCAGCCTATTTTATTGCTGGAAGGATTTTTTAGCCCGAACTGCCTGCGCGCGCTGGCAGCGGATAATCTTCAGACCACCGTGCATTGTTGGGAGCAGCTTGCAGCATTAGAGCAGGCAACGCTGAGCGCGCCCGTCACCGTATGGATGAAGCTGGATACGGGCATGCACCGGCTTGGCATACGCCCGGAAGAGGCCGAAACATTTTATGCGCGTCTTTGCCGCTGTAAAAATGTGCGTCAGCCGGTGAATATTATGAGCCATTTCGCGCGCGCCGATGAACTGGAGTCTGATGCCACGCAGCGGCAGATGGCGCTGTTTCGGCAATTTTGCGAAGGAAAGCCGGGCCTGCGCTCGCTGGCGGCATCCGGCGGTGTGCTCTTCTGGCCGGACGCGCATTTTGAACAAATAAGGCCCGGCATTATTTTGTACGGCGTTTCCCCAATGTCGGGTAAGCCCTGGGGAAGTGATTTAGGGTTCCAGCCCGTGATGACGCTGATGTCGACATTAATCGCGGTACGGGAACATAAGGCTGGGGAGCCGGTAGGGTATGGCGGTAGCTGGGTAAGCCCGCGTGATACGCGGCTGGGCGTTGTAGCGATGGGTTACGGCGACGGATATCCGCGCGATGCGCCTTCCGGTACGCCGGTGTTAATCAATGGTCGCGAAGTGCCGATTGTCGGACGCGTCGCGATGGATATGATGTGCGTCGATTTGGGGCCGGATGGGCAGGAGAACGCCGGCGATGCGGTAACTTTATGGGGCGATGCGCTGCCGGTTGAGCGTATTGCTGAAGCGACTGGCCTCATCGCCTATGAGCTGATTACCCGGCTCACGTCCCGGGTAGCGTTAGCCTATATCGACTGAGATCGGTACCAGGCGCGGTGCCTTAATGGAAAATCAGATTGATATGCAAGCCTGAGAAGACGCTTCGGTAATGATGCCTCTTTTCTGGCGCAGGTTTAAGCCACATCATATGTGAAATCCCGCACGGCCTCACGGGCATCTCAGTAAATATCGTTATCCCGCAGCGGGGAAGGCGCCGCCGCTGCGCGCAGTAGACCTACTCTCTTGAAAACATTTCGCATACCTAACTACAGTCGGCGCCTGCCTGTGTTAACGATTCTGTTACGCTGCTTCTCGATTTACCCTGCCGGAGCGGTTATTGTGATGTGCATAATTCATTAATGAATGATGAACAACATAACCAGGAGATAACGGCGTGTTTCAAAACGTTGAGGCTTATGCAGGCGATCCCATTCTCTCGCTAATGGAGCGTTTCAAAGAAGATCCGCGAGATAATAAAGTTAATCTTAGTATCGGGCTTTATTATAACGAGCAGGGCATTGTGCCACAGCTGGGCGCCGTGGCGCAGGCTGAAGCGCGCATTAACGCTCAACCACACGGTGCGTCGCTATATTTACCCATGGAAGGGCTGAAAGATTACCGTAACGCGATGGCGCCGCTGCTGTTTGGTTCCGATCACCCGGCCCTGCGTGAAGGGCGTATCGCTTTGCTGCAAACGCTGGGCGGTTCTGGCGCTTTGAAAATCGGCGCGGACTTTTTGAAATGCTACTTCCCTGATTCCCAGGTTTGGGTCAGCGATCCTACCTGGGAAAATCATGTTGCCATATTCTCAGGGGCTGGATTCAAAGTGAATACTTACCCTTGGTTTGATGATGCGACGAAAGGCGTGCGGCTGGAGGCGCTACTGGATACCCTGAACCAGCTTCCGCCGCGCAGCATTATCTTGCTCCATCCTTGCTGCCATAATCCAACCGGTTCGGATTTAACCCCCAATGACTGGGACCGCGTGATTGCTGTCCTGAAGGCGCGCGCGCTGATCCCGTTCCTCGATATCGCTTATCAGGGTTTTGGCAGCAGTATGGAAGAAGACGCCTACGCGATACGCGCTGTCGCCGAGGCGGGAATGCAGTGCCTTATCAGCAACTCATTTTCTAAAATATTCTCGCTATACGGTGAGCGGGTTGGTGGGCTTTCTGTTGTGTGCGAGGACGCCGCCGCTGCCGCCCGGGTTTTGGGGCAGCTCAAAGCGACGGTGCGTCGCAACTACTCCAGCCCGCCGAGCTATGGCGCGCATATAGTGTCGACGGTATTAAATGACGCGGCGTTAAAGGCGGACTGGCTGGCTGAAGTAGCAGCAATGCACCAGCGTATTCTGGATATGAGATCCGCGCTGGTGGAGTTGTTAAGTCGTGAAATCCCTGACAGGGATTTTAGCTATTTTATGCGCCAGCGCGGGATGTTTAGTTACACCGGCCTCAGCGCGGCACAGGTTGATAGACTGCGAGAGGAATTTGGCGTTTACCTGATAGCCAGTGGTCGTATGTGCGTGGCAGGGTTAAATCGCAGTAATGTTCACTATGTTGCGCGCGCTTTTGCGGCTGTGATGTAAGCGCTTACTTGCAATATAAGGCTCTATTCATACGCAACACCGCAGGTTTTCCACTGCGGTGTTGTTCCCCGCTGGGAGCTACGTTATGGCTAAGGCTAGGGTGTGGATGTCAATTGCAGACGGCGGGGCTGCGGCTTTGCGTGAAAAAGCGTCGACAATGAATGCCCATTAAGAGGCGTAATTAGTGCCATTGCCTGTAAGAGCAAGCGGGTAAGCCGGGATAATGTTCTGCATAACTAGGCAACGGTGACCTTAAATATGGGGTACAGCGTTGGCTGAGGTGGATTAAATTAAACACACATTAAGGAAAAAAGATGCGTAGATATTTGTCACTTTGGGGCGCGGGCTGCCTGGCGGTGGCGCTGTCGTGGCATGCACGGGCGCAAGAGCCCGCACCGGCGCCGCTATGGCCCGGTGCCTCGATAGAACAACTTACGGCGCAGGCGCCGATACACTGGGTTTCGGTGGCGCAAATTGAGCACAGCCTGGCAGGAAAACCTCCAATGGCAGTAGGGTTTGATATCGATGACACTGTCTTGTTCTCCAGCGCGGGCTTCTGGCGCGGAAAAGCGCAGTTTTCCCCGGGCAGCAATGCGTATCTGGATAATCCAGCGTTCTGGGAAAAAATGAACAATGGCTGGGACGCATTTAGCATGCCAAAAGCCGTGGCGCAGGCACTGATCGCCATGCACGTCAGGCGCGGAGACAGTATCTGGTTTGTAACCGGCCGCACGCACACCAAAACAGAGACGGTTTCGCAAACGCTGCAGAGCGTATTTCAAATCCCAGACGCGAGTATGAATCCGGTGGTATTTGCCGGTGAAGATGTGGGACGCAATGCCAAAACGCAGTGGCTGAAAGAAAAGCGGATGGGCATTTTTTACGGTGACGCTGACGGAGATATTCGCGCTGCGCGCGCGGTAGGCGCCCGGGGCATCCGCATTCTGCGTGCGGGAAACTCCACTAACCGCCCTCTGCCTCGCGCAGGATCTCTTGGGGAAGAGGTGGTAGTAAACTCAGAATATTGAGTCGCTTTATCCCGGATTATCAGCCCGCGTCGTCTTTTAGCGATCGGCGAATGCTACAAGACGACAGGTAAGCATTATTTCCGCCGCTAACGTAACTATTTCCACGCTGAATTTTACCTTTCTTCTGCAAGCTACATACTTAAAGCGCTATGGTTAATACAGGAGCGAACGGTTATGTGGCATCAGCAAACGGTAATGTTACCTGCGAAAACTCGTGGTTTTCACCTGGTAACCGATGAGATATCCGGGCAACTGCACGCGCTATCCCATGTGCAAACGGGGCTGCTGCATTTGCTTTTACAACATACTTCTGCGTCGCTGATGCTTAATGAGAATTGCGATCCCTCGGTGCGAAGCGATATGGAGCGCTATTTTCTGGAGGCGGTGCCAGAAAACGCCGGCTGGCATCACGCTGATGAAGGGCCAGATGATATGCCGGCGCATGTGAAGTCGTCGCTGCTGGGCGCATCGCTGATGTTACCTGTCCGGAATGGGCGCCTGGCGCTGGGCACCTGGCAGGGTATCTGGCTGGGTGAGCATCGTATCCACGGCGGGCAGCGCCGTATTATCGCTACATTACAGGGGGAATAAATACCATGACTGATTCGGAGTTATTGCAGTACTGTATGAGCAAAAACGGCGCCCGGCAAAGCGTCCATTCAGACTGGAAAGCGACGCAAATTAAAGTGGCGGATGTGCTCTTTGCTATGGTTCATGAACAGAACGGGCGTCAGGCAGTTTCGCTTAAAACCAGCCCCGCGCTGGCTGAATTACTGCGTGAAGAACACCGTGATGTGACACCCAGCCGCCACCTGAATAAAGCACACTGGAGCACGCTATATCTGGATGGCGATCTTCCCGATTCGCAGATCTATTATCTGGTGGACGACTCTTGGCAGCAGGCGCTGGCGCTGCTGCCGGAACAAACGCGTCGTCAGATAATGGGGGCGTAGCTCGGATTGTTTTCTGATACGCCAATACGTTGATAAATTGAAACTGGATTTTCAGCCTCGCGCGAGGGAAAGCAAAATTACGGGCGTCAGCGAGTACGAACGGCTGCCAAAAAGCGCGAATGCTTAAAATTATGTAGGTATAACCGATAAGAAGTGAGCGCTTGCTTAGCATGCTCGCCCGCTAACTTCAGGAGTATTTGAAGCTAATCGCCTGAACAGCCCGCAGCGGACTGTTCAGGTAAAGACGCCTATTGCGGTGAGTTATGCTTTCTTCAGAAGTGGCTTCAGAAAGCGTGCCGTGTGCGATGTCTTACATTCGGCGACGGTTTCCGGAGTACCGGAGACCAGTATTTCACCGCCGCCGCTCCCGCCTTCAGGGCCGAGATCCACAATCCAGTCCGCGGTTTTAATCACATCCAGGTTGTGTTCAATGACGACAATAGTATTGCCCTGATCCCGAAGCTGATGCAGCACTTCTAACAACTGCTGAATATCCGCGAAGTGCAGGCCGGTAGTCGGTTCATCCAGAATATAGAGCGTTTGCCCGGTACCGCGTTTTGACAGCTCGCGCGCCAGTTTTACGCGCTGGGCCTCACCGCCGGAAAGCGTAGTTGCGGCTTGGCCGAGGCGAATATACGACAGCCCGACATCCATGAGCGTTTGTAACTTGCGAGCCAGCGCTGGCACGGCGTCAAAAAATTCACGCGCCTCTTCGATAGTCATATCCAGAACTTCGTGGATATTCTTACCCTTATATTTGATTTCCAGCGTCTCGCGGTTATAGCGCTTTCCTTTGCACTGATCGCAGGCGACATAGACATCCGGTAGAAAGTGCATTTCGACTTTAATCACGCCATCGCCCTGACAGGCCTCGCAGCGCCCGCCGCGCACATTAAAGCTGAAACGTCCCGGCGTATATCCACGCGAGCGGGATTCAGGAACTCCGGCGAATAATTCACGAACGGGGGTAAAAACACCGGTATAAGTGGCAGGGTTTGAACGCGGCGTGCGCCCGATGGGACTCTGATCGATATCAATGACTTTATCGAAGTGTTCCAGCCCCTGAATATCGCGATAAGGCGCTACTTCAGCGCTGGTACCGCCGTTTAACTGGCGCTGGGCCAGTGGGAACAGCGTATCGTTAATTAACGTCGACTTCCCGGAGCCGGAAACGCCGGTGACGCAGGTAAATAGCCCGACCGGCAGAGTGAGCGTAACATCTTTCAGATTATTGCCGCGTGCACCGATGAGTTTGAGCACTTTCTGCGGATCGGCTTTAACGCGCTGCCCGGGAATGGCGATTTGGCGTTTGCCGCTCATAAACTGGCCGGTAAGCGATTCCGGCACCGCCATTATCGCCTCCAGCGGCCCTTCGGCGACCACTTCACCGCCGTGCACGCCGGCACCTGGGCCGATATCGATGATATGATCCGCGGCGCGAATGGCGTCTTCATCATGTTCGACCACAATGACGGTATTACCCAGATCGCGCAGGTGGATAAGCGTGCCGAGCAGGCGCTCATTATCGCGCTGATGCAGCCCGATTGAAGGTTCATCCAGTACGTACATTACCCCGACTAGCCCGGCACCAATTTGACTGGCGAGCCGGATGCGCTGGGCCTCGCCGCCGGAAAGGGTATCCGCCGAGCGGGACAGCGTTAGATAATTCAGCCCGACGTTGACCAGAAACTTCAGGCGGTCGCCGATTTCTTTTAATACTTTTTCCGCAATTTTTGCGCGCTGGCCCGCAAGTTTCATCCCGTTGAAAAAATCCATCGCGTGGCCGATGCTCATTTCTGAAATCGTCGGCAGCGAAGTGTTTTCTACAAAAACGTGGCGAGCTTCACGGCGTAAGCGCGTGCCGTGACAGCTTGTACAGGGGCGATTGCTAATGAATTTTGCCAGCTCTTCGCGGACGGCGTTGGATTCTGTCTCTTTGTAACGCCGCTCCATATTATGCAGTACCCCTTCAAAAGGGTGGCGGCGCACCGAGGTATCGCCGCGATCGTTGACGTACTTAAACTCAATATTTTCTTTCCCTGAACCGTACAGAATAACTTTTCTAACCTCGTCATTCAGGCTTTCCCAGGGCGCTTCCACGTCAAATTGATAGTGCTCCGCCAGCGATCGCAGCATCTGGAAATAGTAAAAATTGCGCCTATCCCAGCCGCGAATGGCACCGCCTGCCAGCGACAGCTCGGAATTTTGTATCACACGCTCAGGATCGAAATATTGTTGGATGCCTAGCCCATCGCAGGTTTGGCAGGCACCGGCCGGGTTATTAAACGAGAACAGGCGCGGCTCCAGCTCCTGCATGCTATAGCCGCAGACCGGGCAGGCGAAGTTGGCGGAAAAAATCAGCGGTTCACTATCAGGATCGTCCATGTCGGCGACAATCGCGCTGCCGCCTGAGAGCTCCAGCGCGGTTTCAAACGATTCCGCCAGGCGCTGTGCCAGATCGTCGCGGACTTTAAACCGGTCAATCACGACTTCAATGGTGTGTTTCTTTTGCAGCTCCAGTTTTGGCGGATCGGAGAGATCCCACACTTCACCGTCGATGCGGGCGCGGATGTAGCCCTGGCTCGCCAGATTCTCCAGCGTTTTAACGTGTTCGCCCTTACGTTCTTTAATGACCGGCGCCAGCAGCATTAGGCGTTTGCCCTCCGGCTGGGTCAGTACGTTATCCACCATTTGGCTTACCGTTTGCGCCGCCAGCGGAATATCGTGATCCGGGCAGCGAGGCTCGCCGACGCGGGCGAACAGCAGGCGTAAATAATCGTGGATTTCCGTAATGGTACCCACGGTGGAACGCGGGTTGTGCGATGTGGACTTCTGCTCGATGGAGATTGCCGGAGATAGCCCTTCAATATGATCGACGTCCGGCTTTTCCATCAGCGACAAAAACTGTCGGGCGTAGGCGGAAAGGGATTCCACATAGCGGCGCTGCCCTTCTGCGTATAGCGTATCAAAGGCTAGCGAAGACTTACCTGAGCCAGACAGGCCGGTAACGACGATGAGCTTATCTCGTGGAATAACAAGACTGATGTTTTTGAGATTGTGGGTGCGTACGCCCCTGACTTCGATCTTATCCATTCACCTATCCCGGAATAAACGCGTAGGCCAGTACGGAGAACGACGAAACTGGCGGCCCGAAGCGGCTAATTATGACACAAATCAGGCTGGATGAATATCCAGTCTTCCGTGCAAATAGATGCAACCAGTGCGAGATTCTTGGAATGTGGACAGCAGGTATTATCTGTGCGACTGGCGTGTTAGAATCCCGAGCCTTAAACTATCTGAATATCATCTCAGGAGACACGAAAATGGCCAGCAGAGGCGTAAATAAGGTGATTCTCGTCGGTAATCTGGGTCAGGACCCGGAAATCCGCTATATGCCAAACGGCGGCGCTGTGGCGAACCTACGGCTGGCAACGTCTGAATCCTGGCGCGATAAGCAGACCGGTGAAATGAAAGAAGTCACCGAATGGCATTCAGTCGTCCTGTTCGGCAAGCTGGCAGAAGTGGCTGGCGAATACCTGCGTAAAGGCTCTCAGGTTTATATTGAAGGTCAGCTACGTACGCGTAAATGGCAGGACCAAAGCGGGCAGGATCGCTACTCGACGGAAGTTGTGGTTAACGTTGGTGGGTCCATGCAAATGCTGGGTGGTCGCCAGGGCGGCGGAGCAGGTGCGGGCATGGGCGGCAACGGCGGCCAGCAGCAGGGCCAGGGTGGCGGCTGGGGGCAGTCACAGCAGCCTCAGAACGGCGGTAACCAGTTTAGCGGCGGCGCGCAGTCCCGACCCCAGCAGGCGCAGCCTCAACCGCAGAGCGCGCCTTCCAACGAGCCTCCGATGGATTTTGACGACGACATTCCGTTCTAATCAAAACTACGTTTAGTGAGAGGCCTGCTTGCAGGTCTCTGGACTAAACCTCCGTAGTAATTGTGGTCCCGGTTGGTTTATGGATTGCAATGCAAATAGCGGCCATGGCTATGGCTCGTATTTAAGATATCCACTTACGAATTTGCCTTTTTCAGCGGCTTGAAAATGGCTTCTTCACCTTTCATCTGACCGTAGTTGTGGTGACTCATATTTGGCACCATATGGTCGATCTGAATGAAGCATTGCCAGTCTTCGCTATCGTACTGCCTGTTTTGGCCGAGCCTGAATGAAAGATAGCTATACTTCTTGTTTTCATTGCTATACGACCACCCGCATTGCATTCAGTGCCAGCTCTTGTCATTGACCAATTCACCCTACTACGGCTGAAGAGATGGATAACACTTGCCGGATATAGCCAGCTCTGCCAGGCGTGGAGGTGGACTGTATTTGTCACTCATACTTGAATGGGGTGTATCACAGTAAATTTCCGTTTCGCCCTGCGCGAACCTGAGCCGGAGCCAGAATTTGTTTGTTCCATCGCCAGCCGTGTGGCGCAGGTCTACATTAAACTGCAGCAGGGCGAGTGCGCTCGGTTCAATGGTCAACCAGAGGCGCCGGTGATCGCAGGCAGTAGTTTTGCCACACTACAACAGGCACCCGGTCATTACACCTTTACTATCAGCAGCTTGGGTGGCATACGTGAGCAGGCGCTAGATATCAGTGATAAAGGTGTCTGGTTGCCCGCCCCAGATTGATAAACAAGAAATTTTCGCCTTTCTGAAGACTCAGGCTGAGTTCAGCTGGAGTCATGTTATCTAATAATGTTCATCGTCATACCATCCTGCAGGGCTATTTGTTACGTTTTTTGATATAAATTCAATGGGCTGCCTGTCAGCGTGCGCTCTAGCAGGCGGCTATTCAGCGCGCATAATGCCTCCATCATAATATCGACCGCATCCTCTCCTCATTCCCGTGGTGATTTCCTGGCATGGATTGTCGGGCACTCACACTAAAATTATCTATACAGTTGGCATCCGAAATATCATCCGTTAAACAGATTATCTGAAGCGAGATTATTCTCCAGCATTGGGCGCTGGTTACGCTGTATCGTATGGGCATGTCTGCATGGATGTTGCCAGTGAAAAGAATTTATTTTTAAACAGGAAGAATAAAATAGGCAATAAAACGAATGATGATGAGAGTCATTATAAATATATTATTTCTATAATTCATAGTGGCGATGACCATAATATAAATAAGGGTAACTAAGCCTGTCACCACAGCTGTTAAATAATACTCATTTTAATGAGCCGTAATTAAAGGGAGTATTATTTAACATATGAACTATACTCTGGGTCATCATGTAAAATAAGAAACAACAACAAAACATTTTTATAAAAAATATAAAATACTTCTTGTGTTAAGTCACAATATTATCAACAATTTGCGCTGTTTATTGGCAGAAAAAATAGCGAGTTCGATTATTTTTTTTATCATGAAATCATGATCATATGTTTTTGTCTGATAAATTATATGCAAACGAATTGTATTTTAAGCAATAAATGATAATCTGTGCGCAACTTAAAGACAGATGCCAGCTTCTGATAACTGCATTTCTTAAACGAATAATTAACAAAATAAAACCATCTACCGTAGTACACATTTACACAAAGCAAAGAAATAGTAGATTAAGCAAACAACGGGTTTACTCGCAGAGCCTGAAACTTTCCTCCTGATATTTACCGTGGCCGGGTGCCATGGTTCAAAAAGGTGGATGTGAAGCATGGCCGAAAATCATTTTATTTTGCAGAAGTTACGGGGTTAAGCCCCTATCCGGCATGGATATTGATCGGCTATGGAATGTCTGTGGACGGGGTTTATTGCCACCGGCGCAACGACACCATAGGGCGGTCGTAGTTCATACAGGCCGCCTGCGCATGAAAAGACCATTTGGCGCATCGGGCTTCTGCTGCGCTAACCAGGCGATACCGATCGCCAGTCGCATCACGGGAAGAGACGCGAGATTTTAATCTGGAGAGAGAAAACCGGCTCGTAAGTCGGCCAGACTTTCTGACAGGCAGGGATGCAGTAGTGACTCATCATCGTTGCCTATTAGAAAGCGTCTGACGGCTGGGGCAACGCCCATATGATGGTATTACGGTTTTAAAGGATCGCGTACGCGGCCTTTTCCTCTGGAGTTAAAACAGTGACTGTGATTAGCACAGAACAAGCGGCCCCGGCTATTCATCGATCGTGGTTCGACTCAAAGCTTTTCGTGATTACAACGACGCTGCTGGTCTTTATGCTGGCCGTGGCGCTATTAGGCTATATTTCATACCGGCGCCAGCTTTCAATAGCTGAAATGACGGCCCATGAGCTTTCGCGCGTGATTGAAAGCGACCTTTATCACAATGAGAATTTTACCGATGCCGTATCGGTACTCTATCTGCGCCTGAAAAGCGGAAATCGCCGCTGGCCGCAGTTAATGCCGGAATATGATTCCCGCAGCGGTATTTATGGTTTTAACCTGTATGCGGATCGCCCTAATCATAATTTTCGCGGTACGCTGCAGTCTGATATTCCGATGAATGATGATGCTATTCTCATCGCTCAGGCCGTTGATATTGCAGCAGGAATCGAAAGTAAAACCTCTCATTACAGTAAAATAGGGCGTCGCTATTTCTTATCGAAAGATAATGCTTACGTGTATTTTGTTGGTAAAACACCGCTGTCTACCTACATCTTTAAATCTGGCGAACAAAAAGGCTACCGTATTTTCCCCCATAGCCGCTCTGAGGGGTATCTCTATCTTAAACTGCGCGATGACCCGCATACACAGGCAAACAAAGTCTCTCCGGTTTATATAGATTCACTGTCGGGCGCGCCGGTCATTACCGTGCAACATATCGTTTTCGACCAAAGCCAGGGAATGAAAGATAGGGTATTAGGCTCCCTGTGTTTTGATTACCAGCAAAATGAATTGCAGTCTCTGGTATCAAGTCTTGGGCTTTCGGACCGAAATAACTTCTTGAACATCTTTTTACTGGATAGACAAACAAACACGCGTTTCCGCATTGTAGGTGAAAGTAAGGAAGGCGACAGCAAAGAGATTCACTCGGCGATTAATGATCGCTACGACGTCATTGCGACAGTGAATCCGCTGCGCTATTACCTGACCCGCAGCGGGCGCGGTGATTTAATTGTCCTGATGCTGCTTTCCCTGTGCTTTGTGGTGGTCTACCTCATCCACGACGGGAGGGCAAGAGCGCGCCGTAACGAATCGCTGCGCGATCCGTTAACGGGTTTATATAACCGTGGTTGGTTAAAGCAGTTTGAAAAACGCTGCGCGCCGGGTGCGATGACGGTAGCAATGATCGACTGCGATAATTTTAAAAGAATTAATGATACATGGGGGCATCCGGCGGGAGACGATGCGTTGACGCATATTTCTCGTGCCATCAGCAGTCGCTTAATTCCTGGCATTGATTTTGCGGTACGAATGGGCGGGGATGAGTTTTTTATTCTATTTAGTAACGATTGTGAAGAGCAGGTGTATGCGTGCATGAAGCGCATTGCACATGACATTAATCTGTTTAGCGCACAAATTCCGCTTTCGATTAGTTATGGCGTGTGTAAGGTGCTACCAGGTATGGCATTAAGCGATGCCATCGCGCACGCCGATAGAAAAATGTATCAGGCAAAACGGGGCGGCAAAACAGATATGCCGATAAATATTACCGCGTAATTGGTACTGCCATGTCTTACTTGTTTTCGGCCAGGAATACGGCACTGATTTACTTTATTGATGTGATAAGCCTGTACTTGCTGAATTTGCTATCGCCCGAGGCGGTAATAGAGGGCCAGGTTAGTCACATCGCCTGGCTGCCTTATAGTTTTATCATTGCTCAACTTATCGCGCTGGACCGGCGTAGCTGGCTCCCTCTGACCGGCGCGGTATTAACGCTATTTGGCTTAGTATTCGTTCAGCTACCGCTATCGGCTATTTTCATACTCACACTCAGTATTCTGGTGCCGTTAATATTGAGCTGTACGTTGATGCGCAATATTAAAGGCTCCCGCTGGAACGGCGGCTTTTTCCTGCGCACCAGCCGTTCGCGTATTGTACTGTTGGGTTTTGTTAGCCCGCTACTGACAAAGCTGATGACGTATGGGGCAGGCCTGCTATATACGGACACTCCTCAACTGGCGCACTATTTTTACTCCGGCACGGAAATTTATCTCTTTACGGCGATTTTAAGCATGACCCTTCCAGCGCTCGCCTTTACGCCGGTGCTATATTCGTTTAATCGCCTATTGTTTTCGTCACAGGGCGTGCGCCGTCGCTTTAAGCGCCAAATCAGCGCTGCGCTGAATACGCTACGCCGCCCCGGGAGCCGAGGTATAGCGTGGAGCGCACTATTAATTACGACCGTTGCGCTATTTTGCTACCCCGTTAGGAATTCATTCTTCGCGGATTATTTAGTGCCGTTTTTATTTCTGATATTTATTTATGGCATAGTGCAATTTAACAGTGAGCTAATGCAATACGCCTGGAGCGCTACCATTTTCGCGCTGCTGCAATTCAATCAGAATTTTATCTCCAGCAGCGATTATGCCCCGCTGCTGGTATGGCTGATGTCGACTATTGTGGTATTTACCATTGCTAACTTTTGGCTGACTTTCATTAAACGTAGCCACCGTGCCATGCTTGGTATCGTCCACGCCATTTCGGCAACCGATCCGCTAACGGGGTTACCGAATATCCGTTCACTTGAGAAACGCCTAATTGAGCAGAACGGCGGCGCGCTGTGCTACATCAATATGCACAATCTGTATTTGCTGGATAAGCATTACGGGCTGAGTATGCGCTTACATATCAAGCGTATTATTGCCGCCGCGTTTGGCGGCCGTCCCGACTTGGCCTATCGGATTCATACTATACCTGGCTGCGACCTTCTGTTTTTACTGGATACGGAACATCGAGAGAGTCAACTGCTGGCATTACAGCAGGTGCTGCGTGATTTAGTTCTAAGCTGGAAAGGGCGCGTGTATGAAATGAACTACCAGCTTGCATGGGGGCACTATCACCCGTCGGAAGAGTTCAACCGTTTTATCAACAAACTCGCACGCCTGGCGGAAAGCGCGCCGGAAGATGATATTGTTGTGGCGCTGGACGAACGGGAAGCCGAGCTTGCCGCCAGTATTGATCGGCAGTGGACATTGCATGCGAAAGTCATTGAATCGCTGAAACACAGCGATATTTTACTGTATGGTCAACCGATTCGAACCGAGCAGGGCGAGGAGTATCGCGAGATACTGAGCCGCTTGCGCTGCGGTGATGAAATCCTGACGCCGGATCGCTTTTTGCCAGTAATACGTGAATTTAACCTGTGTGAAAAATTCGATTTGTTGGTTCTGGAAAAAAGCCTGTGCTTTTTGAGTAAACATTTCCCGGGTGAAACCCGTAAGCGGCTTTCCATCAATATTATGCCAGCCACGCTGGTAAAACGTGGTTTGGGGATGAAAGTCATTGCGTTGTTTACGCGCTACCGGGTTGCCACGTCGTGTGCTGTCATTGAGATTACGGAAGAGCAGGAGCTGCTGCACTCCGATAATGCCCGTGAAAATATTGACTATTTATCGCGTCACGGGGTTAAAATCGCGATTGATGATTTTGGCACTGGCATGGCGAATTATCAGCGGCTAAAAGAGTTGAAAGCAGATATCCTCAAAATAGACGGCGTATTTATAAAAGATATTTTGACCTGCGTGGTCGACCAAAAAATAGTACGATCCATCTGCGATATTGCTAAAGAAAAGAACATGGAAATCGTCGCAGAATATGTGGAAACCGAAGAACAGCGCCAGTGCTTAAGCCGCCTCGGCGTGACCTGGTTTCAGGGCTACCACATTGGTAAGCCGGTACCGTGTGAGCCATAGTTTTATCCTCTTAAGCAGCACTGTCGTATGGCGGTGCAGCGGTTCCTTCCCTGTAAGTCTGACCAAACTTCTTTTAAAAGGCCTTGTCAGCGTGTAGATGTGGTCCGGTGTTTAATCATCCTGTTTTTCCTGTGTTACGCTTGTTAACCATAATTATGAACATGGAGCCGGGGTGCATACTGTGGAAAGGATAGGGAGACCGTTTCAGTGAAGAAGAAAACGCTGTTTACGCTACTATTGGTCGTGATAGTTATCTCGCTGGCCGTGCTATTTCGCGCGCAAAATCAGGACATATTACTGCAAGGGGAAGTTGACGCTTCAGAAGTGATTGTGACATCAAAAGCGAAGGGGCGCGTCGTTGAGCGTTTCGCTGAACGCGGTGATGATGTAAAAGCCGGTCAGCTTTTGATGCGGCTCGAAGCGCCTGAGCTGATTGCGCAATTACAGGCCGCTCAGGCCACCCGCGATCGGGCAAAGGCGCAGCTCGACCTTTCTGTAAACGGCACCCGTGAGGAGAGTATCCGCAACCTGAAAGCCACGCTGGCTCAGGCTGAGGCTGATTATCGCAACGCGCAGGACACCTATGCGCGCAACCGACAGGTCGCCGCGCGCGGCTATGTATCCGCTCAGGAACTGGAAAATGCGCGCGCTTCGCGCGACGCGGCCTGGCAAAAAGTGCTGGCGGCAAAAGCCAATCTCGATGAAGGTAAAAATGGCGATCGCGTAGAACAGCGGGCGTCTTATGCCGCCCAGCTTCGGCAGGCTGAGCATGAACTCCAGGAAATTAAAGTGCAGGCCGACGACCTAAATGTTAAGGCGCCGGTCGATGGGGAAGTTGGGCCGATCCCTGCGGAAGTTGGTGAGTTGTTAAATGCCTCCAGCCCGCTGCTAACCCTGGTGCGCCAGCCGCAGGCCTGGTTCGTATTTAACCTTCGCGAAGACATCCTGGCGCACGTGCGAAAAGGCGATAAAGTGCGGCTGCGCGTTCCCGCGCTCAATAATCAAATTATCGAAGCGGAAGTGCACTATATTGCCCCGCTGGGAGATTACGCGACGAAGCGCGCCACGCGCGCGACGGGAGATTTTGATCTAAAAACTTTTGAAGTTCGCCTGTGGCCTACGGCGCCGGTGGCTGGGCTTCGTCAGGGGATGAGCGCGTTATGGCAATGGAAGGAATAAAGATTGGCTGGCACTGCTTTCGCTTATCATTCAGCAGAGAAGTGCGAACCGCGCTGCGTAAGCCGGTATTTCACTGGCTGAGCTGGTGCTTTCCGCTGCTATTATTCGGGCTTATCGGCAGTAACTTCTCGGAAGGCACGCTGCAGGAATTGCCGGTTTCCGTAGTGGATAACGATCATAGCCAACTTTCGCGCACGCTTATTCGTAAGCTGGACGCCGGCTCCCATGCGCAGCTTACGCCAGCGTCAGGTGGCCTTTCCGAAGCGATGCGTCGAATGCGTGACGCACAGGACTATGGGCTAGTGTATATTCCCGCCGATTTTGAGGCGGATGCGCTGGCTGGCCGCCAGCCGCGCGTTACCTTTTATTACAATGCGTTATTCTACGGTGCCGGATTTTATTCTACCCAGGACTTCGGCGGGCTGATTAGCGAGCTGAATGCGAATTATCGCTCTATTCTGGCGGCCAAAATGGGCAAGACACCGCCACCGCTGGCGCAGGTGGAGCTTTCTTACGACAGCTTATTCAACGCCAGCGGAAGCTATGTGTATTACCAGCAATTTGCCGCGACTATCCATCTGGTGCAGCTTTTTGTAGTGACGTGCATGATTTATGTACTTGCACGTAGCAAACCTCTGATTTATTCCAGTTCGTTTAGCATGTCGCTTTTAGGAAACTGGCGCCCTATACTCTGTGTTACACCACGCTGCTAATGGCAGAGATTGCGCTATTAGTGTGGGTTTTTGACGCGCGCGTGGTAGGAAACCTGTTTTATATGCTGTGCGTGGCCTTTTTCTACGTGATGGCGGCGCAAAGCATTGGTTTGCTGCTCTTCACGTTTACCGGCAGCGAGATAACGGCGTACACCCTAATGGGAATTATGGTGAGTATCGCGCTGGCGTTTTCCGGAATCGTCGTACCCGAACTGTCAATGTCTCTGCCTGCGCAAATTATTTCCAATATTGAGCCGCTCACGCATGCGCTATATGCCATGTTTGACCTCTTTTTGCGTAAGGTTCCGGGGCGGCCGGTATTTAGCGTCTGCGCGCTGCTGCTCATGTACCCGCTGATTGCCGGGCTATTAGTGCGTCGGCGGCTGCCGGAGCGTCTGCGTAAGCAGGAAGTCGTGTTATGAAAAGTTACTGGGCGACCTTCACGAAGGTATTGATGGGGCTACTGGAGCGCCCAATGTGGATGATGCTGCTGGTGTCTCTATGCGTCATGAGTACCATCTATGCGCATCGCACCGTGTGGGATCTGCCGGTGGCCGTTATCGATCAGGATCACAGCCCGGCCAGCCGTCTGCTTATTCGTCAGCTAGATGCTGGTTCTAAGGTTAGCACGCGCGCTTATGACAATCTGGATGAGGCGCGTTTTGTCAACAACGGGTAAAAAGTGATCCACTTACCGTCACCACCAACGGTCTAA
>CALYPF010000078.1 GCA_945271245.1 uncultured Enterobacteriaceae bacterium | reverse complement strand
CTGGATCAGTTTTCAACCGCTGGGGTGGATCAGTTTTGCACCGTTGGTAACACCCGCAACGATAACTCCACCCAAAAGCTTGCGCATTGATAATGTTCTCCTGAACAAAAGCATAAAAGTGTGTAATTCAACCGGGAAGCATTCTAGCGGTTAAGTTTCTCCTAATTCAGGTCCTGATGTCTTAATAAATTGCAAGTTTACACTCGGCACATAAAATCAACTTATCAAAAGTAAAAATCCGCTTTCATAGAAGGCAGCATTGCTTTGATGCCCCAGTAGGGCATACCAAATTCCTTAAAAAAGTCTCTGCCAGGTCTTGTGAGATTTAAATCCCAAAACAACAAGGCAGAGCCGAAACCCGTTGATGACCACGTCCACAGGACGTGGTTTTCAGTTGGCAATAAAATATCCACCCCGGCCGGAGAAACGTCATGTCAGACGGGCTATTGAGCAATGAGGACGTACTGCAACTGGTGGGCGATATTTTTGTGTACCAGATGCCATTCAACCGCCTGTTAGGGCTAGAACTGGAGCACTTTGATAACCACCTTGCCCAACTTAGCTTTCGTCATCAGGAGACGTTAGTCGGTAACCACGCACAGCGTATTTTGCACGGCGGAGCTATCGCCGCTGCGCTGGACGTTACCGCCGGTTTAGTCTGCGTCGGCAGCGCGCTGACGCGCCATGAAACCATTGCCGAAGACGAGCTACGTCAGCGCCTGGCGCGGATGGGAACCATCGATTTGCGCGTTGACTACCTGCGCCCCGGGCGCGGCGAGCGATTTATCGTTACCGGAACGCTGCTGCGCGCGGGCAACAAAGTCGCCGTCGCCAGGGTGGAGTTACATAACGAAATGCGGCTGCATATCGCCAGCGCAATCGCCGCCTATATGGTAGGCTAAGCGCCACATTTTAGCGGACAGGATTCGTCCACAACGGGTTATTCACTATGGATGCAAAACAAACGCGCCAGGGCATCATACTTGCGCTGGTCGCCTATTTTATCTGGGGAATTGCGCCCGCCTATTTCAAGTGTATTCAGGCCGTGCCCGCCGATGAAATTTTAACGCACCGCGTTATCTGGTCGTTTTTCTTTATGATGGCGCTACTTACGCTCAGCCGACAGTGGCAAGGCGTACGCGCAATCGTTCGCACCCCTAAGAAGCTATTTGCCCTGGCGCTCTCCGCCGTGCTTATCGGCGGCAATTGGCTGCTATTTATCTGGGCAGTTAATAATCACCATATGCTGGAAGCCAGCCTGGGATATTTTATTAATCCGCTGGTGAATGTGCTGCTTGGTATGCTGTTTTTAGGTGAGCGATTTCGGCGGATGCAGTGGGTTGCCGTATTGCTGGCCGTGTGCGGCGTACTGGTGCAGTTGTGGACTTTCGGCTCCGTTCCGCTCATTGCGCTCGGTCTGGCGTTTAGTTTCGCCTTCTACGGGCTATTGCGTAAGAAGATTGGCGTTGAAGCACAGGGGGGGATGTTGATAGAAACGCTCTGGCTCCTGCCCGTAGCCGCGATTTACCTGTTTGGGATCGCCGACAGCCCTACCAGCCATATGTCGCATAATCCATGGACGCTAAACGCCCTGCTGATCGCCGCTGGCGTCATCACAACGGTTCCGCTGCTATGTTTTACCGGTGCCGCTACGCGCCTGCGCCTTTCTACGCTTGGCTTCTCCCAGTACATTGGCCCCACATTGATGTTTATATTAGCGGTAACGTTTTATGGGGAAACGCCAGGGCAGGATAAAATGGTTACCTTCGCGTTTATCTGGACGGCCTTGCTTCTTTTTATTATGGATGCGATTTATACCCAGCGCCGGGCGTGGAGAGCAGCATAGTGCAATGTACGGGGCGGCAACCGTCCGATGAGAATAAGCAGCCGGGCGGCGCGCACCCGGCGTTAGATATTGCAGCTTGCTCATAGCAAACCCATTCTGCGTTAAGCTACGTCGCAATGGGCTACTCGGTTTAATACAGTATTTCTGTTTTAAACCCGTCGCGCTTAACGCATGCCCTAAACATAGGGCTTGCGATATGAGGGATTTATCCTTCTTCACCTGCCGCCTTACGCTGCCTCTTCACGGCATCTAAATGCAAAAGCCCTTCATACGAAGGGCTTAAATGTAACCGTCACTTACGCTATTAAAGATAGAAGTGAGACAGTCCACTTTTTGCGTTTACCGGCAAAACGGCCGGCGCGAATAAAAGGAATCAGAGCCAGTTTTTACGTTTGAAGTACAAATAAGGCGCCAGCGCCGCCAAAATCATAAAAACAATGGCGCCGGGATAGCCAAAACTCCAGTGTAGCTCCGGCATAAACTCAAAGTTCATCCCATAACTGGATGCCACTAACGTCGGCGGCAGGAATACCACGGAGACCACCGAGAAGATTTTGATAATGCGGTTCTGTTCTATATTGATAAAACCCATTGCCGCCTGCATCAGGAAGTTCACTTTCTGGAATAGGGATTCATTATGCGGCAGCAGGGACTCGATATCGCGCAGGACTTCACGCGCCTGCTCCAGTTGCCCTCCCGGCAGGCGCGCTTTACGCACCAGAAAGTTAAGGGCGCGCTGGGTATCCATCAAACACAGGCGCACTTTCCAGCCGATATCTTCCTGTTCAGCGAGCTTCGACAGCGCTTCATCGTATTCATCGCCCTGCTGACCTTCCATGATAATGCGGCTCAGGTTTTCCAGGTCGCTGTAGATATTTTCAATTTCGTCAGCCAATTGCTCTATTTTAGTTTCAAACAAATCGAGCAGTAGCTCGTAAGCATTGCCATCAACCAGCATTTGGCTGCGGGTGCGCATACGGTATAAACGGAAGGCGGGAAGCTCGCGCTCGCGCAGCGTAAACAGGCGCCCGTCGCGAATGGTAAATGCGACCGTTGAGTTACCCGCGTGATCTTCGGCATCTTCATAGAAGAAGAAGGAGTGAACGTGCAGGCCGTCTTCGTCTTCAAAGAAACGCGCAGAAGCCTCGATGTCTTCAAGCTCCGGGCGCGTTGCCAGGCTTTGCCCTAGCTCGGTTTGTACGCGCTGACGCTCTTCGTCGTCCGGCTCGACTAAGTCGACCCAAACGGCGTCGCTCAGAGGGGCCGACTCGTCCACTTCCAGACGCGTCAGTCGTTTGTTTTCCAGTTGAAATGCGCTCAGCATGGCCAGGACTCCCAATCAATATATCCTGGACAGTTCGTCGGGCACGTGGAATCAGGCAGTTCCAGACCGTTCAACAATCTGGCTCAATATGCGACAAAGCAAAGCGGAGTCGCCGACAACCTCTAAGGCCATCAGCGAAGCGAGGAAAGCCTTAGGAGTTGTACCTGTGTGACAGGTCAATGAGCCAGCATCTACTGGGTGTGTCCAAGGCGAATGTCCTCTTTATGTAATCGTGCGCGCATGTTACGCCAGCCAAAAGGCAGCGTCAACATGGCAACCGGAGCTCTCGTAAAGGGGATTAGGCCGTTTCCAGGCGCGCGTAGGCGGCAACCAGCCATTTGATTCCCTGCCCCTGAAACGCGACCTGAATTCGGCAATGTTCACCCGCGCCTTCCAGATTGACGATAGTGCCTTCGCCGAATTTTGGATGCCTGACCCGCTGCCCAAGTTTATAGGGCGCATCGTTATCGACCGGGGTGCGGGAGCCGCGCGCAGGCGCTACGGGGCGGCTAACCGTGGCACGCAGGCGCACTTCTTCCAGACATTCCGGCGGCAGCTCGCCAATGAAGCGAGAAGGACGATGATACGCCTCTTTGCCGTACAGGCGGCGGCTTTCGGCATACGTTAGCGTGAGCTTTTGCATGGCGCGCGTAACGCCAACGTAAGCCAGACGCCTTTCTTCTTCCAGGCGGCCGCCTTCATCCAGCGACATCTGACTTGGAAACATGCCTTCTTCCATTCCGACGATATACACCTGCGGGAACTCCAGGCCCTTTGCCGAATGGAGCGTCATTAGTTGTACCGCATCCTGCCAGGTATCCGCCTGCCCTTCCCCGGCCTCCAGCGCCGCATGCGATAAAAACGCCTGCAGCGGCATGAGATCTTCATCTTCATCCTGATAGCTAAACTGACGCGTTGCCGTCACCAGTTCCTCCAGGTTCTCAATGCGCGCCTGCCCCTTCTCGCCTTTTTCCTGCTCGTACATCATCCATAATCCGGAATCTTTAATTACCCGATCGGTTTGTACGTGCAGCGGCATATCCGAGGTTTCGTGGGCCAGCGCATCAACTAACTCCAGAAAACGCTGTAGCGCCGCCGCCGCGCGTCCGGCAAGCGCTCCGTCCTCCAGTAGGCGTCGGCTGGCCTGCCAGAGCGTCAATTGATTATCTCGCGCCGCCTTGCGCACAACGTCCAGCGTGCGATCGCCGATACCGCGCGTGGGTGTGTTAACTACGCGCTCAAACGCCGCGTCATCATTCCGGTTCGCCATCAGGCGCAAATAAGAAAGCGCGTCTTTGATTTCCTGGCGCTCGAAGAAGCGCATACCGCCATATATGCGATACGGCATACTGGCCTGCAATAACGCCTCTTCCAGTACGCGCGACTGCGCGTTGCTGCGATAGAGAATGGCGCAGTTTTCCAGCGCTCCGCCGCCCTCCTGCCAGGTTTTTATCCGGTTAACGACAAAACGGGCTTCATCCAGCTCATTAAATGCGCAATACAGGGAAATCGGCTCGCCTTCGCTGCCGTCGGTCCAGAGATTTTTCCCAAGTCGCCCGGCGTTGTGGGCGATCAGCGCGTTGGCTGCGCTCAAAATAGTGTTAGTTGAGCGATAATTTTGCTCCAGGCGAATGGTTTTCGCACCGGGGAAATCGTTCAGGAAGCGCTGGATGTTTTCGACCTGCGCGCCACGCCAGCCGTAGATAGACTGGTCGTCGTCGCCGACGATCATTACTTTCCCGGTATCGCCCGCCAGCAGCCGTACCCAGGCGTATTGAATGCTGTTGGTGTCCTGGAATTCATCCACCAAAATATTGGTGAAGCGCTCGCGATAGTGATTCAAAATGGTGGGTTTGTTTAGCCAAAGTTCGTGAGCACGCAGCAGTAATTCAGCAAAATCAACCAACCCGGCACGATCGCACGCCTCCTGATAAGCCTGATACACTTTCAGCCAGGTTTGTTCCACCGGATTACCGTAGCTTTCTATATGCTGGGGGCGCAGCCCGTCGTCCTTTTTCCCGTTGATATACCACATCGCCTGACGGGGCGGCCACTGCTTCTCATCCAGGTTCATCGCTTTAATCAGGCGTTTCAGCAGACGTAATTGATCTTCGCTGTCGAGAATTTGGAAATCCTGCGGTAAACCAGCGTCAACGTGGTGCGCGCGCAGTAAACGATGCGCCAGGCCATGGAAGGTGCCGACCCACATTCCTCCCTGGCTGGTACCCATTAACTCGCCAATACGGTGGCGCATCTCCGCAGCGGCTTTATTCGTGAAGGTCACGGCCATAATCGAATAAGGAGAGCAGTTCTCAACCATTAATAACCAGGCGATGCGATGCACCAGAACGCGCGTTTTACCGCTGCCCGCACCGGCCAGCACCAGCATATTACTGCGAGGGGCCGCCACGGCGTCGCGCTGTTTATCATTGAGGCTATCAAGCAGGTAAGAAACGTCCATTGGCACCGCCGGGTCATGAGGGGTTGCGTATAAATGCGAGGTACCGGCCGTACGGCAGGCTCATTTCCCGGCGCGAATCACGCACACTAATAAGGAAAGAGACTTATGGCCGGCGCGCCTGTCGATAAGCGAACTCTGCGCATCCACCCCTGGAATTTTATACAGAAGATAAGAAAGGATTATATCAGCGCAGCGAGGGATGCCAACCGGGAAATTGCCAGATGGGGCAACAGGCGCGCCTTTCTGGCCTGCATCAAATTTTGCTCGCGAGACATTATCCAGCAGGCCTGCATGCCGCTGCATATCGCCCCTGCCACATCCGTATTCAGGTCATCGCCTACGTGAAGAATTTGCCCTGCCGGAAGGCCAAGGCGCTGCGCGGCGGTGTGATACATATCGCAAAACGGCTTAGCCCGGCCGTGCGGCCCGGCGCGGAGTATAAAATCGAAGTAACCATCCAGCCCAAAGCGTGCCGGATCGGCATTGCCGTTGGTCACCGCCGCCAGCGGCCATTTTTTCCCCAGCGCCGCCAGCGTATCATGCGTTTCCTGAGGGACATCTACGCGGCTGCGCCAGTTGGCAAAGTCAGCCATTGCCTCAGCGGCCCCCCGCTGCGCCTCTTCAACGGAAAGCCCTGCTTCGCGCATCAGGCGTTCCAGCGCGCGGTGACGCCATTCGGTCACATCATGATAAATTTCAGGCTCATCCTCACGCAGCGCCTGGCGCACTCGGAGCATGTCCTCACGCTGAATGCCGCTCAGGCGCGGGTGATAGCGCTGGATAAACAGTAACGTCGCCTGCTCCGTGCGCTGGATAACCGGCGCGTTATCATACAGAGTATCGTCCAGATCGAACGTCAGCGCGGCGACTGGCCCCAGCGGTCGGTAAAAATGCATTAGGATTTACCTCGTTTTGCACGCGGATGCGCAGCATCATACACCGATGCCAGATGCTGGAAGTCAAGATGAGTATAGATTTGCGTCGTCGACAGGTTGGCGTGCCCCAATAGTTCCTGGACCGCGCGCAGATCGCCGCTGGACTCCAGCATATGAGTGGCAAATGAGTGGCGGAGTTTATGGGGGTGAATATGCCCGTTTACGCCTTGTTTTATACCCCATTCAGCGAAGCGCTTCTGGACGTTTCGCGCCGATATACGTCGCCCGGTTTTTGCCAAAAATAGCGCGTCGTCCTGTGGGCCAAAAAGCTCACGCAGATTGAGCCAGCGGGCAATCCACTTAACCGCGCTGCGCCCAATCGGCAGACGGCGCTCTTTGCTGCCTTTCCCCATTACCCACACTTCCCCGCTCTCACTATCGAGATGGGCGCAGTTAATGTTCACCAGTTCGGAAAGACGCAGCCCGGCGCCATACATCACTTCCATCATGGCGCGATCCCGGACGGCAAGGGGATCGTTGATATCGATATCCAGCAAGTGGCTTACGTCATCAACTTCCATATTTTTCGGTAAGCGTCGCGCGGCTTTCGGTGCAGAAACGCCTTTCGCCGGGTTTGCCGATAACACGCCGGTGCTCACTAGCCAGTCGAGAAAGCTACGCAGTGCAGAGAGCCGCAGCGCGAGGCTTGCCGCCTCCAGGCCGCGCCGCCGGCCGCGTACCACTAATCCGCGGATCGTCGCCGCGTCGCACTGCGACCAGGCGCTGATTTTCATTTCATCAAGCTGAAGCATTAGCGTTTCGAGCTGGCGGCGATAATTTAATAAGGTAATGGGGCTAAGCTGGCGTTCTACGCGCAAGAACCGCAGATAGGCCTCAACGTCTCCTGACAATGGATTCATGGACGGCGGCGCTCAATCCAGCGTTCCAGTTGCTCAGGCAATAGTTGAGCCAGCTCGTGCAAAAGCTGGGTGCCCTGCCCGTGCTGATAATGCAAAGGGTCGCGGCTGGTAAATATGAGTACGCCAAGCTCGCCCCGGTTGCCCATTAATGACATTGCCACCGAGCCAACGGCCTTTGCCTGCGGTAAAGCCACTAATAATTCAGGGCCGTGTAATGTTCCCAGATAGTGCCTGGCGTCGCCAAAGCGCTGCACGCGCAGCGGTTCAAATGCCTGCCGATTTAATGCCAGATGCGTAAAGCTGGAAGGCGCACCGATATGCCAATATTCAGGGAAGAGGCGCAGGTAGGCGCCAGACAGACCTAAATCTTTAGCCCAGCGATGCAGGCGCGCCAGCATATCCTCCAGGTTTTCCGCCGCGCCCAGTATTTCCTGAAGCGTAAGCAGGCGTGAAAATAACGCATGATTTAAGGTCGCCTGTTCCATCAGGATATGCATATCGGCTTCAAGTTGTTCAATGCGCTTGCGCGCGCGCGCCATATGCCATTCAACTAACGATACGCTGCCGCGCACGGGATGCGGCACCTGCAATTGTTCCGCCAGTTGCGCATTGCGAATAAAGAAATAGGGATGGCGCAGCAGATAATTGCATATCACGCTGTCGTTAAGCGTTGTTGAACCCTCTTGCTGCTCTTCGGCGTTCTTCATAGTGGTATGAATCCATCGTAAACATGAGCCGCCGGGCCGGTCATATACAGCGGATGACCAGGCCCCTTCCAGGCGATATCGAGTCGTCCTCCCGGCAGGTCGACGCGTACCTGCTCAGACAGTAATCCCTGCTGGATCCCAACGGCGACGGCGGCGCAGGCGCCGCTGCCACAGGCTTGCGTTTCGCCAGCGCCCCGCTCGAAAACGCGCAGTCTAATGTATTGGCTATCCACAACCTGCATAAAGCCGATATTCGCACGCTCAGGAAAACGCTCATGGCTTTCCATTAAGGGGCCGAGTGCTTCAACTGGCGCAAGGGAGATATCGTCTACCTGTATAACCGCGTGCGGGTTACCCATGGAAACCACGCCGCACAGCACCGTTTCATTTCCAGTGCGTAAAATGTAAGTCTTTTCAGCTTTATTCGCGCGAAACGGCACCTGGGACGGTTCAAAATTAGGCTCACCCATATTAACCTTCACCAAATCAGTTTCATTAACGCTAAGCACCATGCGCCCGTTGGCCGTGCTGACGTGAATATCGCGCTTATTGGTTAGCCCTTTCAGGCGCACGAAGCGCGCAAAGCAGCGCGCGCCGTTGCCACACTGAGAAACTTCACTGCCGTCGGCATTAAAAATACGGTAATGAAAATCCAGTTCGGGATCGTATGGCGGCTCGACTATCAATAATTGGTCGAAACCAACCCCTAGATGGCGATCCGCCAGGCGGCGGATTAGGTCAGGGGAAAAAAAGACGTTTTGCGTTACCGCGTCGACGACCATGAAGTCGTTACCCAGGCCGTGCATTTTAGAGAACTGCATTTTCTGCTCCATCACCGCGGTTACACGCTATACGCTAATAAATAACCTGTGTCGGGCCATCGCCCTGAACTCGATCGTTTCGATCCGGTTCCGAAGACTGTATCGTAGACTCTTGCTTTTGAACCGGCTGTACGTCCGGCGCTTTCTTATCCTGCGGGGGGAAAAACAGCGGCCCTTTCAAACCACAGCCTGCAAGGGTAAACAGTGCCAGCCCAATAGCCAGCGGACAGAAAATTTTCTTCATTCTCGGTTGCCCGTTATCATCCATTCTGCTGTCTATCATCGCAGGTGAACACCGAAAAGCAACTCCCTTTTCATCCCACTATTTCAATCTAAAATCGCTCGTCTCGTCATCACGCCCGGTTCAAAGCCTGAGCCAGCAAAACGAGGTAAAATGATTCCCTGCGATATCGTGTAAATGCAAAGGTAACCAGCCTGACTTTAATTCAAACCACTTGTGAAGAGTAAAACCCAGTCTGGCTCACTCTATAAAGTTTACAATAATTTATATAACCTTAAGGATTACACCGTTAATCTTGCCTTTGTCGCTTTGTAACGCATTTATACTGGTGCTTCATTCCGGTTTAGAACATGGCGCCATGAAAAAATTCATATTCACGCTCAAGATGTTTATCAACATAATGGAAAGTACCCCTTTACACGCTGAGGGTCTGCAATCTTTCGCCGATTTTATCAAGGAAAATCAGGAAAAATTTGATGAACGTTCCGTTGAGCTTATTAACGCAACCTGCCGTTCTTTAGAGAATGGAAATATCCAGGATAGTCAGCTTTATTCTGAAGCCGTTGAATATTTATTATATCTAATTAGCACCACGGGCATCAATTTCTATTATATTGGCAGGGAGAAATATATAAACCAACTGAATAAAATTATTGACGATAAAAGTATTGCTAGCTTCGTGCACATTACAGCAGACAACGTTGGTCACGTCAGAAATTTTCCTGCGCTAACCACCGCCCTTAATTTATCCACAGTTCCTTATATTATTTACGACCCCGATTATATCCGAGTGGTTAATGCCCTCGATCACACTCTTTGTCTGAATATAGAATCAATTTATGATCTTATGTTAGATAGAAATATTGTGATGACCGATATTCATCACAGTCTTTCATATTATATGGAAAAGGTGTATAGCAAGTTAAAAGAAAGGGGATCAAAAACTTTTATTACCGGAAACTCATATGCTCATTTCGGTTTTCCTGAGAAATATTTAGCGCATGAGACCGTAAATCTATCCGCCCCCTGCCTTTGTATCAAACAAATACATGCCATCACACACCATATTCTTTCTTACTATAATGAGGTGGATAATTTTATTTTCTGTATTGGTCTATTTGATCTCTATCATGACATGCTTAAAGTGAGCCATGAGATACCCAGAATGGTTGCCGAATCCTACAGTACTTTTTCCACCAAAAATAATATATCTCCCTATATCTACGAAAAAAAGTTATCTCATTATATTAATGAGCGATTCTTCAAGGGATTCAAGGACGATGTATTATTTAATGAGGACGACTTAGAAAAAGAATACATAACTCAATTCAATAACATCCATGATGCCACTGTTGTCGACAGCGAGCATAAGCATAATAACGCAGCCGCAGAAAGGGCTTTATGTTACAAGGGGCTACTTTATAGGGAAAATACCCGTCAGGAAAATCAGCGGCTACTCAGAGAAATCACCGAAAATTTCAAACAGAATGGCAAGCAACTCACCATTATACTGCCACCGTTAACCAAAAGTTATACTGAGAATTTAGGTTCAGAGATGATTAACAACACTCTCTTATTCTTAAATACCTTGGTTTCCCCTAATATCCGCTTAATTGACTTTTCTAATCATCCAGATTTTTTATGGAATGATTTCCGCGACGGCGAACACCTCAGCCTCGGTGGTGCTGATAAAATGATTAATAAATTACGTGCGGAAGGCATTATCTTATAATACACCGCGGGATAACTCCCAGCCCGGTTATCATCATCTTTAATAATAGAAGAAAACGGTTGAAGCACGATAACTGAGCTGTTTTATCGCTTTGGCATCCTTTGTTTTAACAGCGCAGGCTATTTGCTAAAAAGAGTACAAATGTCGTTGTCGTCTGCCTGATGCCATCGCGACAATGAGAATGCAGATGAAATAAAGCAACCCGAAGAAGTATACCGTTCATACCAAATATTAGGATATTTACTAAGCAGCTACGTATACAGAAAATTAATAAAAGCGCCCGGCTTTTACGTACAGGTTTTCAGAGAGAAAACGTCACTCACAGCGAGCTATGAATGGCGTTTTTTATTGGTTCAGGACCGGTAACACAAAATCAGTTACAAGGAGATTCTCATAACCTTACGCACCGACCCACGTGGCACAATATCAATGCATCGACTTAAACATATAGCGGTTTTTCACCCACTGGACGCGTTTTAAACCGCCGATGTACCCACAAATATTGCTCCGGTGCACGCATGATCTCTTGCTCAATGATACGGTTCATCCAAACCGCTGCCTGGGCTTCATCATCATAAGGGTAGTCCTGCAGCTCTGGTGCGATAATGAGGCGGTAGCCGCTGAAATCCGCTTTCCGTATCATTGAAATAGTCAACATCGACGCACCAGAAAGACGAGATAGTACAAAAGTACCGTTCGTGGTCGCCGCACTCGGAACTGCAAAAAAAGGCGCAAAGCGACTGCCTTTAGGGCCGTAATCCTGATCGGGAGCAAACCAAACCGCTTCTCCCTGCTTCAGGGCGCTAACCATTTCTCGCAGCCGCCGCCTGTCGATCATACCTTTATTTGAACGCATCCGCCCCCGCGTCTGAACCCATTCCATTAAGGGGTTATTATGGGGACGATATACGGCCATCATAGGCTGGCACATACCCATAATCCTTCCACCCAATTCAAGTGACATAAAATGGACTCCAATCACCAGCACGCCGCGTTTATCCTTCTGGGCTGCCTTTAAATTCGCCAGCCCATCGACATCGAACCAGCGCCGCAACCGACGCTCTGACCAAAACCAGGCCATGCCGGTTTCCATTAACGCCATTCCCAGAGAAACGAAGTTATCCGTAACCAGTTTTTCATGGGCTGCTTTCGATAGATCGGGGAAACACAGCGCAATATTCTGCCGAGCAATACTTTCTCGCCGCCGCAGAAACCGTCTGGATAGTCTCCCGCTGCCGGCTCCCAGGCGCGCCATCAGCGGATAGGGCAGCTGGACTAGCCCCCAAAGACAGATAAGGCCAAACCAAGTTAACCAATACTGAGGGTGTAAATAGCTAAGAGAAAAGGTGCGATTTTTCATCATTAATCCTCAGTATTTTTAATGCATAGCCCGCATTCATAATAAAGCGGCACGTGTTTTAATAAGGCACCGATAACGCGATAGAATTCAGAATGAATCAAAAAAATTTTCCTTTACACATTTTCTGAAAATATTACTCGGCTATCTTTGTTTGTTAATTGCCAGCCGTTGATTAATAGGCATCTCAAAAATGATAAACCACGAAACTATAAGCCCGGTATTTACATATATCCGGCTTAATTGTCTCTATTCTTAATACGCTAAAACATTAGTAACATAGGCGTCATCACAAAAGCGCGTACCCACTCATGTTGCTATAATCACATTACGCGCCTTTAGATTCAGAAAAACTTTATTAATTCTGATGAGTATGAATACTCCGAATTTGTTGCTCCACTCTTTTAAACATCACCATATCTGATTTACAAAAAATACATTTTGCACCTGCAGGATTTCTTATGGATGAATCAAATACCGAAGTCCGGTATTGCGATCCTTGACAGCAAGGGCATTTGAAGGAAAATTTATCTATATTTAACATAATGTTATATCGCTTATCTAATTTTCTACTCGCCGTAATCCCCCAAGCAGGCCCATTCTCATGGCGGTTCCATGTAAAAAATCTGGGAATCTAATAGGATGAATTATCGGACCATTAATATGCTCCACGATCCGGCGCTATACGTAAACGGGATGCTATTTGGTAAGCATTCTCTAACCTGTCAATATAAGGTTAAATAAAACCTTGTATTGATATCCGCACGCGGAGGAAGAGATAACTCAAAAGGAAACGAACCAGGAAGGGACTCTCATTCTTATATTGATGAGGGTGGCTTATACTGTCACTCACCTTATGGGTAGAGGTTTAATCAAACCTGCGCCTCTAGTAACTCACGTATTTTACTTTATAGCAAGTTATTTTTTATGCTCATGCGGCGCATTTGTTAAATGTCCCTCTTTTTTCTACAAATGAGAAATTTAGTGAGCAATTTTTTTGATAAACCTGTAGCCTGCTCTTTATCAACACGATAAGAGATGCTTATGCTTAATAAAAGAAAAGATGGTCCTAAAAGTTTTCTGGTCAGCGTCAGTTGCCCACAATGCGCAAAAAAATCAGAGCACAGTAAGGCACGTGTGAATAAAAATAAGAAACTTATTTGCCCATTCTGCAATACCCTGTTTTTATCCAATTCCCCTGCATCATCATCCCCAGCAAATTTTTCCCTTAGAAAATAATAGATTAAAATTTTGGATTAACCGTTAGCGCAGCTTACAGCATCTGTCGATGACAAGCCGTTAATGCACTAACGGTTTTCTCACCCGACTAATCATCAGGATAGACGCTGTACGCTAACCGGCGCGCCGCGTAATCGTATGAATCACGCTCGGCATCGCTCACAAAGCACTTTCAAGCACGGCGTATCATAGTTAAATAACACATTGACTATTAAATATATTTTAGACGAATTTAGTGCGATGGAGCGCCAGCTAACTAAATCGAAAAGCAATAGTGGCATAGTCAGAGCGCAGGTTTCTATTCCCTGACTTTACTTTTATACTGCCTGCAATACCCGAAACAGGAATACGATATGAACGACAGTGAATTTCATCGCCTGGCCGATGGGCTTTGGTTAACGATCGAGGAGCGCATGGACGCCTGGGACGGCGATAGTGATATTGACTGCGAAATCAACGGCGGCGTATTAACCCTTAGCTTTGAAAATGGCAGCAAGATTATTATTAATCGCCAGGAGCCTTTACATCAGGTCTGGCTGGCGACGCGTCGTGGCGGCTATCACTTTTCGCTGCAGGGCGATGTTTGGCTATGCGACCGCTCCGGGGAAAACTTTTGGGCGCTGTTAGAGCAAGCCTGCTCGGAACAAGCGGGCGAAAGTGTGCAATTCTAACGCATTAGGATGGATACTGAGGAAGCAGCGAAGACGCAGCTTCTGAGGCGTCCTCATCTGGTCGCGCCGTGATAACCGGCTGTATACAACGAGTCCTAAACGGAACGACCTGCTGCAGCCCATCCACGGTCACTATTTGATAAAATTGCGGCAAATTAAAGTTTATGAAGCTCGCGCCCCACGTAAATCGATCGTGCGACGAAGAGTAAAAACGACTCACATCGCGTACTAACTCTTCTTTGCTGCCTTCACAATGAAGATAAGCTTCTGCGCGATTGCTCTCATCGAGAATATAAATATTAAATCCCTTGCGCTCTGCCTGACTCTCTTCAAAAAAGAATTGAATAATGCCTTCACTGGCAAACCCGTCAACCACGGAAGGCAGTTGCACATGATGAGTCTCTACCTGAACGGAAAGCCCGTGCAGCTTGTTGTTGGAGATAGCGCCATAAAACTCAACGGCGTTTTCAAGCTTTTGAATAGAAACATTTAGGCGCTCAAAGAACAGCCCCCAAGTCTGGCCGGCAAAACGTAGCGCTTTAAAACGCCCGGCATCGTGGCGCGTACTGGTCAGCCGCAGTTGAATACATTCAGAGACTAATTGCTGAACCCGCGTGCGGATCATGCCGCGTAAGTGCTGGCTATAACAAAAGACCTCCACGCTGTCCGGCGGCGCCGCATCCTGGTGCATTTTACCCAGAATCGTCTTCAGCGCCTCTATCATGGCCTGCTCGCCGTTGAAGTGCAGCGTGCGCACTTCGTTCCACGAGTTTCGGTAGAGTAAGTCCACGCTGCCAACCAGGCATTTTTGCTCTTCGCCAAAGCTAAAGACATCCAGTTTACGGAAATCAACGTGCACCACCTGGTCCTGAAACGCCTGAGTCGGATCGTATTCAAGATTAACAATGATAGCCAGGTGCCTGATTTCACAAGGACTATACAGCGCTTTTGGCGTCGGAGCCGGCAGGCGAAGCGGGAAACGCTGAGAAACCTCAGAGACCAATTCCTGCAGTTTTGGTAATTCGCACACGCCGTTTCCTTTGACAAACAAATGGGTGCGCGGAGTCAGCAGGCCGTTAAACCAGGCCCAGGCAACCAGCTTATTCAGATAACGGTTATATTCCAGCGGCTGATGGCTGATAATCGCGTCAATGGTCGGCGCCCGGTTATAAAGATACCAACCTGAGCGATTCGCTCGCCCAGGAGGCACATAGATAAATGTCAGATAAGGTTCAGAAAGATCCGGCGAGATCTGTGGGTTCACCAGCGTTACTTTGCCCGGCAGTGCTTCAAATGCCGCGTAAAGTTTACGCGTTAATACGCCAATATCCTGCGGGCTGGCGCTTACGCTCAGGTTATTGCGCCGCGCAAAGCGAATTAAGTTACGATAGCTTTGCATCATGGCGTCCAGAAGCTCGTTGTGCGCTTCGCGTACCTGTGCAATTTTCCAGTTCGCCCGATCGTCAAGCACGGCTAAACGCTGCTCATCCCAGCCCCAGCTTTTTACCATCTGGCTCAATATCTCACGGCGCCATCCAACGCACGCCCGATCGCGAGACAACTTTTCACAAACTTTAAGATAGAAACAGCGGCGAACTAAATCCAGGCGCGCCTCATCTTGTATCTGCTGTAAATAATAAGTCACTCTTTCCAGCATCATGCAGTAAGGATCCAGCCCAAAAGAGACTATCTCCCCATCGTGCAGGCGCTGCTTAATGTCTTCGGCTAAGAGGCGGGTATTGGGATACTCCCAGGAATAAGCCTCAAGGAGCAGCGTTTTCAACACGGCTTTGTACGGAGAATCAATACTCTTATAGAGCTGCCATAAGCTGGCACCGAAATACTCCTCTGCGGAAAGCGATCCTAATCCGCCAAGATCGAGCCATTCGTTAGGCGTAAGTACGCCCCGCCCATACAGCGACATGACATATTCATCATAGCGATATTCTTCCGCTACCGGCACCATATTCCACAGAATGCGCTTACCCGCCATACGCACTGCGGAGCGATAAAACTCATCCAGCAATAGAATGTGCTGAGTAGAACCGCAGTCTTCACCACCAAGGTTGCCTCTTTCATTGTGACGGAATCGATTTTCATCAATCAAAAAGAAGCTGACTTCAACGCCCATAGACGCGGCCCAGTTTTCCAGCAAATTACACTTGCGCTGCAGCAGGCGGCGTTCCTCACCGTCAAGCCAGGACTGATGGCAGACCCAAATATCCAAATCAGAGGTACAACTTTGGCCAACGGACGACGTGCTACCCATA
Organism: uncultured Enterobacteriaceae bacterium; assembly: GCA_945271245.1. Taxonomy (GTDB): domain Bacteria; phylum Pseudomonadota; class Gammaproteobacteria; order Enterobacterales; family Enterobacteriaceae; genus Apirhabdus; species Apirhabdus apintestini. The sequence goes on along the minus strand of CALYPF010000078.1, from coordinate 5,503 downwards.
GAATAAACGCCGGTTATAGGCAATTCTCCCGTAGGGGTGAGCTGGGCTGCAACGCCACGGCGCTGCGCCAAATCCTGTAGCGCAAGTAATTGATTTTCATCAGGCGTGAAAAGACAGATACCGGCGGGAACGTTACCTTCAAGGTAACCCGGCATCAGCGGGTGATGATAATGTAGAAGTCCGGGCAGTAAACTGTAAACCTGCTGAAAAGCAGGCCCCATAGCAGCAAGCGCGCGATCGACGCGCAATTGATTTATGGCATCCAGTCTCTGCTTTAGCGTCTCAATATAGAGGTACAAGACATATTCGCCTGATGTTTCAGTATTTCGTCAAAAAACCAGTTTCCATGGGCCACTGCCTATTACTAACAATGATCTGACCGGGAATTGCTGGAAACGTGATCAATTTAACACCATGCCGTTTGACCGTAAAGAAAGATGCACTACACAAAGTGTAGCATGACAGCGCTTCATCCAACGTTGAAAGAGTATCACGCCTTCTGCGCTCGCGTGGCCGTTACAACTGACAGTTTTCCGGTAACAATGTTAGGATGTTCTTTAAACGGTTATCACGGTAAAAAGCATGTCTGACGAAGTATTACGCATTGCAACCCGCCAAAGCCCGCTGGCACTGTGGCAGGCAGAGGATGTAAAACAGCGCCTGGAAGCACATCACCCCTCTCTAAGGGTCGAACTGGTGCCGATGGTGACACGCGGCGATATTCTGCTGGATACCCCGCTGGCGAAAGTTGGGGGCAAAGGGCTATTCGTCAAAGAGCTGGAGCGGGCGCTCCTGGAACATCGCGCCGATATCGCCGTTCACTCGATGAAAGACGTGCCGGTCGCCTTTCCGGAAGGCCTGGGTTTGGTGACTATATGTGAACGTGATGACCCGAGGGACGCGTTTGTCTCCGGTCATTTCGACAGCCTGGATGCGCTGCCTGCCGGTAGCGTCGTAGGTACCTCCAGCCTGCGTCGTCAGTGCCAAATAATGGCCCAGCGCCCGGATTTAGTTATCCGCTCTTTACGCGGCAACCTGGGCACCCGTCTTGGCAAGCTCGATGCAGGAGAATATGACGCGATTATCTTAGCCGTTGCCGGCCTGAAGCGCCTAAAAATGCCGGAGCGGATCCGCTGTGCGCTTTCGCCGGAAGTTTCTCTTCCCGCCGTTGGCCAGGGCGCAGTCGGCATCGAATGCCGGCTCAATGATAACCATACGCGCGCTTTACTGGCACCGCTTAATCATCGTGAAACGGCGATATGCGTCACCGCCGAACGCGCAATGAATACTCGTCTTGAAGGCGGCTGCCAGGTGCCTATTGGCAGTTATGCCGAACTTAGCAACGGTGAGCTTTGGCTGCGAGCACTGGTTGGCGCCGTGGATGGTTCACAAATAATTCGCGCGGAGCGGCGCGGGCATCCTGATGATGCGCAGGCAATGGGGATTTCTCTGGCTGAAGAGCTGTTACATAACGGCGCAGATGCGATTCTTAGCGCTATTTATCAGGAAACCGCATCGCAATGAGACGCGTTCTGGTCACTCGCCCTTCCCCTGCAGGAGAGGAGCTTGTAGGCCGCCTTCGCACGCTCGGCGTGGAGGCGTGGAGCCTCCCCCTGATTGAATTCACTCCGGGCCGCGAGTTGCCTTATCTTCCGGAATATCTGACCCATCTCGCACCTGGCGACCTGTTAGTCGCCTTATCGAAACAGGCGGTTAACTTTGCCGCAGCAGCACTGAAGCAAGCCGAAATGCGCTGGCCGGAACAAGTTTCAGCCTTTGCTATCGGCAGGGCGACAGCGCTGGCGTTACACGCCAATAGCGGCCTCCAGGTAAATTATCCGCGGGATCGGGAAATCAGTGAAGTCCTGCTACAATTACCTGAATTACAAAATATTAACGGAAAAACAGCGCTTATCCTGCGCGGCAATGGTGGACGAGAGCTATTAGGCACGGTGCTAGGCGAGCGCGGCGCGTCCGTCAGATTTTGTGAATGTTATCAACGCAACTTCATTCATTATACTGGCGAAGAAGAAGCAGCTCGCTGGTATGAACGCGGCATTTCAACGCTGGTCGTCACCAGTGGAGAAATGCTACAACAGCTCTGGTCACTGTTTCCTGACTGGCATAAACACCATTGGCTACTCCGGTGCCAATTGATCGTTGTTAGCGAACGTCTGGCTATTCAGGCCGTGGAGCTGGGCTGGAAAAAGATTAAAGTTGCGGATAACGCCGATAATGACGCGCTGCTGCGCGCAATAACAACATGAACGATGGGAAGAATGATGACGGAACAAAAAGAGCCCTCCGCGATGACTGAAGAGGCCAACTCCGCTGCAGAAAACAACGCGCAGCCTGTTCAGCCTGAGTCAAAACCAGTAAAAACGCGCAGCAATGCCGCTGGCATCACGCTGAGTATCGTCGCTATCGCCATAGCGCTAGCCGCCGGTGCCGGCCTGTATAGTTGGGGAAAACATCAGGCAGCAAGCCAGATGGCGCAAAATGAATCGCTCAGCGCGCAGCTCAACGCATTGCAACAGCTACAAAGCCAGCAAAAAATTGAGCTGGAGAATTTGATTAAACAGCAAACCGCGCGGCTTGAAGAAGCGCGCGCGCACCAGGTGCAAATGGCAAAAGCGCTGGCAGAAACCCAGCAGAAAGTCGCCGCGATCTCCGGCAGCGACGCTAAAGTCTGGCAGCTTGCGCAGTCCGATTTTCTGGTCAAACTCGCCGGGCGCAAGCTTTGGAGCGATCAGGATGTCACTACGGCCATTGCGCTGCTGCGCAGCGCTGATGAAAGCCTGGCGCAGATGAACGATCCCCGCCTGATCAACGCACGCCGCGCATTGACTCAGGATATCTCCAGCTTATCAGGCGTAACGCAGATTGACTTCGATGGCATTATATTGAAGCTCAATCAGCTTTCGAACCAGGTTGATAATCTTCGCCTTGCGGATAATGACGACGATGACAGTCCGATGGATTCCAACAGCAAAGAGTTATCAGGCTCGCTGACTGAATGGCGGCAAAACCTGGTTAAAAGCTGGCATAACTTTATGGAGAATTTCATTACTATCCGACGCAGGGATACCACCGACGTACCGCTACTGGCACCAAATCAGGATATCTACTTGCGCGAAAATATCCGTTCGCGTTTATTAATAGCCGTACAGGCCGTGCCGCGCCATCAGGATGAAACCTATAAGCAATCTCTTGAGACCGTCTCTACCTGGATCCGCGCCTATTACGATACCGATGATGCTGCCACAAAAGGTTTCCTGGCGGATTTAGACACGCTCAGCCAACAAAGCATTGAAATGGATGTGCCGGATACCTTAGCCAGCCAGCCCATTCTCGAAAAACTGATGCGCGCCTGGGATCGCCACGCCCCGATGCCAGCGTCTGACGCCGCCTCTGGCGCCCAACCTCAGCAAGGAGAATAATCATGCTAAAAGTTCTCCTGTTATTTCTCCTGCTGCTGGCAGGTATTGTGGTTGGCCCCATGCTCGCAGGTCACCAGGGCTACGTATTGATTCAAACCAATGACTACAATATTGAAACCAGCGTCACTGCACTGGTTATTATGCTGTGTTTATTGATTCTGGCGCTGCTGGTTATCGAGTGGATACTGCGTCGGATATTTCATACCGGTTCTCGCACCCGCGGATGGTTTGTCGGGCGCAAACGTCGTCGCGCCCACAAGCATACCAGCCAGGCGTTAATTAAGCTGGCGGAAGGGGATTATCAGCAGGTTGAAAAGCTGCTGTCCAAACATGCCGATCACGCGGAACAGCCCGTAGTCAATTATCTGCTGGCCGCCGAAGCCGCACAGCAGCGAGGTGACGATGCGCGCGCCAGCCAGCACCTGGAGCGCGCAGCAGAGCTTTCAGAAAACGATCCTATCCCAGTAGAAATCACGCGCGTTCGGCTTCAGCTTGCGCGTAATGAAAATCATGCCGCCCGCCACGGCGTTGATAAGCTGCTGGAAATCGCACCGCGCCACCCTGAGGTGCTGCGCCTTGCTGAGCAGGCCTACATACGCACCCACGCGTGGAGTTCTCTGCTTGATATTCTCTACTCCATGGAGAAAGCGCATATTGGTGATGATGCTCACCGGGCAGCGTTAGAGCAGCAGGCCTGGATTGGGCTGATGGACCAGGCTATGGCCGATGGCGGCAGCGAAGGGTTGAAATCCTGGTGGCATAATCAGGGGCGTAAAATACGCCTGCGTTCAGATCTCCAGGTGGCCATGGCGGATCGGCTGATTGAGTGTGACGATCACGCTACCGCCCAGCAAATTATTCTGGACGGGCTGAAGCAGGAATATAATGAAAGCCTGGTTTTATTGATGCCGCGTCTAAAAACCAGCGCGCCGGAGCAGGTCGAGAAGGTATTGCGTCAGCAAATTAAAAATCATGGTTCGCGCCCGCTGCTCTGGAGCACGCTGGGCCAAATGTTGATGAAGCACGGAGAATGGAAAGAAGCCAGCTTCGCTTTCCGTGCTGCCCTGAAGCAGCGTCCGGACGCCTATGATTACGCCTGGCTTGCCGACACGCTCGATCGCCTGAAGCAGCCAGAAGAAGCGGCTGCCATGCGACGAGACGGCCTGTTGCTGACGCTAAAAAATAACGCCCCATCTTAAGCTTCTTTATACGGCCATCTCCTCTGAAGATGGCCGTTTTTACTTCCACGGCAGGTCGTTTTTATGGCCCTATCCCACAGCCATCTCTACCCAATAAATAAAAAAAACGCCGGCCAAAATAGCCAGCGCAAAGACAGGTCTGTTAGACAACAAGCGGTGCTTCACTCAACGTAATGTCCATACGCTTTGATGAGATCAATAAAGACGACATCAGTGTCTGGACGATAAGCACCCTGAATGGCTCTACATCATTCCCGGGATTATGAAGCCATCGCGGCAAACATAACAAATGGAATGAGTATCTACAGGTCAGTTAATGCATATTGTGTGCCAACAATAAAATACATTATAAATCAACATATTATACCATTTATTATTCCTGTTAATAGTTCGCTCTTCTCAATGAATGTCATGGATTAGAGACGAAACGACGCTGGATTTAACAATTTATGCAATAACAACACGTTAAATGTCACCATTTAGAGACACGAAGCGGCACAATCTGTCTCCTTTTAACGTCACTCGGGCTTATCTCTTTATATTCTTAAACGCCCGCATCAACTCACTCTGATTAATACGCTGCCCTGTTTATAGAAATACGCCATCGGGCTGTCCATGCACCCAGTGATTCTGTATGCCAATTGCGTTTTTTCAGTCTGTCATTAAAAGGCAAGCCGTAGGCGCCAGAGCTTGATAAATAAAAGTGTGAAAGTCTGTATAGACGGCGTTACCCTGCCCAGTTCCTGCTGCACGAGGTTCCCAGCCTCCTGACCACCCTCTCTGGGTCTGGGTCTGGGTCTGGGTCTGGGTCTGGTGTCAACAACGGGTAAAAAGTGATCCACTTACCGTCACCACCAACGGTCT
>CALYPF010000077.1 GCA_945271245.1 uncultured Enterobacteriaceae bacterium | reverse complement strand
ACGGTAAGTGGATCACTTTTTACCCGTTGTTGACAGAAATAATAATGATGCCTTTAGCGACTTTAGCGCCCTAAAAGGGAAACGCATCGGGATGGAAAACGGAACTACGCACCAGAAATATCTGCAGGATAAACATCCGGAAGTGAAAACTATCGCCTACGACAGCTATCAAAACGCCATTATCGACCTGAAGAATGGGCGCCTGGACGGCGTTTTTGGCGATAGCGCCGTAGTCAGCGAGTGGCTGAAAACCAATCCACAGCTTGGCCCGGCAACGGAAAAGGTCACCGATCCCGAATATTTTGGCACCGGGCTGGGCATTGCCGTTCGGCCAGGAAATACAGCGCTACTCAATAAGCTGAACGCCGCGCTTGTCGAAATCAAAAAAGATGGGACCTATCAGAAAATCAGCGCCGCCTGGTTTTCGCAATAAACGCCTTTCCCAAAATAATCCAGGGCATTAACAGATGCGCATATCTACAGGCGCCTATTCTCTCTCTAGCAGCGCCAGCGTTTCATAATGCGCCGTATGCGGGAACATATCGAACAGGCGCATTCGCAGAATGCGCCATCCTGGAAGGCTGCGAATATCAACCGCCATCGTCTGAGCGTTACAGCTTGAATAAATAATATATCGCGGCGCCATGCGCGCCAAATATTCACACAGGGAGCTACCAATGCCGCGCCGTGGCGGGTTAACCAGAACTAAATCAGGGACTTCCCGCTGCGCCAGCGCAAAATCCGTGGAATCCAGAGCCTGAAACGCCAGCCGCTCAAGCCCGAGCGCCTCAGCGGAACGCCGCGCGCAGGCGATGGCCTGGGCCGATATTTCAATACCCGTCAGATGCATTTCCCGCGTCGCGCAGTGCAGCCCAAAACCGCCAACCCCGCAGAATAAATCCCACATGTGCTGTACCGGTAATTCCTGGACCCAGGCACGGGCCGTGGCATACAGCCCCGCAGCGACCTGCGGGTTGGTTTGAAAAAAACTACGCGGGCGCAGCCATAGCGGTACATCATTAAGGCGCTCTTCGAGAGTTTGGTTTTCCGTCAGTGGAATTTCCTGCTCGCCTTCAATAATTGCCATGGGTATCGGTTGAATATTAGCGGAAATACAGCTTAGCTGGGGTAGCTGTGCCTGTAGCCATGGCAGTGCCGCGCGCAACTGCGGCAATTTTCTCTCACTGCGTAACACAAAGCGCAGCATCATATTGCCGCTGGAACGGCTTTCCGTCAGCAGGATATATTTAAGCTCACCGCGCCGACGCTCAATGTGATACGGCGTAAGCCCGGCGCGCGCGATAAACGGCTTAAGAACTGAAAATACCGGCGCAAACGTTGAGGGATAAAGCGGACACGCGCACAAATCCACCGGCGTTCCGTCACGCTGTAGCATCCCCAGCACCGGGCGCTCAACGCTGCCGCTGACAACCATTTTCGCTTTATTACGAAACGCCTGCGCCGCGCCAGTATAGGGTTCCTGCCACTCATCTACAGCCAAACCGCTAAAAAGTTCGCGCAGGCCGGCCATTTTGGCTTCGATTTGCTGTGTTTCACAGAGCGTTATCCATTGGCAGGACTGACAGCGGCCAGCGTTATAAAGTGCGCATTGCATACAAAAACCTTAAGAAAAAAACGCGCTGATTGTATCACTCCAGGCCATTAACGCACTCGAAAATAGCGGCGACTTTTAGGCGGTATGAATAGCAGGCACAGCACCAGCGCATCCGGTAACTTTTGCAAAAATAAAGAGCGCAGAATGTCCCGCTTAGTATCGCCGGCGATACTAAAAAGTTCCGGATATCCCCAGCCGAGCGAAGCCAGCCATAAATAGCCCGTTATCGCTATCTGTATGCACAGATACAGCCAGCGTCCCCAGTTGCGACCGCGCACGATAGCAAAAGCACAGCGGAATTCAATAAACAGCAGCGCCAGGCTGATAAAAAAGATGAATGTCAGTGTCCAGGTTTGCGCGCTGCGGTGCAAAAAATCCACTATGCCGCGCATCCCCAGCAGATTAAAAAGCAGTAACAGATCGAGGCAGCGTATCGCTACAATCGCCGTGGCAGCAATAAGTACCAGCGTCGGCGCATTCAACCGTGCGTGAGAGATATCATGTCCACTTTGCATATCCTGTTAAAATCCCTGAATACCTGCCGCCTGGCCGTGCGGCTTTCGCCCTTTATGATGGCAGATTTCATCTTATTCAACCAGGTACGGGCGCTATTCAGTTTTTGCAGGAGGGCTACCCTGTCAGGAAGCGGTTATATCGCGCAGCTTCCGACGTTAATACCGCCGGTAAAATGGCAACAGCAGAACGAATAGCGGAGCGCTGACCTCGCTTCTGGCGCTGACGCCCGTGGGATTTATACGCTCAAAACAAGCAGGCGGGAGAAGAGAATCGATGCGCCATCTATGGCGCGCAGGCAATCAGCGGCGTGCGTTTCGACCCGCACGCCGCAATATGTTAATGCAGCGTCGTCGCCTGAGAGATGTTATCGCTGCGATCTTCACATTCCGGGGTATAGAGCAGATCCTGCGCCTGCGCTTCCAGAATAACCATCGATACCTGCTCTTCGCTTTGACGCAGGAACCAGGCAAACTGACTGGGCGTTATCCCCACACAGGCGGAAAGCGACTGGCATACCACCAGCTTCGGCAGATTATCGTCCTGAATATCGATAAACGCTTTAACGGTCAATGAACTGGCGTTAATCGCGGACAAATCAGCTCCCAGTGCCAGTAGCGCGGAAGGTTTAACTTCCGCCAGCGCGGAGAAAAGCAGTATGTTGTCCACTAAATCGATCTTCGCATCAAATACCCCGTTAAAATCCTGCATATGGGGTAAATGTAATGCCTGACACGTGTCGCACTCAAAAAAGCTGACGCTCAGCTCATCCAGCCAGCGGCGCAGCGTATCCAGCGAAGGGACGACGAGTGAATCCATAAAGAGCGATGCCTCTTAAACAATTTTATAAAGCGCATAGCTTACGCAAAAAGCATGCTGCGCACCATGTTGATGAACGGAAATCATTTTAGCCGCCGGTTTTCAGACAAAAGCCCGGTCTGGCATGCTGCTCTATCCAACGTATCATTTGCCCGGCAATATCAATACCGCTGGTCGTTTCGACGCCCTCAAGCCCCGGCGAGGCATTCACTTCCATCACCAGCGGCCCGCGCTGCGATCGCAGAATATCCACGCCCGCGACCTCAAGCCCCAGGGTTTCAACGGCTTTAAGAGCAACTTCGCGCTCGCGCGGGGTTATCGTGACGTTACGGGCCATGCCGCCGCGATGCAGGTTGGAGCGAAAATCCCCCTCTTTAGCCTGGCGTTCAATAGCCGCAACCACGCGATCGCCGATAACCAGGCAGCGAATATCGCGACCTTTGGCTTCTTTTATATACTCCTGCACCAGAATATGCGCTTTTAAACCGCGAAACGCATCGATGACGCTTTCCGCCGCCTGGCGCGTCTCTGCTAAAACAACGCCAATCCCCTGAGTTCCTTCTACCAGCTTCACCACCAGCGGCGCGCCGCCGACCATATCGATTAAATCGCTGGTATCTCCCGGCGAATGGGCAAATCCGGTAATCGGTAAGTCGATTCCCTGGCGCGCCAAAAGCTGCAGCGACCGCAGTTTATCCCGCGCGCGCGTAATCGCAACCGATTCATTCAGCGGCCAGCTGCCTAACATCTCGAACTGACGCAGTACGGCGGTTCCATAAAAGGTGATAGCCGAACCGATGCGCGGAATAACCGCATCATAATGGGGTAACCTGCGCCCTTTATCATGAACAGATGGGGATGCCGGATTAATATTCATATAGCAGGTTAGCGGATCGACAATATCCACTAAATGGCCGCGCTGGATGGCAGCTTCGCGCAGGCGCCGGCAGGACCAGAGCGAGGCATCCCGGGATAAAATCGCGATTCTCATCCTACACCTCGTAATAGACAGAGCAATCAGCAAGGCGCGCATCATAGCATCGCCGCAGCCGCAGAACGAGATATGCGATACGGATTTTAACGGGTCGCCCACCCTTGTTTATGCAGGTAATCGAGAATAAATGGCCGGCTCTCTTTTATCAGTGTACGGCGAATATGAGCGCTCCAGGTATCGCGCCGCGTGTGGGTGTCGCGCGTCAGGTAATAATCTTCCATTTGCGCGTCATAGCGCGCCAGCGCTTCGTCTTCGAGCGGGCGATAGCGATTTTCATGCAACACGATATCCATCGGTAAACGCGGCTTTAAATCAGGTGTTTCAGCGGGCCAGCCGAGGCACAAACCAAACAGCGGCAATACATATTTCGGCAACGCCAGGAGCGCTGTCACTTCTTCTATGTGATTGCGGATACCACCGATATAAACGCCCCCCATTCCCAGCGACTCAGCGGCAGTAAGCGCGTTTTGCCCCATCATCGCCGTATCAACCGCGCCCAGAAGCAGCTGCTCCGTCCATCCCAATTGCGCATCGGGGCAAATGTGAAAATGCCGATTAAAATCGGCGCAGAACACCCAGAACTCCGGTGCCTTAGCGACGTGTTGCTGCCCACCGGACAGCGTGACCAGCGCTTCGCGCTTCGCTTGTTCAGTAATACGAACAATCGCACTGCATTGTAAAAAGCTCGAACTTGAGGTTGCCCGGGCTGCGTTGAGAATTGCGGTACGCTGCGCTTCGCTAACCGAGCGCTCGGTAAAATGGCGAATAGATCGGTGGGCGCATAAGAGATCAATAGTCGGCGTCATCTTCAGTTTCCTTAATCACAAACCAGGCGTTCTCTCGCCAAAGTAATGAATGTGACAGACGCCGGAATACTATCGCCCGGCGTTGATAGATTAAGCCGCCCGGAGCCTGTAAATCAGCCCTATTCCGACCCAGCGTCTGTCACCAACCGGCGAGTATATCTCAGGAAACCGCATATTGATTTAGCCAAAGCGGGTGCGATGACGACGGCAGCGGCGAACGTGGCGGCGCATCGCGCGTATAAATGGAACCAGTAAAGCACCAACGGAGCACCAAAATACCGCACTGCACAGCCAGGCCAACTCCTGAAACAGGGGGCGCGCAGGAAGAAGGTGAAGCTGGGCAACCAGAAAGCATACGGGCAGGGCCATAAATGCGCCTGCGAGCGAACGCGTTACCTGCCCGCGACGAGTTAACAGCCCCGCAATCATCCCCGGCAGCATAAACCAAAGCAGCCCGGGTTCAGCCTCATTGCCCTGCACAGGCTCGCTAACAAACGGTGATTTAAGCAAAAGGAAAACGGCAATAAAAAGTATAAAACAGCAGGCAACTCCGCTACATAACCGCCGATGTATCACCAGCACTCCCTCCCGACATAAGTACCGCCCGCGCAAATACACCCACTCAACGGGCTTTTGTCAGATATGCGTAAGGGTACTAACGGTTAAAACGACGTAGAATTTACCGGCTATTCTCGCTGGTCGTTGTTTATCAATATGATTAAACTGGCGGTTGGAATAGCAGTATTGTGGGTAATCTTTTTTTAATGCGGTAGAATTACCCTGAACGCTGTCTTTCTGTTCGGACAGTAACGCATAAAACCATCCTTTTCAATCATTTACTAGTAAACAAAAAGTTATCCTTCGTGAATATAAACGTCGCAGATTTGTTAAACGGGAATGACATCCTGTTATTATTTGTTGTACTTGCTCTAGGATTATGCCTTGGGAAATTACGACTTGGCTCAGTACAACTGGGTAATTCTATTGGTGTTTTAGTGGTTTCCTTATTATTAGGTCAGCAGCATTTCACGATGAATACCGATGCGCTGAACCTGGGTTTTATGCTGTTTATTTTCTGTGTCGGCGTAGAGGCGGGTCCTAACTTTTTTTCTATTTTTTTCCGAGACGGCAAAAATTATTTTATGCTGGCGCTCATTATGGTCAGTAGCGCGCTGGCGCTGGCGCTCATTTTTGGTAAAGTTTTTGGCTGGGGTATCGGCCTGACGTCGGGCATGCTGGCCGGGGCAATGACCTCCACGCCGGTACTGGTGGCCGCCGGCGATACGCTGCGTCATACCGGGCTGGCGCAACCGGAACTCGATCGTGCGCTGGATACGCTGAGTCTCGGCTATGCGCTGACCTACCTGATAGGCCTGGTCAGCCTGATTATCGCCGCGCGCTACATGCCGCGCCTGCAGCATCAGGACTTACAAACCAGCGCCCAGCAAATTGCTCGTGAGCGCGGGCTGGATACCGATAGCACCCGCAAAGTATTTCTCCCGGTGATCCGCGCCTACCGCGTTGGGCCTGAACTGGTCGCCTGGGCTGACGGTAAAAATCTGCGCGAGCTGGGCATTTATCGCCAGACCGGCTGCTATATAGAGCGCATCAGGCGCAATGGTATCCTGGCAACGCCGGACGGTGACGCGGTCCTCCAGATGGGCGATGAAATCGCGCTGGTCGGTTATCCCGACGCTCACGCGCGCCTCGACCCCAGCTTTCGCAACGGTAAAGAGGTCTTCGATCGTGACCTGCTGGATATGCGCATCGTCACCGAAGAAATCGTGGTGAAAAACCACAATGCCGTGGGCCGCCGCCTGACGCAGCTCAAGCTCACCGATCACGGCTGTTTTTTAAACCGCGTGATCCGAAGCCAAATTGAAATGCCGATTGATGACAATATTGTCCTTAACAAAGGCGACGTACTGCAGGTTAGCGGCGATGCGCGACGCGTTAAATCCGTCGCCGATCGCATCGGATTTATCTCGATTCACAGCCAGGTCACCGATCTACTGGCGTTTTGCGCCTTTTTTATCGTTGGTTTGATGATAGGGATGATCACCTTCCAGTTTAGCTCCTTCAGTTTCAGCATCGGCAACGCCGCCGGGCTGCTGTTCGCCGGCATCATGCTGGGCTTTCTGCGCGCAAACCATCCTACATTAGGCTACATCCCGCAGGGCGCTCTGACCATGGTAAAGGAATTCGGGCTAATGGTGTTTATGGCGGGCGTAGGGCTAAGCGCCGGCGTCGGCATCGGCCACGGTTTGGGTAATATCGGCTGGCAAATGCTGCTTTCCGGTATTGTGGTCAGCCTGCTTCCCGTCGCGCTCAGTTTTTTGTTTGGCGCCTGGGTGCTAAAAATGAACCGCGCGCTATTATTCGGCGCAATTATGGGCGCACGCACCTGCGCACCCGCCATGGAAATCATAAGCGACGCCTCACGCAGTAACATTCCGGCGTTAGGCTACGCGGGGACTTACGCGATTGCTAACGTGTTACTCACGCTCGCGGGAACGCTCACCGTGATCATCTGGCCGGGCGTGCACTGGTAACCGCTAATTCAATCGCTTTAAAAAAACAATGAACTTTCTTATCCGGGCACAGTCCTAAAGAATGCCACTGCTTTTCTTTGATGTCCCCAATTTGTGGAGCCCATCAATCACGCCGTTTCTGTTCAAGATTGATGGGTTTTTTATTGCCTGAAATTTATTACTCCCTTAATCGGACCGTTACGTAGCCTTTGTCCCTTAGATAGCGACAATGGAAATATGCTGGAAGACCAGACACTTAGCTACCATCTTTCGTTACTATGACTTTCAAAACTAACGCTGTTGGCATAACAAAAACCATCAATATCAGGAAAAAGTGTAAATTGCCTAATATCAAACACATTCTCCAGCAAGACTAGACATTCCTTTTTCAATTCAGGCGTGATGGCAATCATGTTGAGATGATTTGGACTCTCACATAAAATCAAGCTGCCAGTTCGTTCATCTGCGACTCTGCTATAGAGGAATTGTGCACTCTGCGCTGCGATCCTCCTGGTCAAGACTGGCGGCTGCCAGAGTCTAGGGAAATTCTCCAACTCGTCATCGGCATTGGGATCTCCTGAGCCAAATAGTTCATTATAAGTACGAAGTTCAGGCCTTCCTTCAAAACCCCTGACTCCTGCCCAGTACATACCTAACAACAAGCCTGTTTTATCACTCTCGGAGTTACAAGCAAACCATAGAGCTATAAGCATGTTCCTTGAAAAGTCCACTAGCCGCGTTGCTGCGCCATGATGTTGTAGCTTTGCCAAAAGTTCAAAGTCAGCGAGCGTACGTCCATTTTCGTAGTGGTAGCCTTGGTGTTTAGCGTTAAGTAGAAGTTCCCTCTCATAATCACGCATAGTCACTTCTGTAGGGGGGAGGTTTTGTCTTTCTTTAATCGTCTATAAGCCGAACTATGAATTGGCCAAGCTATATTGCCCTGTCCTCTCCATAGGTAGATATTTTTTGTTTCGCATTCCCCCATTGAAGCAAGTTCGATAATTTGCCAAAACTCATCTGGTGCTACTACAAAGCCGAATAAATCGGTTTCAAATATCTTCACTGATATCAATCACTCCCTTTGCCCTTGGTGGAGCAAGCGCTCCGAATTCAGATACTTAGAATATAACAGGTAGTAGCAAGACAGCATTTATCTTTCGCCACGAAGCTAACAGCCTCGTCAAAAAACACAGTCCGCCAGGTGAGGTTAAAAATACAGAACAGTAGCTTTAGATAAAACGCCGACTACCCGAGCGGCAATCAATCTCCGTTTTGCGATGGTTAGAGGCCGTGAGCCTGCACCGAATCTGCGAAGTTGCTGTACGCCGGGGCCGCCTGCCAGCGCCGGGCATGGAACGTTGCCGTGAGTGCATTTTATTCCCTCTTCGTTGAATTAACCGCACGGATATACGCACATCCCTTCAGACACCGCTCTACCGGGTGTACAAACGGCTTCGCGCCTGGTAGTGTTGCCATTCTTTTTTCGCGCATATTCCTGATTGTTATGACTGCTGTTTCGCCACGTAAGGCTTTGCTGTACCGCACATGGGCGCTATGCGCTTTCTTTTTCCTGCCAGGGCTACTGATGGCGTCCTGGGCAACGCGAACGCCCACTATTCGCGATATCCTGCAGGTTTCTATTGCCGAAATGGGCGTTGTATTGTTTGGGCTGTCTGTCGGTTCAATGGGCGGCATTTTGCTGTCCGGCTGGCTGGTTAAGCGTTTTAGCACTCGCCCGGTTATCTATGCCGGAAGCATGCTGGTGGTCGCCGGTATGTTGTTAATGAGCTTCGCGCTCTGGCACGCTTCTGCTGGCCTGTTCGCACTGGGCCTGGCCGGCCTCGGCGGCGGCATGGGCGGCGCCGAAGTTGCTATTAATGTCGAGGGCGCCGTAGTCGAGCGCCTGCGCCACAAAACATTACTCCCCATGATGCACGGTTTTTATAGCCTCGGCACGCTGGTCGGCGCAGGCATCGGCATGGCGCTAACGCGCGCGGGCGTTAATGCAGATATTCATTTGCTCGCCGCGGCGCTGGTTACCGTGATCCCAGCCCTAATCGCTATTCGGGCAATCCCGGGCGGAACGGGGCAGCGCTCAGAAGCGGCAGCCTCGCACTCGCTCCATCAACCCCATCCTCCTTTCTGGAAAGACGGTAAGTTATTGCTGATCGGTTTTATCGTGCTGGCCATGGCGTTTGCCGAAGGATCGGCCAACGACTGGCTATCGCTGCTGATGGTTGACGGGCACGGCTTTAGCCCCTCTTCCGGCTCGCTAATTTATGCAGGCTTCACGCTTGGCATGACGCTGGGGCGTTTTGGCGGCGGTTGGTTTATCGACAGATACAGCCGGGTGCACGTAGTGCGTGCCAGCGCGCTACTTGGCGCTATCGGCATTGCGCTGGTGGTTTTTGTTGATAGCGCTTTTGTTGCCGGAATGGCGGTCATTTTTTGGGGACTCGGTGCCTCACTCGGCTTCCCGCTAACGCTTTCTGCCGCCAGCGATACCGGGCCGGATGCGCCCGGGCGCGTTAGCGTAGTGGCCACAACTGGCTATATCGCCTTTCTGGTTGGGCCACCGCTACTCGGTTTTCTGGGGGATCGGTACGGCCTGCGCAGCGCCATGATGGTAGTTCTTACGCTGGTTGTACTCGCGGCGCTGGTCGCCCCCGCCGTGGCTAAACCGCCGCCAGAGGCCGTATAAAAATTTAACGCTGGCAGAATAGACTAAAAAGCAGTGAAAAAGGCGCTTAATCGGTAAGCGCCTTTTCTGATATACCGCTAAGGCTGCAGTTTGCCGCCTGTGCGTCTGTCTCGTAAAAAGAGCGCCACGAGAATTAGCCACAGCGCGCCGCCGGCCAGATTGAACAGGCTGAATAGCCCGTTGCCGCCCTGTTGCCAGGCGTGCTTACTTATCTCAATACCCGCCGTGTAAATAGCCATTTGCAGCATGCCCATCGCAGCGGAAACTGTCCCTTTACTCATTTCACTGGCGAACAGCGTCAAACGCACCAGCCCCGCATTCGAAATGCCAATACCAAACGCATAGAGACTCAGCCCGGCGGTCATCCACAGCCAGGCATGGGCAGATACTAATGTTGCCAGCGCGGCCAGTGCGAGCCCCAGAATAATCGGCCAGCCGCCCAGAATGATTAATGCCCGCACTGAGCGACGTGAGGTCAGACGCGCCAGGGTAAGGTTGCCGGCAATCAGTGCGCCGAAGACGGGCACTTGCAGCAGGCCATATTGATAACTGCTCAACTGCTCACCGCGGATAATAATGACCGGTGACTGGGCTATCCAGGCCAGTAGCGGCAGACTGACAAAGCCCGTTGCCAGCGCGCCTGCCACAAAGCGCCCGTTTTTCAGCACGGCTAAATAGTCATGCCCTAACTGTTTCAGTGATAATTTTTCACCAATGCGCGTTGCAGTTTCTGGCATAGCGCGCCACAGGCCACCCAGAGAAATGAGCGCCAGCATCGCAAACAGCACAAACATGCTTTGCCACGGCGCGACGTGCACCCAACCGGCGCCCACTAATGGCCCTAATAGCGGCGCGATGAGCGCCACATTCGCCATTAGTGCGGTAATTTTGATGCATATCGCTTCTTCAAACGATTCCTGTATCGCCGCATAGCCAACGGCACCGATAAAGCACAGGCTCACCCCCTGTAAGAACCGCAGCGCAGTAAATTGCTCAATGTTTTGTGCCAATAAGATAGCAAGGCAGGTTACGATAAACCATATAACCCCCGCCAGCATCACGGGACGCCGCCCTATGCGATCGGAAAGCGGCCCCAGTAGCCACTGTAAAAACATACCCCCCGCCAAATAAGCGGTCATTGAGGTCGGTACCCACTCTTCACCAGCCTGGAATTGATCGACCACGGTCAACATTCCCGGCTGAATCATGTCATTGCCGATATATGTAGAAAATTCATACAGCACCAGGCAGAGAGGGAATAATAGCGCTCGGCGACCCAGCGGTTTTGCAGAAACGGTTTGCATGTAAAAACTCAATAAGAAAAGAACGCGCAGAGTGTAAAGAAATTGCCTGAAAGGACATAGCGAAATATCATGCCGCCTTTGTCTCGTTAGTGTAACGCTCAGGGCCTTTGTCCGCGTGATTTTTGCGCATTTGCGCGCATAAGAGATAAAACTCGGGAACCATTCGCTATTGTGGCCCTCAGAGTAATGACTCTTCGCCCCATGCCAGCTGCGATATCCCTGGATTTATCAGGAAACATCGTCGGAGTTATCTGAAAAGAAAGAAAAAATGTAGTACGAGACTGTGTATTACCGCAGGCTAATGTCTTCACCAAGCGACAATAGCGCAGGCCATTTAAACTGCGGCTGCGTTTATATCTAAGAAAGGAAAAGCTGTGACATGTTAGAAAGCCTGAATCGCATTTGGTTTTTGCTTATCAACGCCACCCCCGCCTCGCCTGAATGGCTGATTAATAGCGCATTATTTATTGCCCGGGATCTGATTTATATTATGCCGACGCTGGTCGTCGCGCTTTGGTTTTGGGGGCCGGAACGCGAAGTTGATGCCTGTCGTCATACGGTGATTAAAACGGCGATGGCGCTGCTGATAAGCCTTGCCATTTCCTGGCTACTGGGTGCACTTTTCCCACACGCGCGCCCGTTTGCAGAAGGCATTGGCCACCGGTTTCTCGCGCACGCGCCGGATAACTCTTTTCCAAGCGATCACGGTACCAGCAGTTTTACTTTTGCGCTGGCATTTTTATGCTGGTATCGGGTATGGTCCGGCGTGCTCCTGTTAATTACCGCGCTTTCCATAGCCTGGTCCCGCGTCTACCTCGGCGTGCACTGGCCGCTGGATATGGTCGGCGGGTTACTGACCGCTATGTGCGGCTGTCTTGCCACTCAAATGCTCTGGCACCACTGGGGAAAAGCGCTGCATCAGGCGCTCTCAAAAATCTATCGCTTTTGCTTCGCGATGCCCATCCGTAAGGGCTGGGTGCGTGACTAACCCTAATCCGGGCGGTACGCTATCCGTTATTGTATAAACCAGCGAACCGAGGCGCGCTATCTATGGTAACTCGTCGGGAAATGCGGGCAGATAAGCTGATGCAGGCTCTGCGCCAGAGCGATAGGCTGCATCTCAAAGAGGCCGCCGCGCTGCTCGGGGTTTCTGAAATGACCATCCGCCGGGATCTGCACGGCCAGCGCGCGCCGTTATCACTTCTCGGCGGTTATATCGTGCTCACGCGAAGCGCCAGTCCCCATTACCTCCTGAGCGATCAGCAACAGCGCCATGTGCATGAAAAGCGATGCGCCGCACGACTGGCGGCGGCAATCGTCGAACCACATCAAACGCTTTTTTTTGATTGCGGAACCACGACCCCGCTGGTGATTGAAGCGCTGGACGACGCGCTGCCGTTCACTGGCGTATGTTATTCGCTGAATACGTTTTTAGCCCTCAGGGAAAAACCCGCGTGCCGAGTTATTTTGTGCGGCGGCGAATTTCATGCCAATAACGCCGTATTTCAGCCGCTAAGTTTTCAGGAAACGCTGGGGAACCTTTGCCCCGATATTGCGTTTCTTTCCGCCGCAGGCGTGCATGCGCAGCAGGGAGCAAGCTGCTTTAATCTTAATGAGCTGCCGGTAAAGCAGTGGGCGCTCAAAATGGCTCAGCGACGCGTGCTGGTTATCGATAGCAGCAAATTCGGGCAGGTGCGTCCGGTATGCATGGGGCCGCTGGCATCATTTAACCTGCTAATCAGTAATGCCGCACCGCCGGCGGATATCATCCAGACTGCGCGCCTGAGCAATGTCGCGTTGCGGTATTAACCCCTGCGCCTTGAAAGAGATAAACAACCTCACAGCCGACGCGCGCGCGCCGGTCCCCTCCAGCGGCTATTATGACCGGCTGGCCGCTGCGAAAATACCGGCCTGCCTTTGCAGGCGCGCTGAAGAAACAGATCGCGGGTAACGTAGCGTAATTCTGGCGTCTCTACGCCCCATTAGTCGCTCATTTTTTCATCTGCATCCTGAACCTGTGCTAAAAATAATAATCCCGGCCCTTATCAGTGCCGTCCGCGCAAAAGCAGGAGAGGAGTAACCATGATCGTCGTTTGGGGTAGAAATAATTCAACGAATGTGAAAAAAGTGCTGTGGTGCCTTGAAGAGATGGAGCTGCCGTATCGCTCAGTCGCGCTCGGCGGGCAGTATGGCGGCAATCAGGACGCCGACTACCTGGCGATGAATCCTAATGGTTTAATCCCCTGTCTGCGCGACGACGGTAGTGATTTAACCCTGTGGGAGTCCAACACTATCGTGCGCTATCTGAGCGCGCAGTATGGGCAAGCCACGCTGTGGCTGAGTGATGCCACCGCGCGGGCGCAGGCTGAAAAGTGGATGGACTGGACGCTGGGATTACAGGGAGAACCGTTTCGCGGCGTTTATCTTAGCCTGATGCGTACACCGCCCGAGCGGCGCGACCCGGCACTCATCGAGCGCTGCACTCAAACCTGCGACGCTGCGTTTGGTATCGTAGATAATGGCCTGGCACAGCAGATCTGGCTGAGCGGAGAAACATGTGGCATCGCAGATATTGCTTTTGGCCCCGTTGCCTATGCGCTACTGAATTTAGAAATAGCGTGGACCCCGCGCCCGCATTTGCAGCGCTGGTACCAGCAACTTACCGCACGTCCGGCGTTTAAAAAAATAGTGATGATCCCACTCAGTTAGCGACCTACTGAATATGACCCGGACGGTCGCGCCGGGGCTTTATGCATTATAAAAAGCTGCAGCCAAAGTACCGGTACTGCGTCTATTCGCACCTGCCATCCTCACACCCGGCGCGGCTTTAGACAGCCGAAAACGGTTGATTTTGGCCGCAGGCGTGGCCGCTCCGCGCATTTTGCTTCATGTTTGAAATACCCACCGGCCCGGGCAAAACGCAAAGTTTGCGCACGCCGGTCTATTTCGGATATTTTTTCACCAATAAAGACAATAGCGGTGTCAATCGTCGCGCAATGCCATTAAAATCCGCCCCCATTGATGCAATGTGAGTAAATGTCGCTATGTCCCAAACCAAAACGCTATCTACGCCGCCAAAAATTGGCTTCGTTTCCCTTGGCTGCCCGAAAAACCTAGTCGATTCTGAACGTATCCTGACTGAGTTACGCACTGAGGGTTATGACGTCGTGCCCAGTTACGATAATGCCGATATGGTGATTGTTAACACCTGCGGATTTATTGATAGCGCGGTACAGGAATCGCTGGAAGCCATCGGCGAAGCGCTCAGTGAGAACGGCAAAGTCATCGTAACCGGCTGTCTTGGTGCGAAAGAAGACGCAATCCGCGAAGTGCATCCAAAGGTACTGGAAATTACTGGCCCTCACAGCTATGAACAGGTGCTGGAACACGTGCATCATTACGTGCCAAAACCCCGGCATAACCCTTACCTCAGCCTGGTGCCGGCGCAGGGTGTCAAATTAACTCCGCGCCATTACGCTTATCTTAAAATTTCCGAAGGCTGCAATCACCGCTGCACGTTTTGCATTATTCCGTCGATGCGGGGCGATCTGGACAGCCGCCCTATCGGAGATGTACTTTCCGAGGCCAAACGCCTGGCGGATTCTGGGGTTAAAGAGCTGCTGGTGATTTCTCAAGATACCTCGGCGTACGGCGTGGATGTGAAGCACCGCACCGGCTTTTACAACGGCGAGCCGGTTAAAACCAGTATGGTTAGTTTGTGCGAGCAACTGTCTCGTCTCGGTGTCTGGACGCGTCTGCACTATGTCTATCCCTATCCGCACGTAGACGACGTTATTCCGCTCATGGCCGAAGGTAAAGTCTTGCCCTATTTGGATATTCCGCTCCAGCACGCCAGCCCGCGTATTCTCAAACAAATGAAGCGCCCTGGCGCGGTAGAGCGTACGCTGGAGCGCATCAAACGCTGGCGTGAAATCTGCCCTGAGCTAACCCTGCGTTCGACGTTTATTGTCGGATTCCCTGGCGAAACCGAAGAGGATTTCCAAATGCTGCTGGATTTTCTGCGCGAAGCGCAGCTCGACAGAGTCGGCTGTTTCAAATATAGCCCGATTGAAGGCGCCGCCGCGAACGCGCTGCCAGATCAGGTGCCGGAAGAGGTAAAAGAAGAACGCTGGAATCGCTTTATGCAGCTTCAACAGCAGATCTCCAGCGACCGTCTGCAGCAAAAGATCGGGCGCGAGATTATGGTGATTATCGACGAGGTTGATGACGAAGGCGCCATTGGCCGCAGTATGGCCGACGCACCGGAAATCGACGGCGTAGTTTATCTTAACGGCGAGACGTCGCTGGCACCCGGCGATATACTGCGCGTGAAAGTTGAAAACGCCGACGAGTACGATCTCTGGGCAAGCCGGGTATAACACTACGGCGGCCGTCTCTCAGCCGGGAGATGGCCATAGTACGTTATCAGAACTCACGTCAGGCTGGCACCTCAACGTTATAGCTCTACTGCTTCGCCGCTGCCTGGCTCCTGCGCATAAATACCGACGCTTGGCGCATCACCCACGTATGCCATGGCGCGATACATCCCTGCGCAATTAAACGGCATTGCAATATTACCCTGGCAGTCTATAGCGATTAAACCGCCGCTGCCGCCCAGCGCCGGTATTTTTTCCATGATGACGCGCTCTGTCGCCTGCTGGAGACTCAACCCCCGATATTCCATCAGTGCCGTAATATCATAAGCGGCGAGCGTGCGAATAAACCAGTCGCCGGCCCCGGTACAGACTATCGCGGCGTTTGCATTATTGGCGTAACAGCCTGCGCCAATCAGTGCGGCATCGCCCACCCTGCCCGACGCCCCGAAAGCGACGCTGCCTGCAGAAGAGGCGGCGGCCAAATTGCCCTGCATATCCAGCGCGACCGCGCCCACTGCGCTCAGCGCTGGCACCGCCAGACCTTCAGGCGTGGACATGGACGACGACGCTGTCACAGGCGTGCCCAAGTGTGCGGCAAATTGTTCCGCGCCCTGGCCCGTCAACAGCAGATGAGGGCTGTGCTCCAGTGCCAGGCGCGCCGCCAGCACCGGATTGCGCAGGCGATAAATATTGGCAACAGCGCCGGCTCGCAGCGTATTACCATCCATTATGCACGACTCCCGCGCAGAAAGTTCTGCCTGGGGATCACCCGTGCCAGCGCCGGCATGAAAAAGCGAAGATTCTTCCAGCAGACGCACGGCTTCCGTCACCGCATCCAGCGCACAGCCCTCTTGCGCTAACAGGCGCTGCCCGGCCTCGGCGATGTCCGACAGCGTTTGAATATAGTCGCGCTCTTGCTGCACGCTCATATGCTCGCGCGAAATCGCCCCTGCGCCGCCGTGAATAACGATCGCCGCTCTTGCCATAATACCACCACCTGATTAAAGGTTTTTCTATAGATATCATTAAGATGATTATACTTTCACCGTAATGACTATAGGAATGTACTTTTTCTTTGTAAAGCATCTCTGGCTTAGGGCTAATCGACGCTATCTATTGAGTACCCGTTCAGCCGCGCCCTATTCTCTGCCATAATAGCGGTTTCCACTGTTAGATCTCTGCGCAGGAGCTATTCATGAACTTTGCCGCCGGATTGCTGCCCCTCGATGCCGCGCTGGAACAAATGCTCGCCCAATTAACCCCCATCACCGATAACGAAACCATCCCGCTATTACAGGCGTTTGGGCGCGTTACCGCACAGGCGGTTATCTCACCGCTTGACGTGCCGGGATTCGATAATTCCGCTATGGATGGATATGCCGTGCGCTGCGCGGATGTGGCTCCGAATGTTACGCTGAGCATCGCCGGTAAGGCCTTTGCGGGCCAGCCATTTTGGGGCAACTGGCCCGCGGGTTCCTGCGTGCGGATTATGACCGGTGCGCCAATTCCTGAAGGATGCGACGCGGTGGTTATGCAAGAAGAAACCGAAGAGGTAGACGGCGGTATTCGTCTGGTCGCTGGGGTACAGACCGGTCAAAACATTCGTCGCCGTGGGGAAGATATTGGTAAAGGCAATTCCGTACTGAACGCCGGGTGTCGGCTTAGCGCCGCAGAGCTCCCCTTACTGGCATCGCTCGGCATCGCCGATATTTCGGTAGTACGCAAACCTCGCGTCGCCGTATTTTCAACCGGCGATGAGCTGCAGTTACCCGGCCAGCCGCTGGGCGCAGGGCAAATTTATGATACTAATCGTCTGGCAGTGCATATCATGCTGGAACAGCTTGGCTGTGAGGTAATAAACCTTGGGATTGTTCGCGACGATCCCACTGCCCTGCGTGAAACCTTCCGTCGCGCAGATAGCGAAGCCGACGTCGTGATAAGCTCCGGCGGCGTCTCCGTCGGTGAAGCGGACTTCACAAAACAAATCCTGGATGAACTGGGCGAGATAAGCTTTTGGAAACTGGCGATTAAGCCAGGTAAACCCTTTGCCTTTGGCCGCCTGGCGCAGAGTTGGTTTTGCGGGCTGCCTGGCAACCCGGTCTCCGCCGCGGCAACGTTTTATCGACTGGTGCAGCCGCTGCTAACGAAACTCAGCGGCTGCGCGGGCAGCGGCCTGGGCCCGCGCATGAAAGTCCGCTGTGCGCAAAACCTGAAAAAGACCTCCGGCCGCCTCGATTTTCAGCGCGGAATACTGCGCACCGGCGCTGACGGCCAGCCAGAGGTCGTGAGCACCGGGCATCAGGGCTCACACATTTTCAGTTCCTTTAGCCAGGGCAATTGCTTCATTGTGCTGGAGCGCGAGCGCGGTAACGTCGCCGCCGGGGAATGGGTCGACGTTGAATTGTTTAATCACTTATTCGGAGGCTAGCGTGGACATTGAACTCAGCGACGCTGAGATGCTGCGTTACAACCGCCAAATCGTGCTGCGCGGATTTGATTTCGACGGCCAGGAGCGTTTAAAAGGGGCGCGCGTGCTGGTAGTCGGGTTGGGTGGCTTAGGCTGCGCCGCAGCCCAGTACCTGGCCGCGGCGGGAATCGGTCATATGACGCTGCTTGATTTTGACACCGTCGCGCTGTCTAATCTGCAGCGCCAAATATTACATCACGATGCGGATATCGGGCGCCTGAAAGTCGATTCCGCCCGCGATGCGCTGGCGCGCATTAATCCTCACGTTTCGCTTTCAACGTTGGACAGCGCGCTGGACGACGATGAGCTGCAGCAGCAGGTTAATCATCATCACATCGTGCTGGACTGCACCGACAATGTGGCAATTCGGCTGCAGCTTAATCGCGCCTGCCACCGCGCGCGCGTTGCACTGGTATCCGGCGCCGCAATCCGCATGGAAGGCCAAATTTCAGTGTTTACCTGGCAGCCGAACGCACCCTGCTATCAGTGTTTAAGCCGCCTGTTTGGTGAAAATGCATTAACCTGCGTCGAGGCAGGCGTCATGGCTCCGCTAGTGGGTATGATTGGCGCAATGCAGGCAATGGAAGCGATTAAAGTCCTCACCGATTATGGAAAACCTCTTGCCGGGAAAATTTTACTGGTTGATGCGATGACGGGCCAGTTCCGAGAAATGGCGCTACCGCGCAATCTTCAGTGCCCGGTGTGCGGCGATAATGCTGAAGCTATGCGCTAGTGGATTAGGCCAATCGCATCGCGTTATCTCAGCGGTATACCCCGCTAAATTTGTCTATAAACCGCGCCTTCGAGCGCGTTTCTATTTATTCCCGACGTACTATTATTGATAAGAAATCATAATACGAAGGCGTGATTTGTAAGCCTGATGGCAGTGCCTGGCTGTTGCTGGATGGAAAATATTATGAAAAGCGGCGGCCGATCTTTACACTTTCAGCAATCTATTTCAGGGGCTTTCAGGACGGGCAAAGCCGCTCCGGGTAAAGTAATACCGCATAATTAAGAGTATCAGGCGTGACGGGCTATCCGCAGCCGGCTTCCTGCCGGCGAATTTTTATGGCTGAAGCGCCAGGGTTCTGGTTGTTGATATGCGGCCGGACGCAAGGTGAAACAGGTCTAACCATTTGAAAAAATCACATAAAATTCAGCATAACTCACCTATTAAGAAAAAAAGCACCGACGATGCAACCGTGCGGTGCTTTCTATCCCGTCCAATACGCGTTCAGCGTTAAGTCACCGGGGCCTAACTGACGGCATGTAGTCAGGTACAGGAGGTCAAATTAACTCAGGACTCAACGCCTTTGCTGCGCAGATAATCTTCATAACCGCCGCCAAAATCAGTGACGCCCTGCGGCGTGATTTCCAGTACCCGCGTCGCCAGAGAGCTAACAAAAGCCCGGTCATGCGAAACAAATATCAGCGTCCCCTGGTAGAGTTCCAGCGCCGAGTTCAGGGATTCAATAGATTCCATGTCCAGGTGGTTGGTCGGCTCGTCCATAATCAGGATATTCGGACGTTCCATCATCAACTTACCAAACAGCATGCGCCCTTTTTCGCCGCCGGAGAGTACCTTGACCGGTTTCTTGATATCTTCCTGACCGAACAGCAGGCGCCCCAGTACGCTGCGCACCGCCTGTTCGTCATCGCCTTCCTGTTTCCACTGGCTCATCCAGTCGAACACATTAAGCGGAGAATCGAATTCTGCCGCATGATCCTGGGCGTAATATCCGATGCGGGTGTTTTCCGACCATTTTACGCTGCCGCTGTCCGGCGTTAATTCGCCGAGCAGCGTCTTGAGAAACGTGGTTTTACCGACCCCATTGGTACCCAATACCGCAAGTTTCTCACCTACTTCCAGCAGCATTCCAACCCCGCTGAACAGCGGCGCTTCGCCAAATCCCTTACTTAACGCTTCGACTTCCAGCGCGTTGCGGAACAGTTTCTTTTCCTGCTCAAAGCGAATAAATGGATTCTGACGGCTGGAGGCCTTCACCTCATCCAGTTTGATTTTGTCTATTTGGCGCGCGCGCGATGTCGCCTGGCGCGACTTGGAGGCATTAGCGCTAAAGCGGCTGACAAACGCCTGCAGTTCGGCAATTTGCGCTTTCTTCTTCGCATTATCCGCCAGCAGCCGTTCGCGGGCCTGAGTCGCGGCCGTCATATATTCATCGTAGTTGCCGGGATAGAGCCGCAGTTCACCGTAATCGAGATCCGCCATGTGCGTGCATACCATATTCAGGAAATGCCGATCGTGCGAAATGATAATCATGGTACTGTCACGCTCGTTCAGCACCTGCTCCAGCCAGCGAATAGTATCAATATCCAGGTTGTTGGTAGGTTCGTCGAGCAGCAGGATATCCGGATTAGAAAACAGCGCCTGTGCCAGCAGGACGCGCAGTTTCCAGCCCGGCGCTACGTCGCTCATCGGCCCATAGTGCTGTTCCAGCGGAATACCCACGCCAAGGAGCAACTCGCCCGCGCGCGATTCGGCGGAGTAACCGTCCATCTCGCCATACAGCACCTCAAGATCGGCGACTTTATAGCCATCTTCTTCACTCATTTCCGGCAATGCATAGATGCGATCGCGTGCCTGCTTCACATCCCAGAGCTCAGTGTGCCCCATAATGACCGTATCCAGAACCGAGTACTGTTCAAAAGCAAACTGATCCTGACGCAGTTTGCCGATCCGCTCATTAGGGTCGTAAGAGACATTTCCCGCGCTCGGCTGAAGATCGCCGCCAAGGATTTTCATTAGCGTCGACTTACCGCAGCCGTTAGCGCCGATAAGCCCATAGCGATTACCGTCGCCGAATTTAACGGATATATTTTCAAACAGCGGCTTGCTGCCGAACTGCATGGTGACATTGCTGGAAACTAACAAAGAACTACCCCGGTTATTGATGTGCGAAACCGCTCATTATGCCATAAGTGCGGCGGCAGATCGCTTCCCCTGTAAAAAGTCCTACACTTGAAATAGAGAAAGTTAAGATTTAAGCCACATCCGAATTCACTGTTGTCCGGATTGCACCTATAATGCGCTCCAGCATGATTATCAGATTTTTAACAAACGGCCTCCATGGCATATAACAAGTGCGCGACCCAACTATGAAATTACGTACGCTTTTACTGGCAGCCTTTTCCGTTATTGGTTTTTGTAAAACCGCCTCTGCTGTGACTTATCCACTTCCCAGCGACAGCAGTCGCCTGGTGGGGCAAAACCAGGTTATTACTATCGAAGAAGGCAGTAAGCAGCCGCTGGAATACTACGCGGCTAAATATCAAATGGGGCTTTCCAATATGATGGAAGCCAACCCCGGCGTCGATCCATACTTGCCGAAACCGGGAACAATTCTGAATATTCCTCAGCAGCTTATCCTGCCGGATACGCCGCACGAAGGCATTGTGATAAATAGCGCAGAGATGCGGCTTTACTATTATCCGAAAGACAGTAATACGGTGATTGTACTGCCTATCGGTATCGGCGAGCTGGGGAAAGATACTCCTATTAGTTGGACGACAAAAGTCGAACGTAAACGGGCAAATCCCACCTGGACGCCTACGGCGAAAATGCACGCGGAGTACGCTGAGCGCGGTGAGCGCCTCCCGGCGGTGGTCCCTGCCGGCCCTGATAATCCTATGGGTCTGTATGCGCTATATATCGGGCGCCTGTACGCTATTCATGGGACCAACGCTAACTTCGGCATTGGCCTGCGCGTTAGCCACGGCTGCGTGCGCCTGCGTAATGAAGACATTAAATTCTTGTTTGAGAACGTTCCCGTCGGGACGCGCGTTCAGTTCATTGATGAGCCGGTGAAGGCCACAACGGAAGCGGACGGCACGCGCTATATTGAAGTCCATAACCCGCTGTCAACGACGGAAGCGCAATTTAAAGGGCATGAAGCTGTGCCGGTAACGCTAAATGACAGCGTTAAAGCGATAACCAGCAGCGATGATGTAGATCAAGATGTGGTCTCTCAGGCCATTGAAAGCCGCTCGGGAATGCCGGTCCGTTTGAATTAATGCTGTTTAATTGACTATCAGAACAATAAGGGAGCCTCCATAAGGCTCCCTTTTTATTTGTAACTAAAATCTGCGTTCTGTGAGCGTTGTCATCAACAGGTTTTGTCTCTGCCTTATTGTTTTGGGATTTAAATCTCACAATGTCAACAACGGGTAAAAAGTGATCCACTTACCGTCACCACCAACGGTCT
>CALYPF010000076.1 GCA_945271245.1 uncultured Enterobacteriaceae bacterium | reverse complement strand
TGGATCAGTTTTCAACCGCTGGGGTGGATCAGTTTTGCACCGTTGGTAACACCTGTCAGCATTATCTCGTATGGACATCGACGTACAGATACAGAACCCTCAAAGCCAGCCTTGGTAAAGTGCTTTACCGTAGTATTAACCTTCACTGCAACATGAAGAAATTCACGGTTGTGGAGTTAAATGTGCCGGTAGGTCATATGAATCTGGTAGTCAGAGCACCGCCAGGTTTAAGTGCTTTGGAAATCACGGAATTTGTGAAAGAGCGAACGTCTATCAGACTGTTTGCGAAATTGCCTTATCTCAGAAAGCGTAACCGTTGGGGCAATTAAACCCTGCAAAGAGGGGATTTGTGGGCTCAGCGAGAGCAAACGAAGCAATACTCCGCAGGCATGTATGATATCAGGATAAGAAAGTCAAAGAGAAAGCAGAAAGAAAAATACAGCCAGGGTTGAAAGGGTAATGTTTAATTTCCCTTTTCGGTGGCTGTGTCAAAGCCATCTGCTATGCAGGCGGCTTTTTACTTCATGATAATCACTTAAGGACGTGGTTACCGGCGTTTTGGCCTCGGCGGCCATTATCCATAGGAAAAGTCGAATCGGTTATCCCGATAATTGACAAAGATTCACTCTGAGTAGGCTCGAATAAACATCATATAAGTCTTGGCATTGCTAATATCAGCCTGGTTGCCGATTTCAAATACTGAAGAATAATGTAGGAAGACGATTTACAGGCATATAGGGATATTAAGTCAGCAGCTTTATATTGAAATTGCGGAGCTAAATATTTAGTTAGGCCGTGTGCATTTGCTGGTAAAGATCCCGATGAAATTGTCAGCATCGGAAGTGATAGGGTACTTTAAAGGCAGAGCAGCGATATCGTCAGTTCAATAAATTCCTGTAGTTGAAGTATATACTGCGGGGCAATCATTTTTGGGCAAAGGGATACGGCGCGGCTGCTCCAGGTATGAATGCAGAAATGATCCGCAACTGCGTAAAGTACCAAGAGAAGCATGAACAAGAAGAGAATCAATTAAGCCTGAATGGAATGTGAAGCGAAAGCCCTGCGGGTTGGCGCAGGGGGTAACCCTCTGTGGAGCGGCAAAGCAACGCCGCCTTTTATGAAAGCGGATTTTCACAGTCGCGCATGAACAGCCATCTGTAAAACGGATGGGATTATACGTAACCCAGACCCTAGGCTTTAAATAGCCATGCTAAAACCTGCTTTGAAGAGTTACCAGTAATTATAAAAATCTCACGATCGCTATCCGCGTATAGTATCGCTACTGGCCTTATATGAGAGCCTTTGCTGCGCCTAAACTGGCGCCTGTAGGCCATCTCTGGTATTCAGAGAATATTTATGACGCAAAGGAAATATTCTACCGGCAAGTGGATTATGGCTATTTTAGCACTACTTTATGCCAGAGATAAAATCAACTGTTAATGTATTGAATATATAGCGATAAATAATGTGCACGCTATTTATTTTTGAGCGGAGAAAATAAGATGCTTACAATATATTGATATATATAATGCACATGAGGTGAGTATTTTGCAATTAAGAAAGTGCATTACTAAAAGATAAATTTAGACATGAAATAAATAAAACAGTATTGTCTTATTATAGGATAAGTGAGTTAATAACAATGAATTTATTTTTAAAATGAACAATATAGCCAGCAAAGCCGGAAAGGATCGATGGCGGGCAATCCCTGCGTCGCCAGTAAGGTCATGAAATGCGAAGAGATGCCGTGTGTTTACAGGCTAGCAGCGAGGGCTTTGCGCAGCATGCCTGCATTCAGATCTTTTTCAATCTTTTTGCAAGTTTCGTTCAACGATAAATTATTTAAATATGCAATATAGTGGATTGTTTCATCAGAGGCTTTGCCTGAACTGGCATTGATCATAGTCTGAGTTTTGGTAATTTTATTTAATTTTAGTTTCCCGGCAATATAGGCTTTTTTGTTATAAAACTGTAGCTCATTAAGCTGGGTGCGACATTTCTCGATATCCTAAACGTTTCTTACCAGGCTAGCTTTTTCTGGCGAAGTCGGCGTATTATCAGCCTGCGGCTGCATTACTATCTTTGGCGCCGGGGCCGGGAAGGCTGTGGTATGGCTCTGGCAGGCGCTCAGGGTGAGCCCTATTGTCAGTGCGAGAGTAATTTTGGTTGGCACGTTATTCATTCTGCTATCCTGGTGTTTCAATAATTATAGGCTTAATCCGGGCCATATGGCGCGCAATGTGTATACCAGAAAAAGTGTGAATTGGAAATATCTTATCTATGATAAATGCGGCATTATCGCTAAAGATAAATATTCAAGAAGGTGGTTTTTTCCACAGACCTATTATTAATGAGTCTATTTCTCATTACATGTTTATTATTTATTACAGCCAATAAAAGAGTGATAGCGCTGGCAAATATCTGTGTTTGGCGCTGTTAGAAAGTGATATTTCTTGAAATGAAAGGCTACCCAATTTCTTATTAGATCTCGGGATAGAGGGGCACCTCGCTTTTATCTGAGTAATCACCTATTTCGCTTGAATAGCAGGAAGAATTTTGCTATTTGGCAGGCTTTGATAAAACGGGTTACATCTATTCTGAAAATCGGTATAATAGCCGGCCAATCATTTTGATAACTCATTGAAAAATAAGTTATCATTCAGACGCCTGTGAAGGCGACACCCGAGGTGCCTCAATGAACGACAAGAGCGAAAAACTACAAAAAATACTGGCGCGTGCAGGTCATGGCTCCCGCCGCGAAATAGAATCAATGATAGCGGCAGGGCGGGTCAGTGTAGATGGCAAAGTCTCTACGCTGGGCGATCGCCTTATTTTAACGTCAACGCAAAAAATCAGGATTGATGGGCACCTTGTGTCGCTAAAAGCGGCAAATGATGCCGTATGCCGCGTTCTGGCTTATTACAAACCTGAGGGCGAGCTTTGTACCCGCAGCGATCCCGAAGGGCGGCCAACCGTATTCGACCGATTACCGAAACTACATGGTGCTCGCTGGATTGCCGTCGGTCGCCTTGATGTAAACACCTGTGGTTTATTATTGTTTACTACCGACGGTGAATTGGCAAATCGGCTAATGCATCCTAGCCGGGAGGTAGAGCGCGAGTATGCGGTACGCATCTTTGGTGAAATTGAGGAAGCTAAGCTGCGCCAATTGACACGCGGCATCCAACTGGAAGATGGCCCGGCGGCGTTTAAGACCCTGCGTTATAGCGGCGGTGAAGGTATTAATCAGTGGTATAACGTTACGTTGACGGAAGGGCGGAATCGCGAGGTTCGTCGCCTGTGGGAGGCGGTAGGCGTCCAGGTTAGCCGCTTGATTCGCGTGCGCTACGGCGATATTGCCCTTCCGAAGGGTTTGCCGCGCGGTGGCTGGACGGAACTCGATTTAGCGCAAACGAATTATTTGCGTGGGATGGTAGAGCTGGCGCCAGAAACCACCAGTAAAGTTGCCGTTGAAAAAGACAGGCGTCGCACCAAAGCAAACCAGATCCGCCGGGCGGTGAAGCGTCATGCTCGGGTCAGTACGTCAAAAAGCAGTGGGCGGCGCAATTCGCGGGGCGGATAAGTTACAGGTAATCCCGATTTTAGGGATAGTTGCCCGGTATCGTGGCCCCATGACTATTTTGATTTGCCCGCTGTACGCGGGCTTTTTAATAATCGATGCCCCGCTGAGCTTTAATACCGGCATCGAAGGCGTGTTTAACCGGCCTTATCTCACTGACAGTATCGGCCATTTCAAGCAGGGAGCGATGACAGCCTCGCCCGGTAAGAATAACGCTTTGATGTGCCGGACGGACGTTGAGCGCCTGCGTCAGTGTTTCCAGCGGCAAATAACCATAGGTTATCATGTAGGTAATTTCATCCAGCACTACAAGGCTAAGCTCGGCGCTGGATAACATCCGCCTGGCGTGTTGCCAGGTTTCCATGCAGGCGGTAGTGTCCGTTTCACGGTTTTGTGTCTCCCAGGTGAACCCCGTCGCCATCGTTTGGAACTCTACTCCTGCGGGCTCCAGTAACTGCCGTTCTCCATTGGGCCAGGAGCCCTTAATAAACTGAATAACGCCGGCTTTTAAACCATGGCCTACGGCGCGCGTCACCGTACCGAAAGCGGCGGTGGTTTTGCCCTTACCGTTGCCGGTAAACACCATCAGCAGCCCTCGCTCCTGACTAGCAGCAGCAATACGCGCATCAACTTCCTGTTTAAGCCGCTGCTGGCGTTCTTTATGGCGCCGATCGTTCATTCGGCTATGCCTGGCTTACGGTGCGGCTGAGCGTCAAAACACATACCCGTTTTACGTCGACTGTCGTCACCCATAAGCCAGAGATAGAGAGGCATCAACTCTTGTGGTGTTTTAAGGCGATGAGGATCTTCAGAGGGAAACGCACTGGCGCGCATTTTAGTTCGCGTCCCGCCAGGATTTACTGTTTTGACGCGCAAATTTTTGTGGCGATATTCGTCGGCCAGTACCTGCATCATCCCTTCCGTTGCAAATTTTGAGACAGAATATGCCCCCCAGCCTGCGCGCCCCTGATGGCCAACGCTGGAACTGGTAAAGACCAGGGATACGGCTTCAGATTTTAACAGCAGCGGCAGGAGCGCCTGTGTCAGCCAGAATGTGACATTGACATTGATATGCATAACCTGAGCCCATACCTCGGGTTTTTGCTGGATCATAGGGGCGATATCACCCAACGCGCCGGCGTTATGGAGCACACCGTCAAGACGCGGAACGGCAGCGGCGAGTTGTTCGCCCAGGCGCTGGCAGGCAGCGGCATCGGCACTGTCATAATCCAGAACAAATCCGCGCGCGAGGTTCCCCCCGATTTTCGTTATTTCCTCTATAACGGCGTGAAGCTTCTCTTCGTTACGTCCAAGGAGAATGACACTGGCACCGTAACGGGCGTAGGTTATCGCCGCTTCACGGCCAATGCCATCACTGGCACCAGTGACCAGGATAATACGGTTATCCAGTAATGTGGATTTAGGTTGGTAATGCAACACGGGCGGCTCCTGTCTAATTTAGGGGCTGTCAATCAACGAATTATGAGATTGCTGAATATTCATTACGTTATTAAGTTTTTATGCCTGATTTTGCAGGGTGTTTCAATCGGAGTATTGCCTGTCCCCGGCAGGGTTAACATTTTGTAAATATTTGACTCTTTATCAAACCTTCGCCGTCTTTCTGATGGGCGCATCTAACGTTGAACGTTACAATAAAGCTTTGAAACACCAACGTCATAGGACCCAAACGTGAATTTGATAATCGAATACGGCCTGTTTTTGGCGCGAGT
Organism: uncultured Enterobacteriaceae bacterium; assembly: GCA_945271245.1. Classification (GTDB taxonomy): domain Bacteria; phylum Pseudomonadota; class Gammaproteobacteria; order Enterobacterales; family Enterobacteriaceae; genus Apirhabdus; species Apirhabdus apintestini. The sequence continues at coordinate 17,185 of CALYPF010000076.1, read as the reverse complement.
TGTCACTGTGGTAGTGGCTATCGGTGCGGTAGTTATGATTGTGACGAATGTCGCCCGCCGTAAAAAAGCACAGCGCGGTGAGCTACACATTATGCGCCTGAATGAGCAATATGAAGAGATGCGGGAAACGCTTGAGCATGCTCTTCTGGATGAATATCAGCAAAAGGCTCGGGCTAAAGCGCTAAAGCAACGGCAGAAACAAGAGGCGAAAGCGGCAAAAGCGAAAGCTAAAAAAGAAGCCGTGCAAAATACGGGGAAATCTACCCTGTATGTGCTCGATTTCAAAGGGAGTATGGATGCGCACGAGGTAGCCGGGTTGCGTGAAGAGATAACTGCGGTACTGGCCGTGGTTAAACCACAGGATGAGGTTCTGTTAAGGCTGGAAAGCCCGGGCGGCGTTGTCCATGGGTATGGGTTGGCGGCATCGCAATTACAGCGCCTGCGGGCCAGAAACATCTCTCTTACCGTTGCCGTTGATAAAGTTGCTGCGAGCGGTGGTTATATGATGGCCTGCGTTGCCAGTCGAATTGTGGCTGCACCGTTCGCTATTATTGGTTCCATCGGCGTTGTGGCGCAGGTACCAAACTTTCACCGACTGCTGAAGCGAAATGATATTGATGTAGAGCTGCATACCGCCGGAGCGTATAAGAGAACGCTAACACTGTTTGGCGAGAACACGCCGGAAGGGAGAGAGAAGTTCCGGGAAAACCTGAACGACACCCATCAATTGTTCAAAGCGTTTGTGCATGATATGCGCCCGTCGCTGGATGTAGAAGCGGTGGCTACCGGAGAATACTGGTACGGTACTCAGGCGCTTGAAAAGGGGCTTATTGATGAGACAACAACCAGTGATGACTGGTTAATTGAGCGATTACAGCGCTATGACGTCGTCAGTGTGCGCTATCTACAGCGTAAAAAAATGATTGAACGCTTCACTCAGGGAGCGACAGAAGGCGCCGATCGCCTTCTTTTGCGCTGGTGGCAGCGCGGCGAACGCCCAATGCCGTAAGCGGCTTTGCCGAACACGTTTTGTATGGGTGTTTAAGAGCTAAAAACCACGATCGCAGGTACATATTATTGCTGAAGAACCGCGGTAGGCGTGCGTAAATCACGCCTGCCGCAGTTATCAATAATCCGCGTTATTTACCGGAGTTTTCATCATGAAGGCGATTGTGTAAATTAATATCATTTCCGTACGCTGCCGTCGTAAATAATCTCCGCATTTATTTATGAGATTGTAAATTCACCCAGCGCTCCGCTCCGGGATTAATTTTTGCGTAACTAAGGAAGGTAGGTGCCTTATGGCTTGGCCTGATGCTATGTCAGTATTCGAAACCTCTGCCAGCGTTAGGCGATTAATTCTGGCCTGGCAAAATATCAGCTGCGGGATATTAACGAATTCTGCCTGGCCCGATCGGTGATTAATGAAATAGATTAAAGGCTCAGGCGTTAAACGCGTCCGTTAATTCTCTTTCAGGGGGAAATCTCGCTTATTGCTGCTTAATTCAGGGCCAAAATAGTTTGTCACTGGGCAAAAACCTCGGGAAGAAAAGCCGGGCGGGAGATATATGCTTTCTCAGCTATGAGCGCCCGGCCGATGCCCGTAAATTAACCGCATATGATTATTCTGCGAGATGATATTTTTCAGATAATAAATGAGTGACGTGTTTAAACATATTAAAAGCCGCGGTACTTTTTAGGGTAGGTAAACCCTGCTCATCAAGAAAATATTCGCCCCGGAAAACCAGGATACCATTTTGTTGAACGACGTCCGTTGCCTGCATACCGGCAATATAATCCTCATGTTCGCGGATAATTTTATTCGCTTCAGCCAGTAAGGTATTGCGATCTACGGGTTGAGTCTCATTTAGCATAGTATTCTCCTCACAATTTGTGCGTAGTTTACGCCTGCGTCTCTAAAAAGCGCAAATAACATCATAGAATGACCGCGGCGGCGGCATTAGCACTATGTCGTATTGCATGCTAATAAAGTTGCGTATCAAATTTTATCAGGTACAGTGTGCGCTTTCGCATAGTGGGCGATAGAATTTCTTGACATTCAGGCAAATCTCCGCCTTGCTGTTGCGCACTGATGCACGGCGTCAGTTCCCGCAGCGCGCTAAGGATGACACTGGATTTATTGGGCGACAGGGTTGATCTTCATTCCTGCTGCTGCAATATAAAACGCATTGTCAGTCGCGAGGGGATGATAAATGGCGTATTCCTGGATGAAACAAAATTAGGTAAAGGTGAATATGGGTAAAGCTCTGGTTATCGTGGAGTCACCGGCAAAAGCCAAAACGATTAACAAATATCTCGGTAGCGACTATGTGGTGAAATCCAGCGTAGGGCATATCCGCGATCTGCCAACCAGTGGCTCAACGCAGAAGAAGAGCGCTGACTCTGCCTCCACAAAGACGACAAAAAAGGTTAAAAAAGATGAGCGCAGCGCGTTGGTTAACCGTATGGGGATTGACCCATGGCATAACTGGGACGCTCACTATGAGATATTGCCCGGTAAAGAGAAGGTTGTCGCGGAGCTAAAATCGCTGGCGGAAAAAGCCGATCACATCTATCTCGCAACCGACCTTGATCGCGAAGGAGAGGCTATTGCCTGGCATTTACGTGAAGTCATCGGCGGGGATGACAAACGCTATAGCCGGGTCGTTTTTAATGAGATTACCAAGAATGCGATTCGCCAGGCATTTGAAAAGCCGGGTGAACTGAATCTCGATCGCGTGAATGCGCAGCAGGCACGGCGCTTTATGGACCGCGTGGTTGGCTATATGGTTTCGCCGCTACTGTGGAAGAAAATTGCGCGTGGCCTTTCTGCCGGGCGCGTACAGTCAGTGGCCGTGCGTCTGGTTGTTGAACGTGAGCGGGAAATTAAAGCGTTTGTTCCTGAGGAATATTGGGAAATCGATGCTGATTTGACGACGCCCGGCGGTGAAGCACTCTCAGTGCAGGTTACGCATCGTCATGATAAGCCGTTCAGACCGGTAACGCGCGATGAAACCCACGCGGCCGTATCGCTGCTTGAAAAGGCGCGCTACAGCATTCAGGAGCGTGAAGATAAACCCACCAGTAGCAAACCTGGCGCGCCGTTTATTACTTCAACGCTGCAGCAGGCGGCCAGTACCCGTATGGGATTTGGCGTGAAAAAGACGATGATGTTAGCGCAGCGTCTTTATGAAGCCGGCCATATTACCTATATGCGTACCGATTCGACGAATCTGAGTCAAGATGCGCTGACGATGGCGCGTGACTATATAAAAGATAATTTTGGCGTTAAATATCTGCCAGAGGCCGCAAATCAGTACGCGAGTAAAGATAATTCACAGGAGGCTCACGAAGCGATTCGTCCCTCCGATGTCAGCGTGCTGGCTGACACATTAAAAGACATGGAAGCCGATGCTCAAAAGCTGTATCAGCTTATTTGGCGTCAGTTTGTCGCTTGTCAGATGACCCCGGCGAAGTATGATTCGACAACGCTTACCGTGGTGGCCGGTGATTTCCGCCTCAAGGCGCGGGGACGAACGCTGCGTTTTGATGGCTGGACAAAAGTGATGCCCGCACTGCGTAAAGGCGATGAGGATCGTACTTTGCCAGCGGTAAACAAGGGTGATGCACTGTCGCTGGTCGCTTTGCTGCCAGCTCAGCATTTTACTAAGCCGCCGGCGCGTTTTAGTGAGGCATCTCTGGTTAAAGAGCTTGAAAAACGCGGCATTGGACGCCCTTCAACCTATGCTTCTATCATCTCAACCATTCAGGATCGTGGCTATGTCCATGTAGAAAACCGCCGTTTCTATGCGGAAAAAATGGGTGAGATCGTAACCGATCGCCTGGAAGAAAATTTCCGCGAGCTGATGAATTATGACTTCACCGCGCAGATGGAAGATAGCCTTGACGGCGTAGCGAAGCATGAGAAAGCCTGGCGTAGCGTGCTGGACAGCTTCTTTGCAGATTTTAGCCAGCAACTGGATACTGCCAGCAAAGATCCCGAAGAAGGCGGAATGCGTCCAAACCAAATGGTGCTGACCAGTATCGATTGCCCGACGTGTGGCCGTAAGATGGGGATTCGCACCGCCAGCACCGGTGTCTTTTTGGGTTGCTCTGGCTATGCGCTGGCGCCGAAGGAACGCTGTAAAACGACGATCAATTTGGTGCCGGAAAACGAAGTGCTTAACGTACTGGAAGGCGATGACGCGGAAACTAATGCGCTGCGCGCTAAGCGCCGCTGTGCGAAGTGCGGTACCGCCATGGATAGCTATCTCATTGACCCAAAACGTAAACTACACGTTTGCGGCAATAATCCAACCTGTGACGGTTATGAAATTGAAGCAGGGGAATTCCGCATTAAGGGCTATGATGGCCCGATAGTGGAATGTGACAAGTGCGGTGCGGAGATGCATCTCAAAGTGGGCCGCTTTGGGAAATATATGGGCTGCACCAATGAGGCGTGCAAAAACACCCGTAAAATTTTGCGTAATGGTGAAGTGGCACCGCCAAAAGAAGAACCGGTACCGCTACCGGAACTCCCGTGTGAGAAATCCGACGCCTATTTTGTCCTGCGCGACGGCGCGGCAGGCATTTTCCTTGCGGCGAACACATTCCCTAAATCGCGTGAAACCCGTGCGCCGAAAGTGGAAGAACTGCACAGATTTCGCGATCGCCTACCGGAGAAGTTGCGCTATCTGGCGGATGCGCCGCAGCAGGACCCTGAAGGTAATCCGACTATTGTGCGTTTCAGCCGCAAAACGAAGCAGCAATACGTCTCGGCGGAAAAAGAAGGGAAGGCAACCGGCTGGTCTGCTTTCTTTATCGACGGAAAATGGGTTGAAGGGAAAAAATAACGTCAAAGTGTTATGCATAAAAAGCCGGGATATCCCGGCTTTTTACTGTCTGCTCCGGTATACGTAATAAAAAGAAGTAGAATAATGAATACAAGGTTGTCGCAAGAAAATCTTTATATTCTGGGCATGCTATGAATATTTGAAAGGAATAATAGCAGTATTCCTCCGGTGATTTTTCTGGTAATAGCATTAACCCATTATCATATAAAAATATTATTGGCAGCTTTGTTGTACCTGAATAATTGCGCCTTTTAGCGCGGTGGCTATGGCATCGTGGGACATATAACTCAGTTGGCTTTTCTATTAGCTTCTATACAAAATAGATATAAGTGATATAGTGAATTCCCGCACCGCGTTACCAGCATATATAGCGTTACGCACATAATTTTGTATTAAGTGGTGATTCATGAAATTGCAACAGCTTCGCTATATCGTTGAGGTAGTTAATCACAACCTTAATGTATCCTCTACCGCGGAAGGGCTTTATACCTCTCAGCCCGGGATAAGTAAGCAGGTACGGATGCTCGAAGATGAGCTTGGCGTACAGATTTTTGCCCGTAGCGGTAAACACTTAACCCAGGTTACACCGGCGGGAGAAGAAATTATTCGCATTGCCAGGGAGGTTCTTTCGAAAGTCGATGCGATTAAAGCCGTTGCCGGTGAGCATACCTGGCCTGACCGGGGATCGCTGTATGTCGCCACCACCCATACACAGGCGCGCTATGCGCTGCCGCACGTGATTAAGGGATTCATTGAGCGCTATCCGCGCGTATCGCTCCATATGCATCAGGGCTCCCCAACGCAAATCGCCGAAGCGGTTTCAAAAGGAAATGCGGATTTCGCCATCGCAACGGAAGCGCTTCATCTCTATGATGATTTAATTATGCTCCCGTGCTATCACTGGAATCGGGCCGTGGTAGTACTTCCCGATCATCCTCTGGCGCAGCGGGAACAGGTAACTATTGAGGAACTGGCCGAGTACCCAATTGTGACTTATACCTTTGGATTTACCGGGCGTTCTGAGCTGGATACGGCGTTTAATCGCGCGGGCCTGGCGCCGCATATTGTTTTTACAGCCACGGATGCCGATGTCATTAAGACGTATGTGCGGCTGGGGTTAGGGGTAGGCGTCATCGCCAGTATGGCGGTAGATCCGGTATCCGACCCCGACCTTATACGCATCGATGCTGGCCCCATCTTTAGTCATAGCACGACTAAAATTGGTTTTCGTCGCAGCACGTTTCTCCGTAGCTATATGTATGATTTTATTCACCGATTCGCCCCCCATCTTACTCGCGATGTCGTGGATACCGCTGTGGCCTTACGGTCTAATGATGAGATAGAAATGATGTTTCGCGATATCAAATTACCGGCAAAATAGCGCATTCGGTTCGATATTCCATGGCCAGATGGGGTTTATTTCGAGTGAAAAGCCTGTAGCGGAACACAGGCTTTTTTATTGGGGCTTTGCTAACTTTGGCCGCCATAGATAATAATTATCAACACCGCAAATCCGGACCCTCAATAATTTATTTCATGTCAAAAGATTGAATTAATTACGCGAAAATGTGCGTAAAGACTCTGGCTTTTCACACACAGTTTATTTAGGATTTATCCCATTGGTCATCAATGATAACAATCAGTAAGAAGAAAATGATAAGCAACATCAATGACGCGAGGTCGGCAATGTCATCAAACAGGGAAGCGCCTCCATCAGGTACTGATATTAAACGTAAAGCATGGTTGACGGTATTTATCGTTTCAACGCTGTTCTGGTGCGTCATTGGCTTATTGGCTTGGCATTTTTGGGGTTAATGCGCCGCGCTTTTAAAAGAAAGAAGCAAGGAATTTGGGGCGCAGGATCGCCCACGCGGGAAAGTAACTTGACCGCAATTATTACTCTGCCCCAGCGCGCTTATGCTGGAAATAAAAAACGGGTAATTTCCAGGCTCGAATATAAGAACCGGGTGGTAACCATGAATACACAGCGAATGAAATATTGGTCATGGATGGGCGCTTTTAGCGTTTCCATGGCGTTCTGGCTTCAAATAATCTGGCTGCTTTGCCGCTAAGCAACGCCGGCTTTCCTGTTAATATCGCGTTTAGCATTTTGGGTTGTTATCAAATCGTTACATTCCTTTTGTGTTATCTTTAAAAGCAAACCGGAAGAAAAGTCCGGTAATCGCTTTTTCTGGGCACTGGAGGAGCTATGTCGTCAACCCTACGCCACGCCTGTAAGGACACGTTACAGGTAAACAATAAGACCTATCACTATTACAGCCTGCCGCGCGCGGTGGGTGCCCCTGATAAAATTGCCCGGCTTCCCAAGTCATTAAAAGTGTTAATGGAAAATCTTCTGAGCTGGGAGGACGGAGAATCCGTTACGCGTGAAGATATTGATGCGCTGGTGGGCTGGCAAGAGAAGGCACATGCCGTTCGCGAGATTGCCTATCGCCCGGCGCGCGTATTGATGCAAGACTTCACCGGCGTACCCGCCGTTGTCGATTTGGCGGCGATGCGCGAGGCGGTAAAGCGCCTCGGCGGAGAAGTAGAGCGGGTTAATCCGCTCTCGCCGGTTGATTTAGTTATCGACCATTCAGTGACCGTCGATCGTTTTGGCGATGATAAAGCTTTTGAAGAAAATGTGCGTCTGGAAATGGCGCGTAACCATGAGCGCTACGCCTTTCTGCGCTGGGGGCAGCAGGCGTTCAGCCGTTTTCGCGTAGTACCGCCCGGCACCGGGATTTGCCATCAGGTTAACCTGGAGTATCTCGGTAAAACGGTCTGGAGTGAATGTATTGATAGCGAATGGTTTGCCTGGCCCGATACCCTGGTTGGCACCGATTCTCACACCACAATGATTAACGGGCTGGGCGTATTGGGATGGGGCGTTGGCGGAATTGAGGCAGAAGCAGCGATGCTGGGGCAACCGGTGTCGATGCTCATCCCTGATGTGGTAGGCTTTCGTCTCACCGGAAAGCTGCGCGAGGGGATTACCGCAACGGATCTGGTCTTAACCGTGACGCAAATGCTGCGCCAGCACGGTGTGGTTGGCAAATTCGTTGAGTTTTACGGCGATGGCCTGGACGATCTGCCGCTGGCCGATCGCGCAACCATTGCGAATATGGCACCGGAATACGGCGCGACCTGCGGCTTTTTCCCGGTAGATGCGGTTACCCTGGAATATATGCGTTTAACCGGTCGTGATGCCGGGCATATCGCGCTGGTGGAAGCGTATACCAAGACTCAGGGGCTGTGGCGAAATAGCGGCGATGAACCGATATTTACCAGCACCCTGACGCTGGATATGAATGATGTGGAGGCGAGCCTGGCGGGGCCCAAACGTCCGCAGGATAGGGTAGCGCTTAGTGCGGTACCCGAGGCTTTTCAGGCGAGCCTGGAGCTGGCAATTAACTCTGCGGCCGAAGCGCATTTGCCGGTGCCATATACCCTTGAGGGGAAAAACTATGCTCTGCCGGACGGCGCGGTTGCCATTGCTGCGATAACGTCGTGCACCAATACCTCTAATCCCAGCGTACTTATGGCGGCAGGTTTACTGGCTAAAAAAGCCGTAGAGCGCGGGTTGCAGCGTCAGCCGTGGGTAAAAGCTTCTCTGGCGCCAGGATCGAAAGTGGTGTCTGATTACCTGGAGAAAGCAGGTCTCACGCCGGCTCTGGACGCCCTAGGATTTAATTTAGTCGGCTATGGTTGCACAACCTGTATCGGTAATTCCGGGCCGCTACCCGCGCCGATTGAAGACGCTATTCGCCAGGGTGACCTTACCGTAGGCGCGGTACTATCCGGGAACCGTAACTTTGAAGGGCGCATCCATCCGCTGGTAAAAACAAACTGGCTGGCATCGCCGCCGCTGGTGGTAGCCTATGCGCTGGCCGGTAATATGAAGATTAACCTTGCGAAAGAGCCGCTTGGCAATGATAGCGCAGGGAATCCGGTGTGGCTTAAGGATATCTGGCCGTCCGCACGTGAAATCGCCGAGGCCGTAGCGCTGGTATCCAGCGATATGTTTGGTAACGAGTATGCTGAGGTCTTTACCGGCACGCCCGAATGGGCTGCAATTGAGGTTGCCGGGTCCAAAACGTACGACTGGCAGAATGATTCAACGTACATCCGTCAGACGCCTTTTTTTGACGACATGGAGCGTGAACCGCGCCCGGTGAAGGATATTCATGAGGCGCGAATACTGGCGATACTGGGGGATTCGGTAACAACGGATCATATTTCACCTGCGGGAAATATTAAACCCGATAGCCCCGCCGGGCTATATCTTCAGTCGCAAGGCGTGCCGCGCGAGGAGTTTAACTCCTATGGCTCCCGGCGCGGAAACCATGAAGTGATGATGTGCGGGACCTTCGCCAACATTCGTATTCGTAATGAAATGGTGCCGGGTACTGAAGGCGGTATGACGCGCAAATTGCCGGAAAATAAAATAATGTCTATTTATGATGCTGCAAAGGCTTATCAGGAAGAGGCCACGCCGCTGATAGTCATTGCCGGTAAAGAATATGGTTCAGGATCGAGCCGCGACTGGGCGGCGAAGGGGCCGCGGCTGCTTGGCGTGCGAGCGGTGATAGCTGAATCTTTTGAACGTATTCATCGCTCTAATCTCATCGGCATGGGAATATTGCCCCTGGAATTCCCGCAGGGCGTGGATCGTAAAACCTTAAAGCTTACCGGTGAAGAAGGTATTGAAATCCCCAGACTCGCTGAACTGTCGCCCGGTGCAACGGTGAGCGTGACGCTTACTGATACGGATGGTACCCGACGCACCATAGATTGCCGCTGCCGCATCGATACCGCAAATGAACTGACCTATTACCAGCATGACGGTATTTTACACTATGTAATCCGTAATATGCTGGTGCCTTAGCCGCCGAATAACCATAGTACTGACGGCGTTTAGCGTTGTTATACAAACCGCCATATCGAAACTGCATCCCCAAAAGTTGGATCCTCAACGAGTAGGGTGCAGTTTTGTATGGGTAAATATTTTCACAGCTACAGGCTTCAGCTGGATAGCACACGCCTTTCAGGCTGAAGACAGAAGTGTCATACAGATAACCGTTTGGGTTACGGTGTCACAAAACCGGGGCGAGTTATTCCGATAAAAGATGTCCCATCTTCTCAGCTTTCGTATCCAGATAGTGGGCATTTTTCGGGTTGCGTCCGACAATGAGCGGCACGCGCTCTACAATATTGATGCCTGCCTCTGTCATAATCTCGACTTTGCGCGGGTTATTGGTTAACAACCTGACTTCATCTACTCCCAGCAGCTTAAACATGTCGGCGCACAGCGTAAAATCGCGCTCATCGGCGGCGAAGCCCAGCTGATGGTTGGCTTCCACCGTATCGTAGCCCTGATCCTGCAGCGCATAGGCACGAATTTTATTCAGTAAACCGATGTTGCGTCCTTCCTGACGATGGTAAAGAAGAATTCCGCGGCCTTCTTCAGCAATATGAGATAGCGCAGCTTCTAGTTGAAAGCCGCAGTCGCAGCGTAAACTAAACAACGCATCGCCTGTCAAACATTCGGAATGGATGCGCGACAGCACCGGCTCGCTTCCGACAACGTCACCATAGACTAGCGCAACATGATCCTGGCCAGTGGCCAGCTCCTCAAAGCCCACCATCAGGAAATCGCCCCAGGGGGTTGGCAGATTCGCTTCTGCCACTCGTTTAAGCTGCATGTGATTCTCCAGATACTCAATCAACACCTAACGGTGCCCGCCGGTATACCGGCCGTATGTCGTTATTATCGGTTATTTTGCCACAACGCGGGCAGATGCGCCTCATTGCGAAAAGGACGCTATTGTTGCGCGCGTGGGGCATAGCCACTTTCCCCGAAATGCCTATTTTCAGTTATCCTTGAAATAATATACCGGCAAGGAGTCTATATGCTGTCGATCGCAAAGCGCACTACTATTGGTATGCTATTGCTACTGATATTGCCTGTAGTGACCATCCTGAGCGGCTGGGAATGGCGCCCGGAAACGGCATTTTTGGGGTTAAAAGGCTTATTCTGGCTGACAGAAACGGTGACTCGCCCGTGGGGTATTATGACCCACTTTATACTGTTTATCGTCTTTATATGGTGCCTGCGATTTCGTCTTAAAGCCGCTTTAATGCTATTTGCGATTTTATCCGTAGCGATTATTGGCGGGCAAACAGTGAAATCATTTATTAAACAACGCGTTCAAGAACCGAGACCTTTCGTGGTCTGGCTTGAGAAAAGTCACGGTATTAAAACAGCGCAGTTTTATCACATGGACCGCAAAATGCGCGGTGCGATAGTAGACAAGCAGCTTCAGGGGGATACTCATCTGCCGGTATGGTTGCGCAACCACTGGCGTAAAGAGACCGGATTTGCCTTTCCATCCGGACACACTCTATTTGCAGCAAGCTGGGCGTTATTGGGCGTGGGGCTGCTGTGGCCGCGGCGTCGAATTGTATTAGTTGGGATATTAATGCTTTGGGCAGGCGGCGTGATGGCCAGCAGAATGGTATTAGGTATGCACTGGCCGCGCGACCTAATAGTGGCAGCGCTAATTTCCTGGTTGTTAGTGACATTTGCCTGCTGGTTAACCCAGCGCTGGTGTGGGTCGCTTGCACCGCCACGAGAAGAGCAACGGGAGATTGCCTCGCGCAGTCAATCAGGAGAATAGCCTTGTAAAAACCGGAATAATCCCCATAAATTACGCTAAGGTTAGCGCTTTTCATTTCCCCAGCGGGAGGGAAATGGTAATTTATAGCGTAGGGTTCAGGGCTGGACAGACGATTATCGATAACAACGACATACGGGAAGTGATGTGAAATATTTACTTATTTTCTTAATACTGCTCGCCATTTTTATTATTTCAGTCACGCTCGGCGCGCAAAACGACGGGCGGGTCTTTTTTAATTATCTGCTGGCGCAGGGCGAATATCGTATTTCGACACTCCTGGCAACGCTATTTGGCGCGGGTTTCATTATCGGATGGCTTATTTGCGGGCTTTTTTGGCTGAAAGTGCGGCTTTCTTTGGTTCGTGCGGAGCGCAAAATTAAGCGCCTTGAACAGAAACTGCTTCCTGCTGATGCGCCAGCCGCCACGCCAACAGTTCAGGAATAATTACGCATGCTTGAGTTGCTGTTCCTGTTATTACCCGTTGCTGCCGCTTATGGCTGGTATATGGGGCGCAGAAGTGCGCACCAGGATAAACAGCAGGAAGCGAATCGATTATCACGTGAATATGTTACCGGCGTGAACTTTCTGCTATCCAACCAACAGGATAAAGCCGTCGACCTGTTCCTGGACATGCTCAAGGAAGATACGGGCACCGTTGAGGCACATTTGACGCTGGGTAATCTGTTCCGTTCTCGTGGCGAAGTCGATCGCGCGATTCGCATTCATCAGTCGCTTATGGAAAGCGCTTCGCTTTCTTACGATCAGCGCCTGTTGGCAGTGCAACAATTAGGGCGTGATTATATGGCTGCAGGTCTCTATGACCGGGCGGAAGAGATGTTTAGCCAGTTGACCAATGAAGAGGATTTCCGTCTCAGCGCCCTGCAGCAGTTATTGACTATTTATCAGGCAACCAGCGACTGGCAAAAGGCCATCGATATCGCCGAGCGTCTGGTCAAACTTGGCAAAAGCGCACAGCGCGTTGAAATTGCGCATTTTTACTGTGAATTGGCGCTGCAGGCTATGGGCAATGACGACTTTGACCGCGCGCTGGTCTTACTGAAAAAAGGCGCTTCAGCAGATGGCAGTAGCGCGCGGATATCCATTATGCGTGGCCGTATTCTGATGGAAAAGGGCGATTATCCTCACGCCGCCGACTATCTTCAGCAAGTTATTGAACAGGACAAGGAGTTGGTTAGCGAAACGCTGGAAATGCTGCAAATATGTTATCAACAACTAGGCAAACCCGGGGTTTGGGAGGCGTATCTACGTCGCTGTGTTGAAGAGGATACCGGCGCTACGGCGGAATTGATGCTGGCAGAAGTTATTGAGCAACATAAAGGTATTGAAAGCGCTCAGGAATTTATCACACACCGTCTGCGGCAACATCCCACGACGCGAGTTTTTCATCGCTTGATGGATTATCAGTTGAGCGAAGCAGAAGAAGGGCGGGCGAAAGAGAGCCTGGCAGCGCTGCGGGAGATGGTTGGTGAACAGCTTCGTACTAAGCCGCGCTATCGCTGCCAAAAGTGCGGATTCACCGCCTTTACAATGTACTGGCACTGCCCGTCCTGTCGGGCATGGTCTACGGTGAAACCCATTCGCGGCTTAGATGGGCAGTAGTTTTTAAAAAACGCTACTTAGTTACAACATACTTAAATATCTATTAAAAATGCGCGGTCTGACGCGCCTTGTGTGCTGTTCTTTTTAGGTTGTGATGGGTAGAATGCGAGCCGTTTGTCTTTTTTCGCGCCCTCAGGCGCCAGTTAAAAAGGAAGCGCCATGCAGTCTGATGTCACATCTACCTTATCCCGTGCTGAAACACCCATTATTGTGGCTCTCGATTATCAGGATTCTCGGCAGGCATTATCATTCATCGATAGTATCGATCCCCAATCCTGCCGCCTTAAAATTGGCAAAGAGATGTTTACACGCTTTGGTCCATCCCTGATCCGCGATGTGCAGCAGCGTGGTTTCCAGGTTTTCCTTGATTTGAAATTTCACGATATTCCCAATACAACGGCGCGCGCGGTAGCCTCTGCCGCTGAACTTGGCGTTTGGATGGTAAATGTACACGCCAGCGGCGGCAAGCGTATGATGCAGGCCGCGCGTGATGCCCTGCAGCCATATGGGAAAGAAGCTCCACTATTGATTGCTGTCACGGTACTTACCAGCATGGAAGCAAGCGATTTGCGCGACGTAGGACTCGATGTAGAGCCTGCCACATACGCTGAGCGCCTTGCTGCATTGACGAAATCCTGTGGGCTGGATGGGGTAGTGTGCTCGGCGCAGGAAGCGAAAAAATTTAAGCAGACCTTTGGTGCTGAGTTTCAACTGGTTACGCCCGGCATACGCCCTCAAGGCGCTGACGCATTCGATCAGCGCAGAGTGATGACACCGCACCAGGCTCGTCAGGCGGGCGTGGATTATATGGTGATCGGGCGTCCCATTACCCTGGCCGCCAACCCTGCCGCGGCGTTGCAGCAGATTCTGGCGGAAATTAACGGAGAATAGAATGGCCAAAGATGACAACAGCCGACTGGTGTATTCCACTGCCACGGGGCGGATTGCTGAACCTGAGCAGCCTAAAGCACGCCCAAAGGGCGATGGTATTGTTCGCATTCAGCGCCAAACCAGTGGTCGTAAAGGGAAGGGGGTTTGTGTGATATCCGGGATTGATGCGGATGATGACGTAATCGCAAAAATTGCTGCTGAATTAAAGAAAAAATGCGGCTGCGGGGGGGCGATTAAAGATGGAGTTATTGAAATCCAGGGGGATAAACGAGAACTTATTAAAAGCCTGCTGGAAGAAAAAGGAATGAAAGCCAAACTGGCGGGGGGATGATTACTGTCAGGGATTTGGGCTTACGAAAGTTAATGTCGGGTGGGGCTGATAACGTAGTAAAGGCCGCTGGTCCGGGAGGAATTAAGCGGGTCGGTTGAAGACCACCAGGCCCGCAAAAAAGCGTCTATTTCAGCCGTATCAGTGCACCTGGTGACCGATAATACCGCCGACCGCTGCACCGCCGAGAGTGCCAAGCGTGCTGCCATCGGTCAGGACAGAGCCGCCAATGGCGCCTGCACCGGCACCGATTGCCGTGTTACGGTCGCGTTTCGACCAGTGACTACAGGCGCTGAGAGACATTGCCAGAGTTACAGCCAAAACGGCAGCAGCGATTTTTTTGTTATTAAATGTCATAAATACTTTCTCCTGAATTAAGATTCACAGAAAGACACCCACTAAGTATAACGGCTAATTGGCAACTTAAAGCGTCTTTGTGAACGAAGCTGCGATACAGCCAATAAATCACCCCAGTGATTATCACTACCTGTTATATCGCTAAATACTATTCTAAGTGATACAAAATATTTAGACAGGTAAAAGAATCTTAATTGTTACAGTGTCGTAACGTATCAGGTCGGCATTTTCAGCGTGCAACGCGCTGAAAATATGACTGAATAAGCTCAGACGATATAAAGCTAAAGGCTAAAGGCTAAAGGCTAAAGGCTAAAGGCTAATAGAGGCGCAGCATTGGCACTGCGCTAGATTTAACGGGGGGATTAGGCCGGGCGGGCGATTATGCTACGCGTTTCCATGCGCACTTCAGCGATAGTTATGTCAATAACCTCAGTAACTTTGTAAACGCTTTCGCCCTTAATTTGCACGGTACCCGTTTCCTGACTGCAAACCAGCTCATCGCGAACCGCATGCAGGAAGGGGGCAGGAATAAACGCCACTGCGCCATTATCTACGAGGCGAACGCGCATCCCACCACGGCTGATATCGATAATTTCCGCAGCATAGCGCGTATCGGTTCCTGCTTTATCCTGCAAGAAGCGCGCGTATAGCCAGTCTCCAACGTCGCGTTCAGCCATCCGATTAAAACGCCGACGCTCGCTCATTTGCGCGATAGTTTCATCTTCGGGACGCGGTGGTTGTTCACCCTTAATTAACGCTTTCAGTAAGCGATGATTAACCATATCGCCGTATTTACGTATCGGCGACGTCCAGGTTGCATAGGCTTCTAAACCTAATCCAAAATGAGGACCCGGTGAGGTGCCAATTTCCGCGTAGGACTGGAAGCGGCGGATGCGACTATCAAGAAAACCGCTTGGCTGAGCATCTATTTCACGGCGCAGTTTGCAAAAACCGGATAAGGTCTGGACCTCCGCGGGATCGGCATGCAGACCGTGGCTTTCCAGCATTGCAGTTAGCTGCTCAATGTTAGTAGGATCGAAACCTGCGTGTAGGTTATAAATGCCAAATCCGAGTTTGTCGCGCAGCGTGATTGCGGCGCAAACATTGGCTGCAATCATTGCTTCTTCAACTATGCGGTTCGCGATACGGCGCGGTTCGGCAATAATATCCAATACTTCGCCTTTTTCACCCAACACGAAGCGATAGTCTGGACGGTCTTTAAATACCAGCGCATGCGTCTGACGCCACGCGCTGCGACGCTGACAGACTTCATTCAGCAGCGTAATTTGTTCAGCAATTGTGTCGTTATCCGGCTGCCAGTCGCCTTGCTTCTCCAGCCAATCGGACACGTTATCGTAGACCAGTTTTGCTTTAGATTCGATTTCCGCAGCAAAAAAGTGGATATCCTCATTCAGCGTCCCGTCTTTTTCAATGCGCATACGGCAGGCCAGCACCGGGCGGCGCACATTCGGGCGCAGAGAACAGAGGTCGTCCGATAATTCGCGCGGCAGCATTGGGATATTGAACCCCGGCAGATAGTTGGTGAATGCGCGAACCCGGGCGATACCGTCTAATTTACTGCCGGCGGCGATCCACGCGGTGGGATCGGCGATGGCAACGGTCAAAATCAGCGCGTCGCCTTTTTGTTCAACCACCAGCGCATCATCCATATCTTCAGTACTGGCGCTATCAATAGTTACAAAGGGCAGGGCGGTTAAATCTTCACGCGGCAGACCTTCATCCATCATTTCGACTGACACGCCGTTCGGGGCTTCACGCTCAAGGTTATGGCGCGCAAGCGTCACCCACCAGGGAGCAAAGCAATCATCGCCGTGGGTAATATAATGCGTTAATTCAGCATAAAAACTGCGATCGCCCTTCAGCGGATGGCGGCGCATTTCTGCTACGGCCCAGTCGCCGTCCTGAAATTCATGTGCCAGGCCCCGATCCGGGCGGCAGGCAATTGCGTCTTTTAATAAAGGGTGGTCAGGTAAAATAGCGTAGCGGTCATCTTTTTTTTGCACCCGCCCGACAAAGCGGGTCAGAAAAGGAGTGACCAGCTCCTCAGGCTCTGCAATTTCACGATCTTTATCGGTGTGGATAGAGGCAATAATGCGGTCACCGTGCATGACCTTTTTCATTTGCGGAGGCGGAATAAAGTAGCTTTTATTTGCTTCGACTTCGAGGAAACCAAAGCCTTTTTCCGTGCCTTTGACTACCCCTTCAGCGCGCGGCGTTTGGGAGTGTAATTGCTGTTTAAGCTGCGCAAGCAGCGGATTATCCTGAAACATAGGTTTGCGTTTTCGTGGCCAAAAGAGCGGCTGACAGTTTTACGCGAATCCGCCAGTTGCAGCAAGTGAAGTTTATGTAAAAACGAGGTGAGATTTGAGCGGGATACCCGTATTGTCAACAACGGGTAAAAAGTGATCCACTTACCGTCACCACCAACGGTCTAA
>CALYPF010000075.1 GCA_945271245.1 uncultured Enterobacteriaceae bacterium | reverse complement strand
GGATCAGTTTTCAACCGCTGGGGTGGATCAGTTTTGCACCGTTGGTAACAACTGCCAGCGTGAGCGAACGCGCGGCCATTCACACCGCAGGTAGTTAAGCCGAAGTCGTGCGTCGGGCAAAAACACCGCCCCCAGTCATGTTAAGCCGGCAGCGCAACCGCTAGCGTTATCGCACATGAATCATACTGAACGGATAGAGCACCGACTACGCGCGCCTTCTGAAATAGCGGGCCGCACGGCCTGCAGCCTGATAAATATGACAGCGTCACTGCCAGTGTGAGCGAATACATAGCCCAATTACACCGCAGATAGTTAAGCCGACGTCGTGCGTCGGGCAAAATGGCGGGGCCGAAATCCCAGCGCGCCCAGCGTGATAAAGTAGGCAGCAGACCCGGCCAGCACAACGCTCACCAGGCGTAGCAAACGGAAAGGCATCGTTCCGGTACTCCATTCAGGCATAAAATGAAGCACGCCGATTAACACCGCCGCCATCACTGCCACAGCAATAATCAAACGAGTTAAAAACAGCCTCCAGCCTGGCTGTGGCGTAAAAATCTGGCGCTTACGGAGCTGCCAGAATAATAATGCCGCATTCAGACATGCTGCCAGCCCGATTGAAAGCGACAGGCCGGCATGGCGCAGCGGCCCTATGAATGCCAAATTCATAAGCTGAGTCATAATGAGCGTTACTATGGCAATTTTCACTGGCGTTTTAATATCCTGCCGCGAATAAAAGCCTGGAGCCAATACCTTAACCACAATCAGGCCAATTAACCCCACGGAGTAGGCAATCAGCGCCCGCTGGGTCATAAGCGCATCAAATGCTGAAAACTTTCCATATTGAAATAAAGACACCGTCAATGGCTGTGCGAGAATACCGAGGGCAACGGCGCTTGGTAGCGCCAGCAGGAAACAGAGACGTAACCCCCAATCCATAAGGCGGTTGTATTCCTCACGATCGCCGCTGGCAAAGCTGCGCGACAACGACGGCAGCAAGATAGTCCCTAATGCTACTCCCAGCACGCCGGAAGGAAATTCCATTAATCGGTCAGCGTAATACATCCATGAGACCGAGCCTGACACTAAAAACGATGCAAAAATCGTATTAATGATTAATGAAATCTGACTAACGGAAACCCCCAGAATCGCTGGCCCCATTTGGCGCATGACCCGCAGCGCCCCGGCATTATTAAAACTGACGCGCGGCAAGACCAGCATCCCTATCTTCTTCAGATGGGGCAATTGATAAAAAAGCTGCAAAACCCCGCCCACCGTTACCGCCCACGCCAGCGCAAGTACCGGCGGATGAAAATAGGGCGCGGCAAAGAGCGCAAATCCAATCATGCTGATATTCAGCAGCGTGGGCGCAAAGGCAGGAATTGAGAACCGATTCCATGTATTGAGTATTGCGCCAACCAGTGAGGCGAGTGAAATCAGCAAAATATACGGAAATGTAATACGAAGTAGCTGCGTCGTAAGGGTAAATTTGTCCACCGTATCGGCAAACCCCGGCGCAGTAACCATAATAACCCAAGGTGCCGCTATCATCCCAAGAACGGTGACGATAGATAACGCGAGCGTCAGCAGACCGCTCACATAGGCTATAAATACGCGCGTGGCCTCTTCACCTTCCTTACTTTTATATTCTGCAAGGATAGGCACAAACGCCTGAGAAAAGGCGCCTTCGGCAAAAATACGACGCAACAGGTTTGGCAACTTGAATGCGACAAAAAAGGCGTCTGTTGCCATGCCGGCCCCGAAAATGCGCGCCACGATAGCGTCGCGGGCAAACCCCAGCACGCGAGAAAACATCGTCATTGAGCTGACCGCAGCCAGCGATTTTAATAAATTCATTAACCGCTTCCATCATCGCCCGGACGACGGCATCCGTGAGCCTGCGCCTGGCATCTGTTTTATACAGAACGTGCAACTATGAAAAGCGCTTAGTCTACTCAACCCGGGCAGAAATACTACCGCGAGTTGTTACAGGCGGTAATTCACGGCGATTTCACGGGAAGAATGCAGGATACCGCATACAATTAACGGCCTGGCCGCCATGCAGAGGTGGTAAGCGACGTTAATATATGATCGCGCCAGACGCCATCAATCAGCAGATAATTCTTTGCGTACCCTTCTTTCTCAAACCCCAGCCTGGAGAGAAGATCCCCGCTGCGCTGATTGTGAGGCATATAGTTAGCCATAATTCGATGAATATGCTGGCTACGCTGCATATAGCGGATTGCCGCGCTAAGCGCCTCAAACATCAACCCCTTCCCCTGGCAGGCCTCACCCAGCGAATATCCCAAATAACAGGCGTGAAACGCGCCGCGCACCACGTTTGAAAAATTAGCCACGCCGAGTATCTCGCGTTCATTAGGGTCAAAAAGCGCAAAATAAAAGGCGCTGCCCTGTCGGTGCATCTCATTTATCATAGTTAACCGCGCCTGCCAGCCGGATGGATAACAGTGACTTTCATCGCGAATGGGTTCCCATGGCTTAAGAAAATGGCGGTTTTCCGTATAGTAATCGGCCAGGCGCCAGGCATCCCGCTCGTGCACCAGACGTACGATAAGCCTGTCAGTCACCAACCTGATTTGAGGCGCGTTATTACGATAGCCAAACATAACCTGTATTTTGCTCCTTCCTTTTATTTCTGGCAGCGTCGCCCATAACTGTAGTACCGATAGCAGAAACATTGCGTCGTGCGGGCGTACCGTCAAACAATCATAACAGACGGCGCTCAACCGCACGTTGACGATAAATTTCACGGGTAGCCGCATGATTAGAGGCTATCTGGGGGATATATTAGATAATTGCTCACTTCTGTTTTTAGTCCGGGTTTGCTGGCCCGACAATTGTCTTCCATACTGCAGGGAGGCCTATGTCGAGGAGGAGAACCGTGAAGCTTTATATTTACGATCACTGCCCTTTCTGCGTTAAAGCCCGTATGATCTTCGGGTTAAAAAATCTCCCGGTAACGCTGAAAACCCTGTTAAACGACGATGAAGAAACGCCCGTACGCCTGATTGGCAAAAAAATGGTGCCCATTTTGCAGTTAGATGATGGCCGCTGCATGGCTGAAAGTATGGATATTGTTCATTATGTCGATGCGCTGGACGGCAAACCATTACTTACCGAGCCGCGTAGCCCCCAGCTGGAAGCGTGGCTGCGCCGCGTTGACGGTTACGTAAATCGCCTGCTCTTGCCACGCTTTGCAACGGCACCGTTTGACGAGTTCACGACGCCGGAGGCGCGCGCCGGTTTCAGGCAAAGAAAAGAAGCGATAATTGGCGATTTTGAACAACATCTCGCGCATTCAGCGGGGCTTATTAAGAAAATTAGCGACGATTTACGCACTCTCGATCCGCTGATTAAACAGCCTAATGCAGTTAACGGCGAACTTTCCGACGACGATTTTCAACTGTTTCCCCTGCTGCGAAGCCTGTCCCTGGTCGCTGGTATAAGCTATCCCGCCCGCGTAGCGGATTATCGCGATAATATGGCTAAACAAACGCAAATTACGCTACTGACGTCTATTGCACGTTAATCCAGGCCCCTTTACCGGGGCTTTCAGCTTTTTCTGCTAGTCCTTCTCTTAAACGCGCGGGATAATACTATAATGTTAGTAGCGACGCTATGAGTACCTAAGAGAGTAACTAATGAAGAAAATTATAATGGCTGCTGCGCTTGCTGTCAGCACACTGCTTGTCGGCTGTAATCAGTTAACCTCGTGGACCGTGAATGAGCAGGAAATTAACCAGGCGCTGGAAAAACGTAACCAATTTGCAAAAGATATCGGCCTGCCCGGGATAGCCGACGCGCATATCGTTCTAAAACATTTAAAAAGCCAGATTGGGCGCAGTGAACCGAATAAAGTCACGCTCAGCGGCGATGCCGATCTCACGATGAATTCACTGTTCGGTAATCAAAATGCCACCATGCAGCTTACGCTAAAAGCGCTGCCGGCTTTTAATAAAGAGCAAGGGGCGATTTATCTTCAGGAAATGGAGATTGTCGATGCCAGTATTAAACCTGAAAAAATGCAGTCCGTGCTGCAAACCATCGTGCCTTATCTTAACCAGTCGTTACGCAATTACTTCAATAAAAAACCCGCCTATGTTTTGAGTGAAGATAGCAGCAAAGGCGAGGCGCTGGCGAAGAAATACGCCAAAGGAATTGAAGTTAAACCCGGGCAAATCGTTATTCCCTTTACCGACTAACATTACTAAAAGGCTCCTCTCCGATTATTTTCGCAGGAGGGGAGTGCATTGCACTGCATTTCTGCTTATGCTTTGTGCCCGGCCCCTTTTGTTTGATGACATAATTCCAAGCCGGAGCATTCACCCATGACCACTTCTGTTCAGGAAATACACCTTCGACGCCCGGATGACTGGCACCTGCATCTTCGCGACGGCCATCTGATGCATAGCGTTCTCCCCTGGACCAGCGGCGTGTTTGCACGCGCGATCGTTATGCCTAATTTAACGCCGCCTGTCGTCAGCGTCGAAGCAGCTATCGCCTACCGGCGGCGCATTTTAGCCGCCGTGCCGCCTCATCATGCATTCACCCCCTTAATGACCTGCTATCTGACGGACTCTTTGGCACCAGAGACGCTCAGGCGCGGTTTCAACGAGGGGGTGTTCACTGCAGCAAAGCTTTATCCGGCCAATGCGACCACCAATTCACAGCACGGCGTGACCAGCATAGACACAATAGCGCCACTTCTGGAACAAATGGAGCGGCTGGACATGCCGCTTCTGATACACGGTGAAGTCACGCATGCCGATATTGACATTTTCGATCGTGAAGCGCGTTTTATCGATTCGGTGATGGAACCACTGCGCCGGCGATATCCAGCGCTCAGAATAGTATTTGAGCATATTACGACTCAGGAAGCGGCGTGGTATGTTCGCGATGGCGATTCACGCCTGGCGGCAACCGTTACGCCTCAGCATTTAATGTTTAATCGCAACCATATGCTGTCCGGCGGTATTCGCCCCCACCTCTATTGTCTGCCCGTTTTAAAGCGGAACATCCATCAACGGGCGCTAAGAGAGTTAGTCGCCAGCGGCTGCGAGCGCGTGTTTTTAGGCACGGACTCCGCGCCCCACTCCCGCGCGCGTAAAGAATCAAGCTGCGGCTGCGCCGGCTGCTTTAATGCCCCAGCGGCTCTTGGAGCGTATGCATCCGTTTTCGAAGAACTTAATGCGCTGGATAAGCTGGAGGCTTTTTGTTCGCTCAACGGCCCGCGCTTTTACGGTATGCCCGCCAATGAAGAGACCATTACACTGGTTCGTGCGCCGGAGACTATACCTGAGCGCCTTGAGCTACCCGGAGACGATACATTAATCCCCTTCCTTGCCGGAGAAACCTTAGCGTGGTCGATAAAATCTGAGTAAATTTCTTATTCAAAATAAGAAAACGCCGGTAATTTTCAGTATTGCCAGCCAAAAATAAATACTGTATAAAAATACAGTATTTATTTTTGGGAACTCATTATGCGTATTGAAATTACCCTCGCCAAAGCAACGCCGCTCCCGCCGGGCGCCGTAGATGCGCTAAGCGAAGAGCTAACGCGACGTATTGAAGCGGCATTTCCGGATATTCCCGGTCAGGTGCAGGTACGCTACGCCGCAGGCAACAATCTATTCGTGCTCGGTGCTTCCAGCGAAGACAAAGCGCGTATCAGCGAAATCCTTCAGGAAACCTGGGAAAGCGCCGACGACTGGTTTTATTCATGACGCGATTTTGTGCCAGGGTTTACGGGCGTCGCCGCCCGTTTTTTACTCTTCATATAAACCACCGGCTTTTTTATCTCACCGCGCTATTACGCTATCGGAGGACGGGCCTCGCAGTAATAAAAAGGCAAATTCCCCCGTTGTTTAAACGAGATATTCTTAATATTATTTTTTTGATATAATTAATCTGCTTCACAATAAAATCGCATTAGCCTCAAAGTCCGTTGTCATTAAACACGTATTACGGGGGTATGATGAAGAATAATCATGAAGTGATTCAAACGCATCCCCTTGTAGGATGGGATATCAGTACTGTAGACAATTACGATGCGTTAATGCTCCGCCTGCACTATCTGACGGCAAATCAATCCACGCCAGATGAAACTGAAGTTGGCCAAACGCTATGGCTGACAACCGATGTCGCCCGGCAATTCATCTCCATTCTTGAGGCCGGGATCGCTAAAATTGAGTCAGGTGATTATCAGGATGATGTATTCAGAAAGCATTAACCTGCTATGACGCCGGGTTTCCATGATGAAGTATAAAAAAGCGCCTCTGGCGCTTTTTTATTACTGACAGAAAAGCATTTGCCTGCAGCTTCACACTACTTATCTGACTTTATCATATTGCTGCTGCGTTAAATTTGCCTAAACGGGCCGCGGGTTTTCAGTTGTCACTTCAGGTGAAAATTACTGCGTGTTTCAATAACGGGAAATACGTATCGTTATTAGTAGTAACTTTTTCGCTAACAGGCGAAAATAACGAATGGCGAATATAAAAAACACGCTGGCGCTTGAGAGTTGAAGCCCGGTTAATTACCCTGCTAATTTCACGCTAACATGCCCGGATAAAATATGGATTACGATTTAATTATTGTCGGGAGCGGCTCTATTGGCGCCGCGGCTGGCTATTACGCCACTCAGGCCGGGCTGCGCGTACTAATGATTGATAGCGCGCATCCGCCGCATCAGCAAGGCAGCCATCACGGTGAAACGCGCCTCATCAGGCACGCCTACGGCGAAGGTGAAAAATATGTCTCCCTGGCGTTAAGATCGCAAACGCTCTGGGATGAACTGCAGCAATTGAGTGAAAAACGTCTGTTCACTCAAACCGGTGTCCTCAATATTGGCCCGGCAGACAGTGTATTTTTAAGCAATGTTGCCCACAGCGCCAGCCAGTGGCAAATACCGCTGGAAAAAATTAATGCCCGCGAGTTAATGGCCCGCTGGCCGCAAATTCGCGTCCCTGAATATTTTATTGGCATGTTTGAACCCAACGGCGGGGTGCTCAACAGTGAAGATGCGGTCGCTTTATTTATTCGCCTGGCCTGTGAGGCAGGCTGTGCGCAGCTATTTAACTGCCCGGCAACGGCCATTCGACAAACGGAAAACGGCATCGAAGTCGATACAGCGGAAGGCTGCTGGCGCGGCGCGAAATTACTTCTCAGCGCCGGAACCTGGGCAGGAAAGTTGCTTCCATCACTGCCCATTACGCCTATCCGGAAAGTTTTCGCCTGGCATCAGGCGGACGGGCTCTTTAGTACCGAAAATCATTTTCCGGCATTTACCGCTGAACTTGAGAATGGCGACAGTTTTTACGGTTTCCCATCTCAAAACAACGCGCTAAAAATTGGCAAACATAGCGGCGGGCAGCCTATCAGTAGCCCTGAGCAACGCGCGCCTTTCGGCACAACAGTCAGTGATGGCAGCGAGGCATTTACTTTTTTAAGGCAAATTCTTCCTGGCACCGGCGTCTGTTTGCACGGAGAAGCCTGTAGTTATGATAATTCTCCTGATGGCGATTTTATCATCGATACCTTACCGCAAGCCCCTGACGCACTGGTCATCACCGGCCTTAGCGGGCACGGGTTTAAATTCGCACCGGCGCTAGGGGAAATCGCCTGCCGCTTTGCGCAGGGTCACTCCATAACCCCGGCGCTCGCCTCGTTCAGGCTATCACGCTTTAAGCAAGCCTGATGTCCTTCTTCCCGGATGCTAAGTAATTTCGGCCGCGCTGCGCGGCCCTGCCTGTCTGCTTCGTTATTTCGCCGAAAACCGCGCTACGCGTTATCAGATTTACCGTCTTTGGTGTCAGGTGCGCCGTCTCATTTTGCCCACTGGCGACAGGCCGGACGGGGTGTAGCGTTCTCTTTCATCACGCCTCCTCTTCCCAAATATACTGTGCCAATATCTGGATGACATCCTTGTAATTCCCACACTACCGGTGTCCTCAACGGTGCGACAACGTATATTATTTCAAGATTAAGGCGAAACTACCGGCGAGTTATTCAATTTTTTTGATATTAAAAAAACAAATGGTTTTATTGTTATATTTTTGTTGCATTTAAGTTTACTCCACGCCAGATTGGGGCTTCGCTTTACTTCGAGGCAACCTGAAATGCGCTGGCGAAATACGCAGGAAAAATACGGTTACATGACTGTCGCTTTGCACTGGACAACCGCTCTGTTGATATATGGAATGTTCGGACTGGGGTTGTGGATGGTCACACTGGGCTACTACGACAGCTGGTACCACACGGCGCCAGAACTCCATAAAAGCATTGGCGTAATACTATTTTTTATCATGCTGGCCCGAGTTATCTGGCGCAGCCTTTCTCCTTCAACGCCGTTAGAAACCCATTCACGCATGACGCAAATAGTCGCAATCGCGGCCCATCACCTCATGTATATGCTTATTTTTGCCGTTATGATAAGCGGATATCTCATCGCAACGGCTGACGGTAAACCTATCAGCGTTTTCGGCTGGTTTACTCTTCCGGCCCTGCTTAGCGGCGAAGGAGAACAGGCTGATATCGCAGGACGCGTACATCTCTGGCTGGCCTGGGGGCTTATTGGGCTTTCTGCGCTACACGCCCTTGCCGCGCTCAAACATCACTTTATCGACAAAGATGCCACGCTCAGCCGCATGCTGAGCAAATCGTGACCCTTTACTCTGGAGAATCACTATGAAAAAAAATTTTCGCATTTTGGCCCTTACTGCACTGCTCGCCACCAGCGCCTCTGCATTTGCCGCCGATTACAAAATCGCCACGGAAGGCCAGCACGCTTTCGTTAATTTTCGTATCCAGCATTTAGGCTATAGTTGGCTTTATGGTACTTTCAAAGATTTTCAGGGCACCTTTAGTTTTGATGAAAAAGATCCCACGGCGGACAAAGTTAATGTTTCTATCGACACGGCCAGTATTGATACCAACCACGCAGAGCGTGATAAACACCTGCGCAGCGCCGATTTTCTGAATGTCAGTAAATATCCTCAGGCAACATTTACCTCAACGTCGGTGAAGAAAGCGCAAGATGCACTACAAATTGAAGGAAAATTTACGTTAAACGGCGTCACAAAGCCGCTGACACTACAGGCCAAACTCATGGGCAAAGGTGACGATCCGTGGGGCGGAAAACGCGCAGGCTTTGAAGCTAAAGGGAAAATTCATCTGAAAGACTTTAACATTAATAAAGATTTAGGGCCGGCCGCGCAGGATGCCGAACTGATTATTTCCGTCGAGGGTATCCAACAGTAACCCTCCCGCGCGGTTGCAGCAACTTTGACGCCGCGCGGGTAGTTATTCACACCCGGCTCACCACAACTATCACCCTACATAAACAGTGCGGGTGAAGGAGAGCATGCACGCGGCGCAGCCCCTACTCAGCGTAACCCTTAACATAATATTAAGGGCGTAATATCAGCGCGCCCGTTGCCCTTAATCGTTACCGGCGCATCCATGAATGTTATCCGGGAGAACACTCAGGCTGTCACTGGATTTTGGCGAACCCAAAAAAAATGTCACAATAGGCGTAAATGTAAGTTATTTTCCTGAATACAGGATCGTCATGACACAGTTACCACAGTTTTCTCGCGCACTATTACATCCCCGATACTGGCTGACCTGGCTGGGTATTGGCGTACTTTATCTCATCGTTCTACTCCCTTATCCGGTCATCTGGCAACTTGGGCGTATTTTAGGCCGCGCCGCCGGACATCTCATGAAAAAACGGGCGCACATAGCGCACCGAAATATTGAGCTTTGCTTCCCGGACATGCCTGAATCCGAGCGCCAGCAATTAGTCAAAAAAAATTTCGAATCTGTAGGAATGGGTCTGCTGGAAACCGGAATGGCCTGGTTCTGGCCCGACTGGCGCATTGAAAAATGGTTCGATGTCACGGGCTTCGATCCGGTCACAAAATTGTATGAAGAAAAGCGTGGCATTCTGCTTATCGGGGTGCATTTTCTTACCCTGGAGCTGGGTGCACGCATTTTTGGCATGCACGCGCCCGGCATTGGCGTTTATCGCCCCAACGATAATCCCTTACTCGACTGGCTGCAGACATGGGGCCGCATGCGCTCCAACAAGTCCATGATTAACCGAAAAGATTTGAAAGGTATGATCCGGGCGCTGAAGCAGGGCGACGTTATCTGGTATGCACCCGATCATGATTATGGTCCTCGTAACAGCGTCTTCGTGCCGTTTTTTGCCGTTGAACAGGCGGCAACGACTTCTGGCACCTGGATGCTGGCCAAAACGTCTAAAGCCAGCATTGTTCCTTTTGTTCCGCGCCGTAAGCCGAACGCGAAAGGATATGAGCTTATTATGCTTCCTCCGGAAGAAAACCCGCCGCTGGGCAGCCCTGAAGAGACCGCTATTTGGATGAATCATATTGTAGAGCGCTGTATTCTGATGGCGCCCGATCAATACATGTGGCTGCACCGTCGCTTTAAAACGCGCCCTGAAGGCGTCCCCTCACGCTATTAACCACTAAACACGGCCGACGTCTCGCCGGCCGTCATTCGCGCTTAGGGCTAAAAAATTGCCCTCTCATCTTTACTTTCCCAAACCTGGTCTATTCTTTTGAGAAATCGAGCGGTTATTTTTATCACTCATCACCAGTTCCACACTTGGATAGGGAGCAAATCATGACTATGTACGCCACTCTTGAAGAAGCCATTGACGCCGCGCGTGAAGCCTATAGCGCAGAGCAAGGAGAAGATGCCGAAGTTCAGCAGTTCAATATGCAAAAATATATTCTGCAGGATGGCGATATCATGTGGCAGGCCGAATTCCTCGCCGATGAAACCGACGCGGGCGAGTGCTTTGCTATGTTAAGCGGTGCCGCGGCGCAGAGCGTTTACGACGGTGATTTTGACGAAATCGAACTTGCTCAGGAATGGATAGAAGAAAATACGCTGCACGAATGGGATGAGGGCGAGTTTCAACTGGAGCCGCCTCTGGATACAGAAGAAGGACAGACCGCGGCCGATGAATGGGATGAGCGCTAAGCCGGCGGCTGGAACTTTACTCATAGGGTCCGTGATGCGCGTCTATCGGCAACAGTAAAGTATCGAAGATAAGTGAAAGCGGTAAATCCAAAATAGTGACATATCGCCAGGGCGTATCGCGTAAATCCCAGCGTACGCCCGGATAATACTGCCGCCCCTCACCCTGCCCTGGCAAAGTGCGGCTGATAATGCTGCCGCATCCGCTCAGGCTTAAAGCTACCATTATCATCAATAGTGTTTTCATTTTTTCTCGATATTCTTTATTTCCATAAAAAATGCCGGGACAGGCCGGCATTTTTTAACGTCACGATAAGATAAAGATTTTTCTCAGAATGTAAGTCGACCCCTCAGGGAAACTCGATACCGCCTTCTGCACGAAGGCGGATTTTTTAATTAATGCTGCTGCAATGCCTGTGGATTAAGCGCCAGCGTCTGATAATACTGCACCCAAGATGAGTATTTTTCAGGCGCTTGCCACACGCGATAGTGCAGGCGCGACATCGTAACAGGATCGCTTAATAACACCAGACGACGATCGCGGTGGAGCTTTTCAGGCGTCTCGTTTAATGCCTGCTCCACGTGCCTGTCACGCGCAATTTCCAGTACCTGACTGGCCCGGTGGCGCGCCGTGGCCATCGCCGTCGCCAGCGCATTCAGGGCCGGATTAAAGACCGCATGCATAAAACCGTCGTTCAGCGCGCGCGCGCGGTTGAGCGCCAGATATTTATCCGTATCTATCAGCACCTGCGGCGGGGAATATTCCTCAGGGATCAGGAATAATTTCCAGCGGCGAGAACGCAGCCCTACCGTTGTGCGGCTTGAGATGACTGAAACAAACGGTGACAGGATCAGGGAGAAGACAATCGGCGCCAGCCAGAACAAAAAGCGTAAATCCAGCCACGCCATACCTACCGCCCATACTAAGCCTAATAGCATTTGCGAGCCGTGACGAATAAAGGCTTCGCTCCAGGGCGTGGAATCATCATCACGCTGCGGCGAATTCCATACCACTTCCCAGCCTAAAAATGCGCTGACGACAAACACCGTGTGAAAAAGCATACGCACCGGTGCCAGCAAAACCGAGAATAATACTTCCAGCAGCAGGGACAGCGTCACGCGGATAAATCCGCCGTAGGCTTTTGGTCCTTTACACCAGATTAAAATTACGCTCAGTAATTTAGGCAGGAACAGCAGCACCATCGTAGAAGCAAACAGCGCGATAGCCAGCTCCGGGCGCCACTGCGGCCACACAGGGAATAACTGGCGCGGCTGTAAAAAGTACTGTGGCTCCGTTAGCGCATGCACTACCTGTAGCGCGGTCGACAGCGCGAGGAACATAAACCAAAGCGGCGCCGACAGATAAGACATCACGCCGGTCAAAAATACCGCCCGATGAACCGGGTGCATGCCTTTAACCAGGAAAAGGCGGAAATTCATCAAGTTGCCATGACACCATCGGCGATCGCGCTTAAGTTCATCCAGCAAATTGGGCGGAAGCTCTTCATACGATCCGGGGAGATCGTACGCAATCCAGACTCCCCAACCCGCTCGACGCATCAGAGCGGCTTCAACAAAGTCATGCGACAAAATCGAACCGGCGAAGGAACCTTCTCCGGGCAACGGCGCCAGCGCGCAGTGCTCAATGAAAGGTTTCACGCGAATAATGGCATTATGCCCCCAGTAATGCGACTCTCCTAATTGCCAAAAGTGCAGCCCTGCGGTAAATAGAGGACCGTAAACGCGCGTCGCGAACTGCTGGCAGCGCGCGTAAAGCGTATCCATGCCGGAAGCTCGCGGAGAAGACTGGATAATCCCCGCGTTTGGATTCGCCTCCATCAGGCGTACCAGCTGTGTCAGGCAATCACCGGTCATTACCGAATCCGCATCCAGCACCACCATGTAGCTGTACTGGCTGCCCCAGCGACGGCAAAAATCATCAATATTGCCGCTTTTGCGCTTCATACGGCGGCGGCGGCGTCGATAAAAAATCTGCCCTTCACCCTGCACTTCAGCCACCAGCTCCATCCAGGCTTTCTGTTCAGCGACACAAATATCCGGATCGTAGCTATCGCTCAGGATGTACACATCAAAATGCTGCTGCTGCCCGGTTGCTTTTACAGACTCCCAGGTCGCCCGCAGACCGGCAAATACCCGGCTAACATCCTCATTACAGATAGGCATTATCAGTGCCGTACGGTGCGCAGGATTCAGCGGCTCATCGCCAACGGTTGAGGCCGAAATACTGTACTTATCCCGCCCCATCAGCAGTTGCAAAAAGCCCATCAGCGCGGTCCAAAAACCGGCGGAAATCCAGCAGAACAAAATGGCAAAAAGGATAAGAATGCCGCTTTGCAGGATATAAGGCAGCAGTTGCATAAAGGAGACCCAAACATCCTGCCCTATCATGTCGCCCGGATTAATTAACGCCCAGCCCTGATACGGCAGGATAGTTTTCATATACCAGGTGGCTACCACCGTTTGCGCCAGGGTCAGCACCAATAGGATATAGCGGCGGATAGTACCGACCATACGCCACTTCTGCTCGCTTATCTGTTCCGCCTTGGACATCACGTGGTGACGCGGCGAGACGGCGCGCCCGCGCAGGCGATCCCAAAAACGCCCGACCGGGTTGGTGCGCCAGGGCTCCGGCACCATTGATGAACGATGAGTTTCCGGCATCGCCCGTAATTGAGTACGCCCCTCTGCATCCTCAATGACCTGTTCGCCGCCCAGCGCATCTGGCCACGTACCCTCCAGCCGCGTTTTGACCGACCCTAAAGGGGAATCATCGTCGCGCGTATAGGCGTGCCCTTGCGCGTCAAGCGCCTGATGCAACACGTTTTCGTCCGCTGCCGCCAGTTCGGCTTTCCATTTATCGGAAAGCACGAGCGCGTCAACGTAGTTCTGCTTCGTCGATTTATTCATTGGCAGGTAACTGGTAGCTCCAGGTTTCACTTAGCGTTTTATCACCGTTAACCAGCGCAGCACGCATCTCGGTGGTTTTCTTCTCGTCTTTCACTTTAACCCTCAGCATCATACGCCAGCCTTTCGTTACCGGGTTGAAGCGCGCGCTATTTTCGACGATTTCGCCGTTGTCACCAATGCTGGCCTGAACGGCCACCGGTGCATCTTTTGGCAGTTTTTTCAACTGTGCGCCACTGTAGTCTACGATAAATGCAATGGTGCCATCCGGCTGGCGGGTTAAATTCGCCTGTTTCACATCACCCACGGAGCGACGGGTCTGCTGTACATAAGCACTTTCTGCATCGTGTAACTTATCTTCATCGCGGGTAAAGCGGATAGAGTACTTGAAATTCATCTCTTTACCCGGGGCAGGCAGTTGATCCGGCGTCCAGAAAGCGACGATATTATCGTTGGTTTCATCGTTGGTGGGGATTTCCACCAGCTCGACCCGCCCTTTCCCCCAGTCTCCTTCAGGCTGCACCCACGCGCTGGGGCGCAAATCATAACGGTCGTCTAAATCTTCATAACTATGGAAGTTACGGTTACGCTGTAATAAACCAAAGCCTTTAGGATTTTCCGTAGTAAAGGTACTGACCGCCAAATGTTTAGGATTGTTCAGAGGGCGCCAAATCCATTCACCGTTGCCCGCATGAATAGACAACCCGTTGGAATCATGCATTTCAGGGCGATAATTGGCGACGGGCGACGGCTGATTTGGCCCGAACAGGAACATGCTGGTGAGCGGAGCTACGCCAAGCTTGCCCACTTCATCACGCAAATAGATTTTTGACTGCACGTCGACAACCGAATCCTGGCCGGGACGGATAATAAAACGATAGGCGCCGGTAGCGCGGGGCGAATCCAGCAGCGCATACACTACCAGCCAGTTTGCTTTCGGCGCAGGACGCTCAATCCAGAACTCGCGAAAGCGCGGGAACTCTTCACCGGACTGCAGCGCCGTGTCTATCGCCAGGCCGCGTGCAGAAAGGCCATATACCTGCCCGGAGCCGATAATACGAAAATAGCTCGCGCCAAGCATACTGACTATTTCGTCATTCTTACCTTTATTATTGAGTGGATACAGCACTTTGAATCCGGCAAAACCCAGGTTTTTCACTGTGTCTTTGTCGTGTTTCACTTTGCCAAAATTGAAATAATCAGGCTTATATTTGATGCGATTGACCGATGAGGCCGTCACTTCATTAATTTTGACGGGCGTATCGAAATACATCCCTTGATGATAAAACTCAAGCTTAAATGGGGTCTTAAGTTTATTCCAGTAAGCTTTATCATGATTAAACTGGATTTGCTGATAATCCGCGTATTTCATATCGCGGAAAACGGAAGGCAAATTACTTTTAGGTGCCTCGTAACCTTTACCCGCCAGCGATTTTGCCTCTTTAGCGACGTCGTCAATCGAAAAAGCCCAAACCGAAGTGGTATAAAGGGACAGTATCACTGCAGCACCTAGCCAGCGCAGTTGTTTTATTTCTGGTTTATGTTTCATAAAAGTCAGCACATCCCCCTTTGTGTGCTAAATTCAATTCTATCCATTCTAATGGATACTTCGACTTTCCGACAACCAAATCACGGTCTGGTTCAGCGATAGGGTTTGTGTGTTAGCTACGAGAAGTCAAACGATTACGCTTTATTCACTTCTCCTGGAGACAGCCCGCCAGCGTTAGTGTAGGGTTAGCGCTTCAATTTAAACCGTACCGGACTTACGGATAAGGCGATTAGTCCGAGATTCTTCTGGAGTTATATGAGTAACGCACCGGCGCAACGCGAATTCTTCCTTGATTCGATCCGAGCCTGGCTCATGCTATTAGGCATTCCCTTTCATATTTCCCTGATCTATTCAAGCCATCAGTGGCATGTAAATAGTGCAGAACCCACGTGGTGGCTTACCCTGTTTAACGATTTCATTCATGCTTTTCGTATGCAGGTATTCTTTGTCATCTCCGGCTATTTTTCCTACATGCTTTATTTGCGCTATACGCGAGGGTATTGGTGGAAGGTCCGGGTTGAGCGCGTCGGCATTCCAATGCTAACGGCTATTCCATTATTGACGCTTCCGCAATTTCTTATGCTGCAATATGTCAGCGGCCAGGCATCAACGTGGCATCAACTCAGCTTTTACCAAAAATATAATACGCTGGTGTGGGAGTTAATTTCCCACCTGTGGTTTTTGCTGGTACTGGTGATATTTACAACCCTGGGATTGTTTATTTTTCAGAAAATAAAAAACAGTGCCAGGATGGCGATAAATAAACCGGCATCTATGCTGCGTCTGTCGGTGATTTTTTTGATTATCGGCCTTATGTGGAGCGTGTTTCGCCATACTCTCTTTATTCTGGCTCCCGGCCTGCTCAGCGACGGGCTATTTAATTTTGTAGTGATGCAAACGCTCTTCTATTTACCTTTCTTTATTTTGGGCGCTATAGCGTTTACGCGTCCGTCGGTAAAAGCGCTATTTACTCGCCCTTCCCCCGCCTGTTTTATCGGCGCAGCGCTGGCCTTTGTCGCCTATATTGCCAATCAGCGCTTCGGGCGCGGAGACGCCTGGCTATTTGAAACCGAAGGCGTCATTACCATGTTAATGGGGCTTTGGATGACCAATGTGGTATTTTCTCTCGGGCACCGCTTGCTTAACTCGCATTCACCGCGCGTCACTTACTTCGTTAACGCCTCTCTGTTTATTTATTTAGTACACCATCCGCTCACGCTCATTTTTGGCGCGTTCATTACGCCGCATATCGCCTCGAATACGCTCGGATTTTGCGCAGGATTAGTTTTTGTTATCGGGATTGCCATTATTTTATATGAGCTACACCTACGGGTGCCGCTGCTGCGGTTTTTGTTTTCCGGAAAACCTCAGAAAAAGCGCGCGCGTCCGGCCCCTACGGCCTGATGCTCCTTCCCCGCGCCCTGCGGGGAAAGCTACAGTAGCCACTCTACCGGCAAACGTGCGGCGATACGTACCATCGCACGCTGCCAAAAGCGCGTTTGCGGTTCCTTTTTAATTATGCGCTGTGCACCATTATGCTCATCAATCCAGTTAATTCGACCAAGCTTATCCAGCCGCAGTGCCCAGGCGACTTCGGTGCGGTTGCGCGTGAAGCGCTGATGAATGTTTTGCGCCAACTCATCGCTTTCAATGACAAATCCCATTTCGGTATTCAGCATCGCCGAGCGAGGATCGAAATTAAACGAGCCGATAAATACTTTTTCCCCGTCAACGCTAAATGTTTTGGCATGCAGGCTGGAACCGGAACTGCCGGTTAACCCGCGGTCGTGCTGCGTTACGCCATCACCGGACTGAGGTTTTAACTCATACAGCGCGATACCGTGACGCCATAATTTTTTGCGCCAGCGCGCATAGCCGGCGTGCACCACCGCGACGTCCGTCGCCGCCAGCGAATTAGTCAGAATCGCGATTTTTACGCCTTTGCGCGCCAGCGATAATAGTTGGGCAAC
This sequence comes from uncultured Enterobacteriaceae bacterium, assembly GCA_945271245.1. GTDB lineage: Bacteria > Pseudomonadota > Gammaproteobacteria > Enterobacterales > Enterobacteriaceae > Apirhabdus > Apirhabdus apintestini. The sequence goes on along the minus strand of CALYPF010000075.1, from coordinate 5,153 downwards.
GCCGGAGCGGGTGGGTACAAAATAGGCCGAAATAATATCGAACTGAGTACGGGGTTCACCAATAACGCGCAGCAGCCGCACGCCCAGCAAATTGCGCAGCCGGGCTTTGCCCTCGCCTTTACGCGGATCGTCACTCAGCAATCGCGCCTTAGCCCAAATCATGGATAAGGATCCGGACTCAAGCTGGCTCACAAAATGCGAGGTCCGTAAACGCTCCAGATACCGCCGTGCCATTGTCGAGTGCTGCTCCACCGGCAGCAGAGACAAACGTTGGCTAATTGCGTCATTATCGCTATTGAGCACGTGGGCTAACGTAGACACAGAGGCGCTGTTCCAATAGCGTTCAAAGTCTTCGCACACTTCAGCCACCACCGGCCCGCTTGCCAGTACGTCGAGGTCGGTAAACAGCGGCTGTTCACCGGCGCCGAAATACGCATCGCCGACGTTGCGCCCGCCAACAATGGTCACCTCACCGTCAACGGTAAAACTTTTATTATGCATACGGCGGTTGAGGCGCGCGAAGTCGGTCAGATAACCCAACGCCCGCAGCGTGCGAAAAGAAAAAGGGTTAAACAGACGAACGCTGATATTAGGCTGCGCATCCAGTAAACGCAGCACATCGTCCATGCCCTGCGTATTATTATCATCCAGTAAGATACGTACCCGAACGCCGCGCTCTGCCGCCGCTACCAGCGCGCTGAACAGCAGGCGCCCGGACATATCGTCCTCCCAGATATAGTACTGCACGTCCAGGGTGCGCTCAGCCACCTCCGCCAGAAGGTAGCGTGCCGCAAAGGCATCCAGACTATCGGGCAACGGGTGAAGCCCGCTAAGCCCTTTGTGGCTTGCCGTACCGGGTGCTACGGCGCGTCCAAGCCACGTCGCGTGTTCATTAGCAGAGGTTTCCCCGGCAGGTTCACGCCAGCAGGTGCCGCTCGCATCAGATATTTTTTCTATCATGGCAAATGAAGAGATCCGACTGACGCCCATCACAGGAGACGTCAGAAAATAAAGCCTATGTTCACAAACACCCCTGGCCTAAAATTAACTCCATATTAAACAGGCCAGGCCCGTATCATGGCGAAATGCTTCCGTCCCGACGCTCCTGCGCTGTGACACCGTTTAGTGGCCGCAAATAGCACTAAGTGGCATGACACTAATCCGCCGGTAATTCGTCGCCGTTTTCCTGAAGTTCTTCCCACATCGCATAGATAGCTTCCCGCGTTAACTGAGCCATCGTGCGCCAGAAAACCGTTTCCGCGTGCGCCTCAACTTTCCCCAGAAAGGAATCGCACCACGGCAATAACCAGTCGGCAAAGAGCGTATCGAGCGCCTCATCATCACGCTCACCGGCATTATCTTCAAGCCAGGAAGCCGCCAGCAGTAAAGCACCGAAATGATCGGCGGCACCGTCACCGGCAGGAATATGATATGAGGTGAGAAACTGGCGGAATTCGCTGTCATCTCGCTGCCCGACCCATGCGGAACGGAATGGCGACACGCGACATTCTTCGCCAACAAAAAGCATATTATACTCTGCGGCCAGCGCGTCACATTCGCTATTCTGGCGTATACGCTCCAGTAATGCGGCCTGCTCCAGTGGCCATACGGGCGCCAGCTTATCCTCACGGATAAGATCATAAAGCGGTGCCAGCAGCGTATTCTGAGGATGACGATACCAAAGCGAGCCAAGAACGCGGCATACCATTGAAAATTCGTTCATTTCTTTCATTCTCATTGAAAAAGCGCGTTAAGTTCAGGATCGCAGGGCATGCCGCGCGAAGCCAGAAAATCCAGCAGCCGACGCGGCGATACGTTCAGAATACGATCTTCGGGGAAATTAACCTCATCCAGGATACGACGGCACTCGCTGAAGTCGCCCAGCGTAAACGCCGTATGCGAATCAGACCCCAGCGCCAGCCAGCCGCCGGCATCGCGCACCGCTTCGGCGATTGCCCGACAGTTAGGCTCGCTGCCTTTACGCGAGTGGCTAAAGGAGGAATTATTCAATTCAAGCGCAACCTGATAGTACGCTGCCGCTGCCGCAATCGCCGGAATATCCACGGGGAATTTAGGATTGCCGGGATGGCTAATAATATGTACATCGCCTCCCGCCATTGCGGCTATCATCGCCTCGGTATGAGCGACTGCATCACGCGGGGGAAAGACGGGTTCATGAAACCCGGCGATGATTAAATCCAGAGCGTCCAGCATCGGTCCGGTGCAGTCGATATCGCCAGCGGTATTTTTAATATTCGCTTCAATGCCCCGTAAAATACCTACACCGTCCACGACGCGCGGCCAAACGTGCATATTCATAAAATGCCAGTAATGCGGCGCATCGGCCATATCCGGGCCGTGATCGGTAATGGCGAAAAGCGTAATCCCTTTTTGTTTCGCCATCGTAATATAGTCATGAAGCGTGCTATAAGCGTGCGTACTGGCGACGGTGTGCATATGTAAGTCAACGGGGTACATCGATATCTCCTGTCTTTTTTTACAAGAATACCAGCAAACGCCCGGCGATTTTAGATCCCGCCGCGCTGCTACATCGCGTTAGTATCCCCGAACTCTGTCTATTTCGCCTGCGGGGCGCTCCCCGCGCTCGCGCCGCGCAATTATCTCTGCGATAAACGCAATAGCCTCTTCCTCAAGCGTCGCCGCCGCTACATGGGGAGTGATAGCGACTCGCGGATGCTGCCAGAGTGGGTTATCCGGCGGCAGCGGCTCACGGGCAAAAACGTCCAGCATCGCACCTTTAATATGACCACGATTTAACGCCGCCAGCAGATCGTCCTCCACCAGATGCGCCCCGCGGGCAAGGTTCATGACAATTGCACCCGCAGGAAGCTGCGCCAGCAGCGTCTCATTAATAAGACCGGCCGTTTCCGGCGTCGAAGGGAGCAGGTTAATCAGCACCCGCGTTGCCTGTAAAAAAGCGGGCAGTTCATCGGCGCCGGCAAAACTGGTTATTTTTACCCGCTTTTTACGACTTCGACTCCAGGTACGCACCGGAAACGCCCATTCGGCCAGGCTTTCTGCTACCCTGGTGCCTAAAACGCCGGCCCCCATCACGCCAACCGTAAACCCATCGCGCGCGTAGGGCGGCAGCGGTTCCCAGCGGGCCGTCTGCTGCGCAAGCCGATAATCATCAAAACGCCGAAACCAGTGCAGCGTTTGGCTGACCGCATACTCCTGCATCTGCCGTGCCATACCGGTGTCTTCCAGTCGATACAGCGGCACTTCCGGTAGTAACATCCGGGCACGTCGCCAGGCGCTGAAGTATGGCATCCACGCCGGCGCCGAGGATAAACACGCCTTTTAAAGGGCGCCGCTGCAGCATCTCCGGCGGTGGATCCCACACCAGCGCATAATCAGCATGCGCCGCATCGCCCGGCGCCCAGGCACGCACCCGAGCCTGCGGTAGCGCCGCCGTTAATAATTCGCCCCAGCGGACGCAGTCAAAGCTGGGATGATAAAACAGGATGTCCATGTACGGCTCCCCTATGGGTAATGTTCCCGGCCGCGCCGGCATTTGAAAAGTGCCATAGCACGCTGGCACAGCTTGAGTCCTACAAACGACTCCTGGCGGCGAAAAGACTTAAAGCACCGGGCGCTGTGATAAACGTCCGGCAGGCCCGCGCGCAGAAAGCAGAGCGAATAGCAGGTAGCTAAAACATCAGGCGCGGTCAATGTGGCAATAGCAACCAGGATGGCCTAATGGACCGAGTGCTAAGTGAATGATGTTTATCACTTTAGCACAGAGCGCTCGCAGCGCCTGGAACGAACATTTACCCGTACGCTCTTTTTTCGCGAATAAAATGCGCCTGAATGCACACTAACCGCATGAATAACATAATGAAATGCTGTTTAATCCGCCAATCAGAGCAAACTTTAACTGAACGCGCCAGCATCGCTGAAATTTACATTGACGGGATTTATGCTTTCCCCTACATTAGCGCCCGTCCCGCCCGCAGGAATAAATCAGTTCGGTGAGGTGTCCGAGAGGCTGAAGGAGCACGCCTGGAAAGTGTGTATACGGCAACGTATCGAGGGTTCGAATCCCTCCCTCACCGCCATCTTTATGGCAGAGTCGCCTGGTGGGTTTAAAAAACGACTTTGTCTCACAAAAAGCCCGATTTATCGGGCTTTTTGTGTTCAACTAGCTCAACGCTTTTCCAGTGCACCAGCGTTAACCACGCCCAATACAGTGTTTGATACATTTTTATCCGTCCCATCGCCAGCGTTGTTACATCACCTGCTCGCACGCGGCCAATCTGCCCGGCTATAGCGATACATCGTTATGGCCTAAAATATCCGGTGTACACCCGCTGACATAGCGGTCAATAAGTACCTTACTTATCGCTGTAAAACCGCCCGCGCGCCTTTGCTGTTCAGAGCTTAGGCGAACGGCGCTAAATGCATAAAATTATCTTGACCGCTGAAACGCAACTCCCTATAGTGGCGCCCCGTTGCCCGGCAACGGGTAGCGAAACAATTCGGTGAGGTGTCTGAGAGGCTGAAGGAGCACGCCTGGAAAGTGTGTATACGGCAACGTATCGAGGGTTCGAATCCCTCCCTCACCGCCATTTTTAAATAAAAAAGCTCAGGTTCAGGCCTGAGCTTTTTTATTAGCTGCCGTTTACCGCTCCGGCGTAGTGTACTGCGCCGGGTTACAGCGAGAAGCCCGGCGCACCGGGTCTTCTCTGATGGTACCGCAGAGCGTCACTCATTATAGGCTTCAAGCGTGCGCTGGCACAGCGCTGAACGTACACAATCCTCTCGCCCAAATTGGACAATACCTATCATCGCATCCTCATTAAACCGCCTCAGCGCATCGCTTAATCCTGATGCTACGCCCGCGGGAAGATCGCACTGGGTTATATCGCCATTCACAATTACGGTCACATTTTCCCCCAGCCGCGTCAGGAACATTTTCATTTGCGCCGAAGTAACATTTTGCGCCTCGTCCAGTATCACCACCGCATTTTCGAAAGTCCGCCCTCGCATATAAGCAAACGGAGCAATTTCGACCTTACCAATCTCCGGGCGCAGGCAATACTGCATAAAAGACGCCCCGAGCCGACGAACCAGCACATCATGTTACCAACGGTGCAAAACTGATCCACCCCAGCGGTTGAAAACTGATCCAG